>JBGSJM010000152.1:0-2275 GCA_041742015.1 Verrucomicrobiales bacterium | reverse complement strand
ATCAAGATCGAATGAATTGATTGACACAACTAGTAGCAGAAGTGCGAGGATGGGGCAGACAGATGATGAGACGATCCAAAGTATCCCCCGAAGTTCCAATCCAGGTGACCTTTTTACAATCTCTTGCATAGGAAGTGAGTTTCGCGAAAAAAAATGTGGATAAAGTAACCGCTGCGATAAGAGGTCGGTGACCAGAAATCCAAGCGGAATAGATATACCGGCTTTGATCAACACCGAAATGGAGAGAAGCAACTTGGCGCTGGTCGGTAAAATGAAATCCTCAGGCATTTGTAGGAGTAGACCTGGGATTGAGGCAAACCAACCCAGCGCACAGAGGGCAGCACCCTGAATAGGAATTCTAACCAGTAGGGATCGTGTTTTTGAGCTGGCCGGGTCACTGTAAAGCAGGGTAAATACAAACCACGCCCAGACGCTTGGAAATATTACGTAACAAACTAGATTCCAGCGGGCAATAATTGTATCGAAAACCGCACGCTGCCCTTCGCGGGCCTGTTCTAAAAGCCATCCGATGTGATACCGATTGAAATAGATATCAAATGCTGAAGCAATTCCTGATACTAAAAATAGTGAAATAAATACCGTGAATAACCGCCAGAATAGTTGCTTCAAGTTCAGGGCTGAATTGCTTCTTTTGCCATCGGGTGTTGCAAAAGCGATAGCATCGAGGTCGGCTTTGACCTCATGCATCGATTGATAGCGATCTTCGGGTTTCCTTTTAAGACAGCGGCCTAAAACTTGATCAAACCGCTCATCCAGTTCGGGCTTTACCATGGAAACGGGTTCCCAGAGACCGATTGGGAGTTCACCGGTGAGCATTTCGTAGAGCAGCACACCAAAACTATAGATGTCGGAACGTTCGTCGGTCCTGCCATTCTTTTCAATTTCTGGTGCGTAATAGCCGGGCGTGCCGAATCCAATTTTGGTTTCGAACAGCTTGCTACCCATGACCTTTACGAGGCCAAAATCTGTGACTTTGGCTTTCCCATTGTGATCGATCAAAATATTGCCGGGCTTAACGTCTCGATGAACCATTCCTTGATCGTGAGAATAGGCGAGGGCTCCGCAAATTTGCCGGGCGAGGGTGAGGACGTGTTCCACCGCGAGATTTGATTGATGGAGCAGGGTCTGGATGTTCTCACCATCGACAAACTCCATCACAAGAAAGAGGATGCCATCCTCGGTCTCTCCAAAATCGTGGACTCCAACTATGTTGGAATGGACGAGCTTGGCCATCGCTTTGGCCTCCTGTTCAAAGCGTTGACTGACGTCAAATTCGGAGTTTTTTGCCAAAGAAATCAAAGATGGTGGCAGAATCTTGATAGCCACGAAACGGTCCAATTGAGTGTGACGGGCTTTGTATACTGCGCCCATACCTCCCGCAGCAATTAGATTCAAGACAAGATAATTTTTGCCGAATTTTCCGGTCAGTTCATCCGGCTCTGGAAACTGTGAACGCGCTTTTGCCATGGAATCCGATCTTGCTTAGAGCACTACTATCAATCGGATCAGGTCAAATCTCAAGGCCAGCAAAAACTTTAAAGTTCAATTTTTTCCAAGAGCAAAACTTAGCATGATGGAAGAAACTTTGACCGCCAGCTCGTCACCAACAGAAATATGGCCTTTAAAGGTCACCAATGGTTCCCGAATTACCTTAATTTCAAGACATAAATCCAGTTGTTCTCCAGGCAAACATTTCCTTTGGCAGCGGACATCATCGCTTTTGATAAAAAAAATCGTTTCGAGGTCCAGTTTATTCATCGCAAAAGTCTTGGATAGGTAGACAATAGCGAGTTGTCCCAGTGCTTCGACCATGATTGAAGCGGGAAAGATCGGGCGCCCAGGGAAATGTCCAGCCATAAAACACTCGTTCCCGGTGATGGTATAGGAGCCTTTCACAGAGTTTTCAAATACTTCCGCCCGGTCGATAAAAACAAAGGGTTCACCTTGGGGTATGGATTCTAGAATATCGTTTCGATTGAGCATATTTTATTTTATGTCATCGCTTGGAGCTTTGAAAATGAGCGACACGTTGGCACCGCCGAATCCCGAGCTGTTACTCATCACGATTTCAGGGCGGGTCCGGGTCGTTTCCCTTGGGATGGTGAGTTCTTCCGCTTCGGGATCCAGTTCTTTGATATGAGCGGACCCAGGTGTGAAGCCTTCCTTGATGGCCAGGCAGCAGATCCCAGCTTCGAGCGTGCCTGCCATGGAAAGTCCGTGACCGGAAATTGCCTTGGTGCTGCTGATCGCGGGT
>JBGSJM010000151.1:0-23068 GCA_041742015.1 Verrucomicrobiales bacterium | reverse complement strand
CTCGATGTCGGCTCGTCGCATCCTGGGGCTGGAGAAGGTCCCAAGGGTCTGGCTGTTCGCCAGTTAAAGCGGCACGCGAGCTGGGTTCAGAACGTCGCGAGACAGTTCGGTCCTCTATCCTCTGTGGGCGTAGGAAAATTGCGGGGTTCAATCCTTAGTACGAGAGGACCGGGATTGACGCACCTCTGGTGATTCTGTTGTTCTGTCAAGGGCATGGCAGAGTAGCTAAGTGCGGTCTAGATAAGCGCTGAAAGCATCTAAGCGTCAAGCTATTCCCAAGATTAATTTTCCCTGAAGGATCGTGGGAGACTACCACGTCGATAGGCTGTAGGTGTAAGCACAGTAATGTGCGTAGCCAAGCAGTACTAATCATCCGTTTGGCTTGTTTCAGCTTCTTCTTTTTCGATTCTACGAAATGTGTTCAGCAATGTCTTTGCAGTTTGAATGCTTTGTTTACCTAATATGCAGTTGTCAGAGATCAGTTCTGACGTTAAATTGAAAAGTATCCATGGCGGCTTTTTGCCTCCAGAGTGTAGGGTTCATTACAATAGAATCCTTAGCTCTGGTGGCCATAGCACAGTGGCACCACCCGGTCCCATCCCGAACCCGGAAGTGAAACGCTGTTGCGCCAATGGTAGTGTAGTGAAAGGCTATGTGAGAGTAGGTCGCTGCCAGGTTATATCAAAAAGCCGGTCCACTAATGGACCGGCTTTTTGCTTTTATTCATCTGGGGAGGGCATTCAAAATCGAATTGAATTTATCGAGAAACAGAGTCTGTTTCAGGAATGAATAAATCGATTCTGTTTATCGCGCTGTTTCTAGTTCTCGCCCGCACCCATGCTGGAGATTGGCCTGGTTTTCAGGGACCGACTCTGAATGGTATCTCGGAGGAAAAAGGTTTGAAGCTGGCAAATTGGGAAGATTCTGGTCCTGAGGTAGTATGGCGAAAAACTTTAAACCAGGGTTTTGGCGGTGCTTCAATTGTTGGGGACGAGGTCTTTCTGATTGATCGGCTTCCGGCAGAGTCGGATCGGTTGCTCTGTTTGGACCTGAAAAGCGGCTCCGAAAAGTGGTCTTATTCCTTTGATTATGCTGGAAAACTTCCTTTTCCGGGTTCCCGAGGCGTTCCCTCCGTGACTGATGACGCGGTTTATTTTGTGGGAGGATTTGGCCACATCCATCGCATTAACCGCAAAACCCATCAGGCCGATTGGACTGTTTCCATTCAGGAAAAATACGCTGCTGAGCCACCCAAGTGGGGGTGGGCACAAAGTCCGGTGTTATCTGGAAATATTGTCATTGTTCCCGTCATGAGTGCAACTGTTGGACTGGTTGGGTTCGACAAAGCCACCGGATCAGAAGTTTGGAAAACCGAAGGTTTTGGGAATTCCCACTCAACTCCGACTTTGATGACTCTCCATGGCGTTGAACAGGTGGTCTTTATTGCAACAAATGGAAATGACAGTGGGACGACCATCAGTGTGACCCCAGACACAGGCAAAGTTCTTTGGAAAACCGATGTTTATTTCAACAAGATCCCGATTCCTTTTCCGACCAAAGTCACCGAGGATCTGGTTTTCCTAACTGGAGGTTATGACAATGGATCCTGTATGATTAGTGTCAGTGATAAGTGGGAGGTTACCAAGAAGTTCGATATTCCCCAAGGTACTCAGGTTCATCCTCCTTTCGTCATTGATGGTTACATTTATTTTCTGGCCAACGAAAATGCCAATCACAGGGGTGAAAAGCGAGTTACTGGCGGCCTGACTTGCATGGATTTTAATGGAAAGATTTTGTGGAATTCTGGAGAGAATCCGTTTATGGGCCGGGGAAATATGATTTATGTTGATGGCAAACTTCTCATTCAGGATGGTGAAGTAGGTTATTTGCGAGTTGTAGATCCTTCGCCCGACGGTTATAAAGAGGTGGCCATGGCTGATCCGTTTGGAAAAAAGGCGGAGGTGGATGAGCAGATTGCCAAGCAGGCAGGGAAGGAGAAAATCAAGATCCCAGATTTCCAATACTGGTCACCCATGGCTCTGAGTCAAGGGTATCTAGTGATGCGAGGGCAGGAGAGTGTGGTTTGTCTGTCATTAAAATAGGGGGCTCAAAATAGAATTTTCGTTTTTTGGACAAAATTTGCCAAAAATAGCTTTTTTTTCTAATAAAGGGTTCTGGGGTGCGTTTTTGGATTGTACCTGTTTTTAAATTTCATATTTATCTTTTTGGAGCCCCGGCAAAAACCGGGGCTTTTTTTTGTCTTGCAAGGGGGAGGATAATTTTGACTCTGGGGGAAAAAGGTTTTCAGCGTCTGCAATTTGGAATAAGTTACTCCACATTTCGCAGGTGAATCAAATCTTGCATGAAGCAGAGGTTCGGCCTAGCATTTGGTATTTCATCATGCTTGCCGTCATATCACCTGCGAAAACGCTTGATTACGAGAGCACTTGCCCGCTTCATACTCCAACCTATCCGGTTTTTTTGGCGGAGGCAGAGGAGCTTATCAAGTTGCTTCGGAAAAAGACCAGTTCTCAGCTAAGTGATTTGATGGGGATTAGCGAAAAGCTGGCGGATCTCAATCTGCAGCGCTATCGTGATTGGCAACTCCCGTTTACGGAAGACAATGCCCGAGCGGCTTTTTTTGCCTTTAAAGGAGATGTCTACACGGGGTTTACCCTCAATACCTATGGGGTTGAGGACTTTATTTTCAGTCAGCAGCATCTTCGAATTCTGTCAGGGCTCTACGGATTATTAAAGCCGATGGATCTGATGCAGCCCTATCGTCTCGAAATGGGCACAAAGTTAACGTCTGCCAAAGGAAAGGATCTTTACGAATTTTGGGATCTTCAGATTACCGAGGCTGTTGATGCTGCGGTGGCAGATTCCGGATCGGATTTCTTAATCAACCTCGCCTCCAACGAATACTTCAGCTCGATCAAAACCAAGAACCTAAAAGCAAAAGTAATTACTCCGGTTTTCAAAGATCATAAAAACGGTTCCTACAAAATCGTGAGTTTTTACGCCAAAAAGGCACGGGGAATGATGTGCGATTTTATGATAAAAAACCGGATTACTGCGCCAAATGGATTGAAAAAATTCGACACCGCTGGCTATCGCTATAATAAATCCATGAGTGATAACGTAAACTGGGTGTTTACTCGCGACGAATCGGCTCAGGCCTAAGTTTTTCTATGATAATTCGAATTCTGACTTTGGTGATCGTTTTGACTTTGTGCCAGCTTGAACAGAGTCAGTCCCAGGATTATTCGAAAAAGCCGCTTCTCATTCAGCGAAACACCATTCCCAACTTTCTCAAAGATCCCATTGTTACTGGAAATGTCAGCAAACTGGACGATGTCTCTGCCACCCTGCCTTCCACTTTTATTTTGACCAGTCCGGTCACAGGACAATCGATTTACTGGAGCCCGCCACTTTGCAGGGTTCTCGCCGTCAAAAAAGGTAAACTACCCAGCTTTCGTGAACTCATTGCTGAAGGGCCGCATCCTTTAAGTATCTCGCTTGGGGCCATCGGCAGACCAAAGTTTTTTGGATTTCGCCTCATCGAGGGGAACCCGGAGTTTCTCTACACTTACGGGCAGCTTTCCGTGGAGGAAAGATTCGCCATCTCCACAGACGGTCGCTCCATCTACCAATCCTTTAAAGTCACTACAAATGCTTTGGATGGCTCCTTCAGTTTGTCACCCACCTGGCGCGAAGTGGTAACCTCAGATAATGGCAGATGGAGCAATAACGTTCTTGCGCTGAGTCGGGAGGAACTCCTCGCAGGGTTCACCATCACCTACCATCTCGACCCGAGTCAACCTCACTAACCATGCAGCCTGCTTCCATGCACGTTTTCTTTGTTTTACTTTTCTTCGGATTTTCTTTCGCTTCGGCCCAGGAGGTGACGATTGTGGAAGCTGCTCCCAAAGCCGTCGGCGAAAAACCTGCCAAGGCGGGGGTAGCGAAAAAACTGGTGATTCCGCAAGTCACTGAAATGGTCAGGATCAATGAGACAAACGTTTTCTTCCTCAATACTCAGGGCCAGATCGGGATTGCGAAATTTACGCCCGAGTTAACCCTAGAAAAATGGGATTTCTACTCCGGATTTGAATGGAAGGAAGCCCGTCACCTTGCCGTGGGCAGAAACCTCTCCGTGGTGTCCGGTTCTCCCAATGAACTCACCCAGGCCTTTGATACCGATGCTGACTATCGCCTTGATTTCTTTCAGGATATGATCAGCGAGTGGCCCGGAAAGTCGGAGGGGGCCACCATTTCCTGCGGCCCGATTGCGGATCAACACGGACGGTTGCTCTTCGCGGTTGCCCCCAAAGCCGGTGCGGAAAAAGCCGTCACCCCATCGACCCTTTTTGCCTGGAACCCCGGCGGGCAAATGCTGACCGTTCTGGCCACCAGTTCCCTTCCCATTGCGGAAATGGCAGTTTCCAAAACCGGGATGCTGGCAGCCTGGATCCAGTTGGCCTCCTACACCGAGGGGTTTTATGTCGCCATCGCCCAACTCCCGGTTTTTAATCCGAAAAAACCTGATGAACAGCCCATCGATCCACCGACGCTGCTCCCAAACCTGATTATCCCGGCAGCGATGACCGATTTTAAACCCATCGGCCAGTTTTGTTTCAATGACGAAAATGGAAAATCCCAAATTCTCATCACTTGTCCGGAAGCCAAACGGCTTATCGAAATGATGCCGGAAAACTTTGATGGCGGCTGGGGAGGTGCTGTGTCGGTTAGGGAAGTCTTTGAGCATCCGATCTATGCCATTGAGCCAATTGATCACGGCAAAATTCTCCTGGGTGGAACAAATGGATTTCAGCCCCTTGGTAAAAATCTGAAGGCTTTCCGGTTTAAAGGGCTTCGAATCACCAGTGAGGTTCTGGAAATCAACTTCACCCAGCCGGTGGACCGGTTTAAGGCAACCGCTGAAAACGGTGTGCAGATCGCCATCATCCCGCTAGAGGGGGAATTGGAGCCCTTCACCATCACCACGCCTGTGGTCGAGTCCGATGGACGAACTGTCATCATGAAACTCCCCAAGCTTCCCGGAAAAGCCATCATCAAAATCGATGCACCGGGCCTCACTTCTGAAGACGAAGAGCCCATTGTGTTTCCCTCGCTCTATTACACCACGCCTTCCCTGCCAGGTAAAAAAGCCGATTAAACCCTGTTTAATCGAGGATCGTACCCTGTTCAATTAAACCCATTTAGGTCCTCAGGAAAAGAAGATGCACCGCGCCACTCAGATCGCCCGAATCAACGATTATCGCGGAGAGTGGGATTTGGTTGTGATTGGGGGAGGGGCCACCGGTTTGGCGATCGCTTTGGATGCCGCCACCCGTGGCTATCAAACCATTCTTCTGGAGGCTGCGGATTTTGCCGAAAGCACCTCTTCAAAAAGCTCCAAGCTGATTCACGGCGGGGTTCGCTATCTGCGGGGAGGTCAGTTCTCGTTCGTCCGGGAAGCTCTCTATGAGCGAGGGCGACTCCTCAAAAATGCGCCCCATCTCGTCAAGCCACTTCCATTTGTGGTCCCTGCCTATCGCTGGAATGATCGATTTTTTTACGGTGCCGGCCTTTCTTTATACGACAGCTTGGCGGGCGATCTGGGTATTGGCAAAACCCGTCACCTTTCGCTCGAAAAAACGATCGCGGCTTCTCCAAATCTCAATCCCAAAGGTCTCAAGGGAGGTATTTGTTACTGGGATGCCCAATTTGATGATGCCCGCCTCGCCATCGCCATGGCCCGGACCGCCTCAGCCCGGGGTGGAGTTATCTTTAACCATTGCCAGGTGACAGGTCTTCTCAAAAACAACGGCATCGTCAGCGGAGTTTTCGCTCGCGACCTCATCAATCAGTCCGAGTTTCGGATTAATGCAAAAACCGTGATAAATGCCACCGGCGTTTTCACCGATTCCGTGTGTAAAATGGACAATCCCGATGCGTCTGGTGTCATTACTCCCAGCCAGGGCATTCACATCGTGTTAAATCAAAAGTTTCTTGGGTCAGAAACCGGGATCATGATTCCGAAAACAGACGATGGCCGGGTGCTCTTTGTCATTCCCTGGCTCAACCGTGTCATCGTAGGTACGACCGATACACCTGGCGTCCCAATTTCACTGGAGCCCCGGCCCCAGCGGGCTGAGATCGATTACCTGCTCGACCACGCGGCTCGTTTCCTTTCCAATGCCCCCATCCGCAACGATATCAAAGCCACCTTTTGTGGACTGCGCCCCCTGGTCCGACCTGTGGTAGATGCCTCTACCGGCACCTCGAAAATATCGCGGGAATACAGCCTTTTCGTCAGCCAGTCTGGCCTGATCACCATCACTGGAGGGAAGTGGACCACCTGTCGGGCCATGGCTGAAGCGGCGATTGATCGTGCCATCAGCCTTGGCAAGCTGGCACCCAGCGCCTGCCAGACCAGTGCCATCCGTTTGTTGGATGAATCCTCCGCCCGGGAATTGGCCAAAAATGATCCGGCCCTGCGGGAAACACTGGATCCCGAGCTGCCCTACACCTTTGCTGACATCATAGCGGCGGTGCGCGAAGAACAGGCCGAAACTCTGGATGATGTCCTCTCCCGCCGAACACGCAGTCGATTCCTGGATGAAAGTGCCGCCATGCGCTGCGCCCCTAAAGTCGCCGCCCTGATGGCTCGGGAAAAAGGCAAAAATCAGGAATGGATCAACCAACAGCTTCGCGATTTTTCTTCAAAAGTTGAACCTTCAGCATAAGTGAAGTAAATTAGCAGTAAATATGTTCCGTTTAATCATTCTTCTCATCTTATCATCGACCACTTCGCTGGTGGTCGCTCAGGACAAGCCAAAGGGCTACTCATTGGAGCGTTATGCGGTCATCTGGCAAAACTCGCTTTTTACAAAAACAGACTCGCCAAAAGGCCGGGACATACCCAACAGCTCCTCGTATTGGACTCTCGCAGGAACTTTTAGCTTTCCCGGTGGGCAGGGGGCGATGATTGTAAATCGAGCGACTGGGATGGTGGAGCAAATCCAGACCACCGAGAAAAATTCGTCGGGAATGATTCTCGTCGAAGTTTTGCCCAGCAAGGAAAGTGGCTTCATCAGCGTGAAAGTGGAACATGAAGGCAGGATGTTCTGGGTATCTGATCATCGGGCCAGGCGCAATCCTTCGCCGACCTTGGATTCGACCAATCCCAGCGACCTCGCTGACAACGAGTCGAAGGCTTCTGAGCACCTGAGGAAAGCGATTGTCGCTAAGTAACTCCAGTCAATTCTTCGCAATTATTGCGTAGAATAAAGGAATTTCCGCATTGCTAAAAATTTTTGTCCGGGAAAGATAGCTGCCATGAAAAAGCTTTTTGATACTTGCTTATTGGTTGCTGTTTTCGGCGGCTGCCTTTTTTTTCTGGTGGGCTGCCAGTTGAATAAGGAAACCGGGGCGGTTAGTCCTTCAACAACTGCGGTGACGAGTGCTGATACCTTTGAAAAAACGATCAAACCCTTTTTCGAGAACACCTGTCTCACCTGCCACAATAACCAGAAACACAACGCAGGTCTAAATTTCCAGGATCCCGTGACGATTTATGGGAAGAACGAATCAGGTCCATTTTTGGATCCTGGTAGTCCCGAAACCAGTCGAATCTATGTGGCGATTATAAAACCGAAAACACATCCAGGAGCCATGCCGGCCAATGGATGGGGGATTGATCTGACCGATTTGCAATTGTTGCGGACCTGGATCAAAGACGGCGCCAAATGGCCCGAAGGTCCTGCTGGTCAACTTGAGGTAAAGGTTCATCAGCCCAAGCCCGAAGATCAGGGATAAGCCAGCCCCATCAAAAATTTTACCTGTTAACGTGATTTAGCTCGGTTGGACGAAACCCTCAATTACGCTAGTCTTGCCACCTTATGTTGCGCTACCTTGTCCTGACCATCTTTTCCTGTGGAATCACTCTCGCCCAGACTCTTCCTCCGGATTATCGCTTTAAGTTCGAAGTCCTGGCTGGGGAATTGCCCCAACCCATGACCCTGCAAGAGGCCCCCGATGGCCGGATCTTTTTTAATGAGATCGCCGGGAAAGTGAAAGTGTTTGATCCGAAAAGCAAACTCGTCAGCGTGGTAGGGGAATTTTCCGTCACCACTGCCCAGGAAAATGGACTGCTCGGGTTGGCCCTCGATCCAGACTTTGCAAAAAATAACTGGATCTATTTCCTTCATTCCCCGCCGGATTTTGATGGGCAGTACATTAGTCGAGTCACTCTCGTAGAGGGAAAGCTCGACATGGCTACGCGAAAAGATCTGCTAAATTGGTCGGAGCAGCGCCAGCAGTGCTGCCACCACGCCGGGGCGCTCCGTTTTGGCCCGGATGGCTGCCTTTATGCCTCGACCGGGGATAACACCAACCCATTCAACGATTCCGAAGGCTACGCCCCGATTGATGAACGCCCTAATCGCGGTCCTTGGGACGCGCAGAAATCCTCCGCCAATACCAATGACCTGCGCGGCAAGATCCTGCGCATCAAGCCAACTCCAGAGGGCGGTTACACGATCCCCAAAGGTAACCTTTTTCCACCGGGTACGCCGAAAACCCGGCCCGAAATCTATGCCATGGGTTTCCGAAATCCGTGGCGCTTCAACATTGATCACCAAAGCGGTTTCCTCTATGTTGGTGATGTCGGGCCGGATGCGGGATCAGAAAAGGCTGAGCGGGGCCCGCGCGGTTTCGACACCGTAAACCAGATCCGCCAGCCGGGAAATTATGGCTGGCCCTACTCGCGGGGGAATGCAGTTTATGTCGATTTTGACTTCTCTGAAAAGAAACCAGGTTTGATTTATGAAAAAACCAGGCCGATCAACATCAGCCCAAATAACTCCGGGCTCACCGAGCTTCCGCCAGTGCAGGAGCCGCTGGTCTGGTATCCCAGTGCCGCTTCTGCCGAGTTTCCAATTCTCGGCACCGGTGGGCGAACCGCCTGCGGGGGGCCGGTCTTTCATTTTGATCCGGGTTTTAAAGAGACCGGTGGATTACCGGAGTATTTTGATGGCTGCCTGCTTTTCTACGACTGGCAGCGCCCCTTCATTTTCTGGGGGCGGCTTGATGCACAGGGAAAAATGACTGAAATTCTGCCCTTCACCCAGGCAGCCAGGGTTGCCCAGGGGGATGATGATGGCAGTGGCCGTTTCCAGATCAAGCGTCCCGTTGACTTTTTTTTTGGAAAAGACGGTAGCCTTTACTTTCTTGATTATGGCGAGACCTGGGGAGCAAATCGCGATTCACGCCTCGTCAGAATGAGCTATCAGTGGGGGAATATCGCTCCGGTCACCCGGGCGACAGTTATTCCCACCTCTGGTCGTGAACCGCTCGAAATCAAGCTCTCCGCCCAGGGCTCACTGGATCATGAGGGCGACGCCATTACCCTCCAGTGGCGACTTGGGGACAAGGTTCTTTCGACCGATCCAGAAACCACAGTGACGCTTCGCGAACCCGGTGATTTCCGGATCGAGCTGGTGGTAAAGGATTCCAAAGGCGCGGAAGGTCGCGAAATCGTGCCCGTTACGGTTGGCAATTCGGTTCCCGCCGTGCGATTCCTCAGCCCGCAGGAGGGTGACTTTTTTACACCCGGCGAGCCAGTTGCCTTCAAGCTCGGGATTAACGACCCGGAAGATGGCGACGGAAAAGGCCGGGAAGCGGAATTTTCCATGCGCACTCTCGTCAGTTCCGCCTGGGCTTCCGCTGATGGGAAACTCAGCAGCGAAGATCCAGGGCTTTCCCGGATGAAGCAGTCCGATTGTTTTAACTGCCACGCAGTAAGTCAAAAAATCGTCGGCCCCTCGCTGATGGATATTGCCACCAAGTATAAAGGTCAGCCCGGAGCGCTCGAAGTCTCCGTGGACCGAGTTGTCAAAGGTTCAACGGGTGTCTGGAGCCCTCTTCCCATGTTGCCACACAGCCAGCATACCGCCGATGAAGTTTATATGATGGTGAAGTGGATCTACAATCTTGCCTCAGCCGAGGCCACCCCGACTGTGGCGCGGGGAATTGAAGGCCAGATCACCTCGCCGAAGGATGGGAAACTATCCAGCGGAATTATTGAGGCCACCTTTACCGATCTCGGTCGGGCTCCTGCGGGGCCGCTATCCGGCAAAGCCCAGGTCAAACTCCGCACCCGCCGGATCGAGGCCGAAAAGGCTGACCACCTCCAGGGACCCCGAATTCAGGGGAAAGTGATTGGCTCCACCGCCAATGGGCACAGCGCGAAATTTAATTCCATTCCGCTTAGTCAGGTCAGATCGATTAAAGTCCGAGCCTCTTCCGGGGGATCTGGTGGAAAAGTGGAGATCCGCACCGGGGCCGTGGATGGACCCCTCGTAGGCTCGGTTGAAGTGCCGACTACCGGTGGCTGGGACAAGTTCCAGGAATTCACCTCCCCAATAACCGCTCCGAACCAGGACCGGGCCGACGTCTACCTTGTCTTTGTTAATCCGGGAAAAGGCGGACTCATGAATGTGGACTGGGTTGAGTTCCAGAAGTAAAACAATGCTGAAAAACTTTCGGATCAGATAAAAAGTGCGAATGATCCTCTAAATTTTGGCATTTTTATCGTGGAAAAACGGAAGCCTGTGGTATCGTGGCACGCCATGAGTCCAGCACCCACGCCATCACCCAATCCTTCCTCTACAGCGCAATCCGAAGTTGTCATTTGGGAGGGCACTCCCTCGTCCTGGCAGAACTTCTGGTGGTGGATATCGATTATCGGTATTCCAGTGGCGCTCGCCAAACACATCGCTCTCAAGACTACCAAAATCACTCTCACCAATCAGCGACTTCGCATCAGATCGGGTATTTTTTCAAAAACGATGGAAGAGATCGAACTCTACCGGGTCAAAGACTGGACCTTCACGGAGCCCTTTTTGATGCGGATGCTCGGCTACGGCTCGGTGCAGATTATGAGTTCTGACCGCACGGCTCCCGAGGTCAATCTTGCCTGGCTCAAAGATGCCCGGGTTCTGTCCGAGCACCTGCGCTCAGCGGTCGAGGCGGTGCGTGATCGCAAGCGGGTAAGGGAGATCGATGGCGGTCACTTTGACGGACCGGACGACCAATCGTAATCAAATTAACATCGCGGTCATCTGTTTTCTCTTGATCCGCTATGTTTGGTTTTTTGCCGGGACCGTGTCAGTGTTTTACGGGAGAGCAGAGGTCCGTTTACCGCCAGCATTTTTGCGGATTGGGGACGGCATTGCATTTTAAATACGGAGGTGACGAACTGTCAACCAGATCGACCCGTTCTGTCAACCAGATCGACCCGTTCTGTACCCAAATCGACCCGTTCTGTACCCAAATCGACCCGTTCTGTACCCAAATCGACCCGTTCTGTAGCTAGATCGACCCGTTCGGAACCCAGATCGCCCCCTTTTGTACCCAACTCGACCCCTTCGGAACCCAACTCGACACCTTTGGTACCCAACTCGACCCGTTCGGAACGGAAAAATCCACGCTCGGAACGGGTCATTCGGCAATTGTAACTCCAAAGGGGAGTAATCGAAGCTTGGAAATGAGTTGTGTCCTAAAAAACTCGCGGGATTGCCGTAGATTGGATCCAACAGGGTACAATCGGCGGCTTAACAGGGTACGATTGGTCAATAAGCGCAGCATTCCCCAGACTTGAATCCGTTCACAAAAGGACTGGTAAATCCAAATTCTGATTAATATGCTGCGGTAATGAAACGCTTGTTCACTCTCGTACTCGCTCTTTGCCATTTCGGCCCGATTTTCTCCGAATCCCTCGCGGGAGAACTTCGTGCAGGTGCCGACGTCACCGACATCACCCCGCTGCCCGGGCACTTTCCCATCTCGACGGCTGGTTCGATGGCAGCTTCCTTCCTCGACGGCACCGAGGAGCGTATCCACTGCCGCACTCTCATGCTGGGCGACGGGGCGACCCTCGTCAGTTTCACCCTCGTTGATTCGTGCCTCATCCCGCGCGAGTTGGTGGACTCCGCGAAGCGCCTCGCTTCGGCAAAGATGGGAGTCCCGGCAGATCACTTCACCATCGCCGCGACTCACACGCATTCCGCTCCCACCGCCACGTCGGCTTTCCAGTCAAATCCCTCGGTGGGCTACCAGATTTTTCTTGCTGAAAGAATCGCTGACTCCATCGTCGCCGCACATGGAAGGCTCGAGCCTGCCGAGGCCGGATGGGCAGTCGGTGAAAACCGCGACCAAGTCTTCAACCGCCGCTGGTTCGTTACCGAGCCCTACGAGAATCCCTTTGGCGAGACCACCGACGAAGTGCGGATGAATCCTGGCTACGACAAGGGTGGGGGAAAGGTCTCGAAACCAGCCGGGCCGGTTGATCCCTCCATCCCGTTGCTTGCAGTGCGGTCCTCGCAGGGGACCAAAAAACCCATTGGCCTCCTTGCCAACTACGCCCTTCACTACGTTGGTGGACCTCCCCGCACTGCTGATGGCAAGGCGCAGCTCTCCGGCGACTACTTCGACCGCTTTGCCAGGGTGATGGCGGAGAAAGTAGCTCCAGGTCGAGACGACTATGTGGCCATCCTTTCGAACGGCACAAGCGGTGACATCAACAATGTTAACTTCTCCGCACCGGCCCCTACGAAACGATACGAACCCGGCGAAAAGATGATCGAGGTCGCGCAATCCGTTGCTGACTCAGCTTTTGCCGCCCTCGCAAAGATTGAGTATCGCGCCGATTTTCCGATCACCGTTGCTGCGAAAGAACTCGACCTCGGCGTGCGCAAGCCCGCCGCCGCTGAACTCGCCCGCGCCCACGAGATCCTCAGCAGTCCAGAGCAACTCATCAACGGCAACCTCAGCGCCCGGGACGCCATCTACGCCCGCGAGACCCTGCAGATGCGTGAATATCCCGACACCGTGCCCGTCCGGCTGCAAGGGTATCGGCTTGGCGATCTTTGTATCCTCACGACACCCTGCGAGACCTTTGTCGAGATCGGGCTTGAGCTAAAGGAGCTCAGTCCCTTCGGCACAACCATGGTCATTGAGCTGGCGAACGGCTACAACGGTTACCTGCCAACCCCGCAGCAGCACGCCTGGGGAGGTTACGAGACCTGGCGGGCAAAGTCTAGCTACCTCGAGGTCGATGCCTCGGTGAAAATCGTCGCGGCCTTCCGGGAGCTGTTTGGGGAGTTAAAGTAGAGGTGGCATGACTTGGCTGCAAACGTACGATCCTCTTCAGAATGCGACCCTTTCAACACTGCTTGCGGCTACGCCGGTAGTGGTGCTTCTGGGGGTGATTGCCTGGGGACGCCTGCCCATTCACAAGGCCGCTTTTGCTGCGCTGCTGCTCGCACTGGGCGTGGCGATCTGGGGATATGATATGCCCGCATCTGCCGCGACCATGGCGGCGGTGAATGGAGCCTGTTACGGGCTCCTGCCGATCGGCTGTATGGTTCTCAACATCATCTTTCTATACAAACTCACCGTCGATAAAGGCTGGTTCGAGGTTTTGAAAAACCAACTGGTTCGCCTGGCACCCGATCCCCCTTCCCAGGTCATCCTGATCGCCTTCTGCTTTGGAGCATTTTTTGAGGGGGCAGCCGGATTTGGTGCCCCGGTGGCGGTGACCGCGGCTCTCCTCATTCAGCTCAATTTCAAACCCCTTCAGGCCTGTGGACTCGCGCTTATCGCCAATACCGCCCCGGTGGCCTTTGGCTCCATGGGCACCCCGCTCATCGCCTTAAACGCCGTCACCGGTATTGATATTCTGGAGCTGTCCAAAATGACGGGACGGCAATTGCCCATTTTTTCTCTCATCATTCCTTTTTGGGTGGTGGGTGCCCTCGCTGGTCGGGCAGGGCTGCGGGCGGCGTGGCCGGTCGCGCTCACCGCAGGTCTCGCCTTTGCTGTGCCGCAGTGTTTGATCGCCAATTTTCATGGCCCGTGGTTGGTTGATATCGTTTCATCGATTTGCTCGATCATAGCGGTGGTCATCCTTTTGCGACTGCGCCGGGGTCCCCAGAAAATGGGAGAAATGACAGAAGTGGCCGACTCTCAACTTTCAACTCCAAACTCTCAATTTCTGTGCTGGTCTCCCTGGGTTATTCTCTGCGTGGTTGTCTTCACCTGGAGCCTGCCGCCGGTGAAAAATGGGCTCGACGGACTGTTTAACCTCACCCTCCAGGTTCCAGACCTTCATCAGGTGGTGCAGCGTGTGCCGCCGGTGGCACCGGTTGGAGCGGCAGCGGAAAAAGCCGAGTTCAAGCTGAATCTCCTCTCCGCCACGGGCACGGGAATTTTCGTCGCCTGCGTTTTGACCGGACTGGTCATGCGGACCAGTCTCACCCGGATGGCGCGACTTTACCTGGAGTGTTTATGGGGACTGCGCTTTTCCCTGATGACGATCTCGGCCATGCTGGCGCTCGGCTTCGTGACCAAATTCAGCGGGGCGGACGCCACTCTGGGGCTGGCCCTCGCCAAGACTGGGTGGATGTATCCCTTCTTTGGCACCCTGCTTGGCTGGCTCGGCGTGGCGCTGACGGGGTCTGACACCTCATCAAACGTGCTTTTTGGCAGCCTGCAAACCATCACCGCCCAGCAGGTTGGCGTCAGCCCCACGTTGATGGCATGCGCCAACGGCACTGGCGGCGTCATGGGTAAAATGATCGATGCCCAGAGCATCGTTGTCGCCAGCACCGCCACCGGCTGGTATGGCCATGAGAGCAGCATCCTGCGCTACGTATTTATCCACAGCATCATCCTCGCCGCCCTGGTTGGTCTGCTGGTTTTCCTGCAAGCTTACGTCTGGCCCTTTACGGAGATGGTTCCGGGATGAAATCCAGGAAGTTGTCACCAGATATATCTGTGGTAAGATAATCCATGATTTTTGAAAAATTTCCTGAACTGAAAACTCTCGACAACGAAGGCCGATTGATCCTGGCCCGGGAGTTATGTGACCAGGCCATTGCAGAAGTCGCGTCTCACGAATCTCTTTCTGGGGAAGCAATCACCATCATCGAAGAAAGGGTTGCTGCATTTCTTCGGGACCCCAATTCAGGAATTTCCTGGGAAGAACTGAAAAAGCAAAGACCTGACGAAGGGTGATGACGACGGGCCACGAGATCGTTTGGACATCTGGAGCGGGGTCCGACTTTATTCAGGCAAAGTCAGGGCAGTCGGACGAAGACCAGTTCATTTATGGAATAGATTCCGCGCTCTACCTACTGCGGCACAATTCGGAAATGGGTCCCAGGGTTCCGTTCCTTAAAAATCATCGCCGCCTGCTGGTGGGAAAGCACAAGGAGTTTGGAATTTTCTATACCGTGGTAGGGCAACGCATCCTGATCTCCGCCATGGTGAAATTGACCCAAAGTCCAGAAAAAATTGTAGAAGTCCTCAAGGGACGTGGAGCTATTTAACGCCGCAAGGCTTGTTCGACTCGTTTGTCATTTGGATTCAGTTGGTCCAGCACCAGGAAACCACTCGGTATGTTGATCTCCGCCGCGTCCCCAATAAGTCACACGTTGTCCACGGAGAAAAGCTATATAACCCTGAACTCCAGCCTTTATCGCACGAATGGTAAAATCCCGATAATGTTGGCCGTTACGTTGACTGTCTAGAATGGCGGCCCGGAGAGCAGCCTGATCGAAATCCAGCGCCACGTCCGGCAATCCCTCGTAGGTAATGGGAGTGATAACCGTATCTCCACTCGCACTGTAGAAGGTTTTTCGTAGGGTCACGTAATCGACGTGATAGTATTCCACTCCGGTTTCGATGAGTCTTCCCACGATCTCCGGGAAAGGCATGGTTCCCGCGAGAGTTGCTTTAGATGTTTCACCTACGATATGGGTATTCATTGAAAATAAAAAGCATAACACTAATGTCGCGTCGATGAGTAAGAAAAAGCGCCGGACAAAAGCAAAAGTGAAAGTCCAATCACGGAAGGAGAGTGCGACGGCCCATGTAGAACGGGTCTCCGAACCCGTTTGCGAAGCCCGTGCCGGAGGATTGGGAATCCGAGGCTCTGGATTCCGTGACACTGGCCTTGAAGTTCCGGCAGCCTCATCCGTTTTCCTCCTCGTCGTCTACGGATGCGTGCTGATCTCGGGTGGTGCGGCACTCATCTACGAAGTGGTCTGGGCCCGGAAACTCGCACAGTTTATTGGGATCACGGGATACGCCCACATCGCTGTCTTAACGGCGTTTATGACAGGGCTCGCGCTAGGCAGTTATCTGATCGGAACCAGGGCTGACCGAATCGCCAATCCGCTCCGCGCCTATGCACTTCTGGAGTTGGGGATCGGAATTTACGCGCTCACCACCCTGTTTTTGTTCGACTGGGCCGAAGCCGCGTACGTCGCAGCGGCCCCGCTTGTCGGAGTGTCAGGGCTTGCCGCCCACGGTTTTCGCTTCGGCCTCGCCCTCGTCATGCTCCTCATTCCTACTTTCCTGATGGGCGGCACGCTCCCCCTGCTGGTGCGCGGGCTCTCTGGCAAGGGTGCTGAACTTTCAAAACTCACGTCGCACCTCTATGGTCTAAACACCCTCGGCGCAACACTTGGGGCCTTTCTCGGAGGTTACGTCCTTCTTCCCGGACTCGGCATGACCGGGACAATCCTGGTTTCTGCCGGCCTCGCCCTGCTCGCGGCATTCGGTGTTTTTGCGATGGGCTCTCAGAGAGTTGATGGTGGAAAGTTGATCGTTGAAAGTCCTAAACTCTCAGACCATCAACCATCAACTATAAATCAACGATGCCCAGGAGCGCGCTGGATCCTCGCGGGTTTCGCCCTATCGGGATTCGCGGCCATGATCTATCAGTTGACCTGGATTCGTGCCTTGACGCTGGTGATTGGCGGCAGCGTTTATGCGTTTAGCACGACCCTGACGACGTTCCTCGCTGGAATCGCGCTGGGAAGTTTCGCGGTCAACCGCTTTTTTGGAGCCTACTCTCGCGACCGTTTTTTGAAAATGGCCGGCTGGCTTCAGGCAGGCATCGCCATTTCTGCAATCGCCGGACTCTGGCTGATCAGCTACCTGCCTGATCTATTTCTCAAGGGATATAACTCAGGGCTGAGCGAAAACTTCACCCTCTACCTGGGGTTCGTCTTTCTGCTGTGTTTTGGGGTGATGTTTCTCCCGACATTTTTGATGGGCGCAGTGTTTCCACTCGTGGCCACGGCCTGGGCTAATGAAACCGCGAGCGTGGGACGCGGCATCGGGACCGCTTACGCCGCCAACTCGGTGGGTACGATTCTGGGAACCCTGGTTGGCGGCCTGCTTATCCTGCCTCATTTTGGTATCCATGGCAGCACGTTTCTGGCCGCTGCGGTGAGCGTGGCGGCGGGTGGGCTCTTCTGGATGCGGTGCACCATCCCATCTCGGCGACAGAGCGTGCAGGCCATCGCCGGTGTCGCCGCCGTGGTCGGACTAATGGGCTTCCTGGTACCAAAGTGGGATCAAACCGTGATGACCAGCGGCGTCTTTTACCACACCAACTGGTTCACTGAAACCAACAACTGGCATGAGGCTGTGCGCACCCGGAAATTAAAATATTACAAAGAGGGGGTTGATGCGGTGGTGTGCGTCACCGAATCGGATGGCAACCGTCTGCTTCACATCAACGGCAAGCCAGATGGCTCAAACCAGGAGGACCTCTCCACCCAGATTTTGCTCGCCCAGATACCGATGTTGTTGCACCCGGAGCCGCGCCAGGTCGCGGTGATTGGCCTCGGCACGGGAACGACCCCGGCGGGTGCCGCCGCGCATCAGAATATCCAGAGTCTGGATGTCATCGAGATCTCTCCCGAAGTCATCGAGGCGTCCAACTTCTTCAGAGACATCAACCACGGTGTGCTCGACGATCCCCGCACGGTGCTCAGAGTGGCGGACGCACGCAATTTCCTGCACGCCAGCGGGAACCGCTACGATGTGATCGTATCCGAGCCCTCGAACCCGTGGATCAGCGGAGTGGCCAACCTGTTTACCCAGGAGTTTTTCGCACTGGCCAAAAGTCGGCTCACAGAGGGTGGGATCATGTCTCAGTGGATTCATTGTTACAACATGGCTCCAGAGGACCTGCGCGGGATCATCCGCACCTACCAGAGCGTCTTCGCAAATGTCACTTTATGGATGCCGACGCGGGGCGACCTGATCCTCATCGGCAGTGATAAACCCTACGCCCTCGATTACGGGAGGGTCAGTGCGGCACTTGGCGAAGAACGGATTCGCTTGATGCTGGACTTGATCGAGCGGGGAACCTTCGAAAAGATCGCGTCCACCTTCTTCCTGGGAAACGATGACTTAAAAGCCTATGCCGGTGATGCGCCATTAAATACGGATGACCGTCCCCGCCTGGAGTTCAGCGCGCCGCGTTATCTTTATTCCCAGACCACGGAAAAAAATCTCACCGGGATCGTAAAATTCCTCGCGGGCCGAAGTGTCTTGCCACCCGTGTCCGGCCTGGTGCGGAGTGAGCGGGGCGGGCTGGCGGTTCCTTCGATAGGGATGGTTATTCGGCCCGGCAAAGCATCCATCGAGAAGGTGAATGCCGCCCTGGCCGTTACCCGGCAGATCACTGTGAACGGAGCCATCGCCGTGGGAACCCAGCACCTCCTCCAGTGGAGCGAGGGCACCGATCTCATCAGTCTGGCTGCGTCCAGTAACACCCAGGCCTGGACCGAGGAAGACCGAAACGCCATTCTCGCCGCAGCCATGACCGGGGGAATCGTCGCTCAAGGCGAATTTCAACTCCCGGGCCGCCCGCTGGCAAACTGGGTTGCCGGCAGCGGAACAGACCCCCGCTATCGCACGATCGGACTCGCCTGGAGCACCCGCACGGATGGGGGCGATGCACGCGACTATATCAGCCTGCGGCAATATTCGAATTCTCCTGAGCAGGAAGCTTCTGTTCTCAGTGAGACGGCGCGCAAGTTTGCAGGGCAGTTTGGGACGTCTGAGTGATCGCACGGGATTTTTTATAGCAATTGTCTTGGCTCAAAAAAGACGGGGTGTACTTCATTCAATCAATCTAAGATAAATAGATTAAATTAAACAGAAATACCTTAAAAACATTTCCGATCACGTTATATGAGTTGTTGAGTTACTATGAACTTGAAGGACCCACAGGCGACGAAAACTTGAGGATTCGCTCTTGACCAATGTTTACGTTTTTTTGCAGGATCGGGCGAAAACCTATCATATTAAAGTAGTTGCTGTTTGGGGGGAATCTGTCACGGGCCGCTGAACGACAAAACCACGCAAAACCGAACCACCCCCCACCGCGGTCCACTTTGGCCGACCCGTTATCGGGCCCGGAAGGATCGCTCACCGGACCGCTCGGGTATTCACAATACCAATCCCGACACCAATCCCAAACATTGCCATGCATATCGTGGAATCCCCAGAGATTTTGCTGCTTTGAGCCTACCGGGTGGGTGTGGAAGGATGCATTCCAGAAAAACCATCCGATCGACTCAAGGTTTACCCCCGAAAACGGAGCAGAATTTCCAGCCCGGCACGCATATTCCCACTGGGCCTCGGTGGGCAAGGTATATTCCAGATCCTCCGGGATCGACCCCCTGTCTCTCTCCAATTTTGTGAGTTCGTTACTAAAAATCATTGCGCCGTGCCAGCTTACTCCTTCTACGGGGAGACCCTCATTTTGACGAAATTGGTTTGAATTCTTTACCATGATTTTCTGCCACTGGCCCTGGGTCACCTCGTGGCGAGCCGGCCAGAATCCGCGGGTCAATATCACTTCGTGCCGGGTTTCGTCCTCATTGCGGGCTGGCTCTCGTATCAGGCTGCCCATCTCGAAAGTCCCCGGCCAGCACCAGATCATTTCCATGCCAAGTCGATTTTCGTAGCTGTGAAAAGGGCGCGCCGCCTGGGTCGGATTTTTCAAAGGCGGAGGTTCATCCGGTAATACCGTTTCAAGCTCATATACCTCTTGATGAAACTTTTCCAGCGCCTTTTCTTCTCCCGAGAAGATAGGCGATCCCATGAAGTACAATAGGAGACCCCCGATGCCAAGGAACATCGCGATACCGGCCACTGTCATCAAGAGGCTCGCTCCTCGCACCCGCTTCCAAAATGCCCGGCGCAAGGAGATGTTGACGTATTGCCGCACATTGTCGATCGAGACAGAACCGTGATTTCTCATCAGCTCCCTGGCCTGCTTGATCGCCAATCCCGGAGGAAGAAGGAGGCTGCGATCTCTGCACTTTAGATCGGTCGGTGCGCTTTTTTCCCACAATCCCTGGTAACGCTCCACATTTGCACGTATCTGAAGAAATTGACGATTCTGCTCAATCCAGTCACGGGCGCGTTCCCAGGTACTCAACAAGGTCTCGTGAGCCACGGTTATAAGTGCCCCGTCACCTTCCGGATCGCCAGATGCAGTAAAAAGCCTGGCTTCAACAAACCGTTTTATGAGCGAAGCTATGGCTGGATTCCGGGACAGTTCGCTCACACGGGGGTATTGTCTCAAGGCCTGCGCGCTGTCCTCCCCGCCTAGAGTGACAAGCATGGGCCAAACATCCGGCAGCGTGGCCTGAGATTCTACAGGAAGGCTTTGGAAGACTTCTTCGGCGTAGGCGGCAAGAGCCCGGCGCAAGTCCCCGCCACTTCCGCAAAGCTTTGTCTCGTAGGCCGCAAAGGTGAGTTCGCCCTTTTCAGTTCGCTCCTCCGCTAGACGGCGCAAAACATGGGAGAGGAATGGGAGCAACTCCCGGTGCTCGGTGGCTTCGCGTAGCAGAACATCGCTAAGGCTAACGTAGTCATCCCGTTGCTGATAGTAAAGCCCGGCCAGGCGCGCCGGATCGGTGATGATCCTGGCAATGGCATCAGTGGTGGGGGGCAGAAGCCCGATTTCCCCCGCTGGGTCATCCTGAACAGGGCAGGCACTCTCTGGCAGTGATGGGAGAAATCACTTCGCATCGTAGCCACCACCCAGACGGAACCGGTGCTTGCCATGGATTCGAGGATGGTGGCGAAAGCCTCACGCTCACCATCATCCAATTCCTGAGAAGTAAAAAGCTCCTCCATCTGATCCACCAGGACAATTAGTCGCTCCTTCACTCCTAGTGCTTTGCGAATAAAATAACGCCAGTCAAATTCTGGATTCTCCCGTAACTGGACGCAAAGATCTGCGAATCCTTCTGTGTCATCTCTGAGCGAAGGCAAGGCTAGCGCAAGTTTTTCGGCGAGACCGACGACAAGGTCGCTGCCGAGTCCGCCAGGGGTGAAATCCACGTGTCTCCAGCGTTCAACCACGTCGTCGATCTCGTTTTCAACTACAGCGGGCAACACTCCTGCACGCGCCAGAGAGGATTTACCACTGCCACTGCCTCCCGAGATGAGGAGGAATGCGCAGCCTTCCCGAGCCCGAATTCGTAGGTTGTGGCGCACGTTGACAATTTGGTCTTCCCGTCCGAAAAAGATGGGAGCATGGTGGAACTGATAGGCTTCCAATCCAAGGAAGGGAAGCCCCTGTGTAGCGATGTCCCAAACTGGTTTGTCGGTGTCCAGACCGGCGATGGGATCGAGAAGACTTTCGAGGTGGGTTCGCAAGCGCTGTTGGAAGGTAACCGGTCGGTCGAAATTGAGGTGGGCGGCGATATTTGTCCCCGTGTCGGCATCCTGGAACTTTTCGGAAATAAAAGATTCGACTAATTTTTTTTGGACGATTATAACCTCTTTTTCCTCCGTAGTCTGGCCCCGCAACCGCTCTTCGAAGCTGGCTTCATCGTGCCGGGTATAGACCAGGATGTCAGGACGGGGCTTGCTATAATGCTTCCGAGCCTGCTCCCGGGCCTTCATCATGAGGTCGTATTCGCGCTCAGTGCCGCTGCGATACGGTGTGCCATCTTCTTTAACTACGAGCGACCCAGTGGAACTTCCCAGCCGCGACCAGAGGATGAAGACTGCCATTTCCACCCTCCGATCAGAGAGGATTTCATCGATACCTTGTTGAAACGACATATCCGGCTGCAGCGGCAGATCCTCCCACAGCAATGGACGTAGATCAAGCCTTCCAGCGTAGCGCCGACGGAGACTTTCGACGACTTGACGGGCGCGATCTCTCTCATCACGAACATCGCCAGGGCTGGAAATGAAAATGCGGACGAGCTTCATAGCCGAGCTTACGGAGAGGGAATTCCATTTTCAAGTCCTTTTGTGGTTTGGTGGTGCCGCTGCGCTAAAGCCATTGGATAACAGCGGACTGAGGACATCACAGTGGACTGTACCAGTCTGATTATTTCGGGCAAAGATCAGATAATCAACGGTGGACCCGAATTGATTAGATTGTCCCAGTCCGCCTATCTTAATGGCGGAATCAGCGTGGAAAATGACGTGGAAGAATCGCTTCGTGTTTTGAGTTTCCGCAACGAAGGTTGCAAAAATTGAATTTCCAGCGAGCATCCGATATGTCAGCGTTAGAATATGAGCGGCCCATCTGGAAGAAGATGGCGGATCAACTGGTTACGATTTTGATGTTCATCCTCATCGGATACGTCATCATCTCGTGGATTCCGCCGATCCGTTCTGGTCCAGTGGGCGGCTTTTTGGAAATTAGTAATGGGTCCGATTCTCGCACCGATCAGGATGGTGATTCCTCCGGTGGGCGGGCTTGATCTGAGTGTGCTGGTGCTTTATTTTGCGCTCAGTTTTGTCCAGAAACGATTCTTGAAGGAATAAAAGGGATTTTTTAACTTAAAACAATATTCGTAAAATGCAGTTCGCAGATCTCAAAGAACTCCACAGCCTTCCTTTTTTCGATTTATTGAAAAAGGCAAGATCCGTCCATGAAGCCAACTGGCCCGAAAATGAAGTCCAGCTATGTACGTTACTGAGCATCAAAACCGGTGGCTGCTCGGAAGACTGTTCTTATTGCGCCCAATCGGCCCGCTACTCTACCGGGGTTGATGCCGAGCGCCTCATGGAGAAATGCGACATCATGAAACGGGCGGAGGCGGCCAGGGAGAATGGCTCGACCCGTTTTTGCATGGGGGCAGCCTGGAAGGGGGTTCGTGACGGCACGAAGCGGTTTGAAGAAGTGCTCGATATCGTCCGAAGCGTGAGTCAGCTC
>JBGSJM010000150.1:0-11250 GCA_041742015.1 Verrucomicrobiales bacterium | reverse complement strand
GGGGTTCGCCCAAGGGCGGGCTGAAAGCGGATGCTCGCCATAACAATGCTGGAAGACCGATTATTTGGCTTTTTTCTCGCGATAGGCCAACCCTTACCAGGGTTGTATGAATTTCAGGATTAAATCCAGGGGGCGGTCGACCCCTGGCTATTCATGGAGAATCCCGGCGGGATTCCTAATCCGAATTTATGAAGTGGGGACGAATAGTGATCCTCGAAGGGAGGGGTGTGTTGCTCCTCCCTTGGGGAGTCTAAGTCGATCAGATGTTTTGCGCTGAGGTGCACCACAGCTTTGGGCCACCGATGAGTCATTGTTTGAAGTGTCTGTTTCTCGATTTTCAGCCGTGTGTTGGGTAACAATTCGCTCACATCGTGTGGGGAGTCGCAGGGATGACTGAATTCGGATTGCTTTTGAGATTGAAAAGATTCATCAATGGCACCGGTTAACCAGGACAGCACATCAGAGGTGGGCGTTTGTGTTTCCTTGTTTGGTGAGAGTAGGCAAACTTTTCCCTTGGACAAATCAGTTATTGGGGGTGTGACAATCAACGGCGTGGGTAGATTTTGTGGGTTGCGTTAAGAATCGCGGACTTGGTTTCGGAATAGCGACAGCAGAGGGGTTCATAACCGAGAAGCTTCCCAAATTTCGTTTTTTTAGGCGGTTGGCACACAACGCGCTATGGTTGGCTTGTATCGTTCACTTGGTTGGCACACAACGCGTTATGGTTGGCTTGTATCGTTCTGTTGTTCTGTTTATGGTTGGCTTGTATCGTTCTGTTTTTTTCTGAAAACTACCACCATTAAAATGATGAAGAACATTGCCATAACCCCTAAAACATACACGCCCTTAAATGAGCTCTTTTGCACAGCCTGTGGTTGCGTGGTTTCCGATATGGCGTTGTTATTGAATTTTTCGTGGTTCAGCGATCCTTTGGTACTTGGTTCGACTTTTTTGTGATTTTTAAGATAAGTCACAACCTCAGAAATCTTATCCGCAGATTGTAATTCGCTTGAATCAATGAGCATTTTCTTTGTCGATTCAAGTCGTTCGATATCGCTTGAATCACCAAATTTTTGGAACCAATTCGCAATTCCTAACTGCACATCAAACGATGGTAAATCCATGAATTTGTAAATTATTTCTCTCTCCAAAACCAAGTCTCTTGAATTAAAAATTTCTAATCCCATGCCTATGATGGCAACCCGCTTCAACATCGGAATCCCTTTTTCGGGCTCAGGTCCAGCAAATTCTCCGCCCCTTATCCATTGATTTAGGTCGTTCCCAAATTCTGCTTCGTTTTTTAGAATACCATGGAGTTCTCCTAGAATTTTCTCATTGTAGCCGTCTAGCAAATTTAAAGCGCGAAGACCGCTTATTATATACAAATCAGTAAAATTTGGATCAATACTTGCAATCGCATTCTTCGTAAATTCCCAGACTTCTGTTTCCCTACCTTTTAGATTCTTAGCTATTTGATTCTCCGCTTCTACGATACTTTGATGATCTTCCTTAAAGATGCTGTGTAAAATATCCTGTAGTTTTTCGGCCGCCATTCCGCGAAAAATGACGAAAAAAAAGATGAGGCAGACCAAAATCAGAATTTTATTTTGCGGGTTCTTGTGCAGCTGGATGGCCATGAATGAGTTCTTGTTGAAATTGATGGAGACGCTTTGAAGCTTCAAAAGTATTTCTGTCGGATGTTCCATTTCGCATCAGGTTTTGAAGTTGTTTTTGTTTAGAGGCCTTACTGCCTTCCGGGGAACTTTCAAAATGTTGACTATTGGTTAATAAGTGACCTAGTTCATGCGCAATCGTAAATGGCGCAAAAACGGGGCCAGACTACCTATTCGATTTGAAGCGCTGAATATTAGTAAAATGAGATAATTCACAGTTGTCCCGAAATAATCAGCCTGGCCCCACTTCCCGTGCTGGGAAGCCGTCCCCTTATGCCCTGCAAGGCTGGCTTCCTTTTTTTTACGCTAGAATTTGTATTTCGCCGGACGGCGTATTTGATTGTCAAAGGTTATTGATATTTCGCTGTTGACTGCAAATACTTTGTCTGTCCCCGCTTTTGTTTTACCGCCGGTGCGGTGGTTGCGCCGGTTATACCACTGGGTGAAGCGCTGCTTGAGTTCCTGCATAAACTTCGACACATCCCCCATGCGATGGGCATAACGGTCCAGAATTCGCTGAATCCAGGGCTGATCATCAGCTTCTTCAGCCCGTTGGAATTCCTGTTCCAAATCCTTGATGGTATTTGCGTCGTAGAGAAACCTCGCCCGGCGCAGCAACTCCGCCTTGGTCAAGGCGGACAGCGTGGCTTGGTCCGGCTGTTCGATGAGAAGATGGAAATGATTACCCATCACACAATAGGAGACCACATCAAGCCCGGTGAAGCCAGACAACCGACGAAGCAGTTGGCAAAAATGCTCTTTCTCGTGGTCTTCAAAGATATAGCGACGATCCACGATCCTGGAAATGGTGTGGACAAAATGGGTTCCTTCTCCTCTCAAACGCGACTGTCTCATGTTTGGATAGATAGTGTTATTAAAAACACATTCAAGCAAGTGGAAATTCACTAAAATTTGTCTTTCGCCGGACTGCGTAATTTGATTGTCAATGGTTATTGATATTTAGCTGTTGACTGCAAATACCTTGTCTGTCCCCAGGACCGCACCAGGACCGCATTTTGTATCGTTCGCTTTTAGATGGCGTGTATTGGCCGCTTACCGTTAGTACAACTCGCCTGGCATACCCAACGCAGTCATGCAAGATCCAAAAACCAGATTGCTTCCAGCAACGCTTTCAATGGAATCGCCATTAGGGATGAATTGAACGGTTTGATTGGAAACGTCTCTACTAACACAGTTTCGCAAATAAACGCTTTCCGCTCGGCCTTCGATTACATGGTAGTCAAATTTTGAAGATTCTATTTGAAGTTTAGTGCACTCCACCGAGAAATTTTCATTAAAATGAAATCCGGAAAGTGTAATCGTATTTGCTTTGATTTTCTTTAATCCAAAATTTGGCAACTTTTCAATTTCCCGCACGCTCGAACGAAGATACACATCCAATAATGCATCCCCGGAAAGTTCCTGAAAACTATGCTCAACATCACATAAACTCAATCGCCAAGTTGTCTTGGGGATGACAGTGATATTCTTAGCGATTTTCGCTCCGGCCAACGTTAGTAGTTTGACTTGCTGAGGCATTTTTGACAACTCAAAGCCTGGAACATCTTCGATTTCCAAAATTACTAGGGTTTCGGGAATTGTGTTTAGGCTTTCGAAGAGGCGACAATTTTTTAATCGCAATGTTCCCAGCAACGGATATTCCATAAAAGAACCGTTTCCTATCCGAATGTTTTTGGGAACCTTGCAATCTGGATTGACTGAAATCTGAAGCCGATCCAACCTGGGAAATTCACCTACCGTTATGGATTTATTTCCCGACAAGTGAATGTCTAAACTATTTACTAAATCGGAATGAATTATTGCGCCGTCTGGAAGGAAATCATCAAAATATGGCCCTTTTGATAAAACATTCCTCCGTCCGCTGCATACCACCCCTATCCCGCCTCCATAATCCTCGGTCTTCAATTCGTCACCATACGGAAGATCCTTCAAATCGATAAGTGTCTTTGCTTTTTCCATCTTTCTTTATTTACCTTCAGGTCCTTTATTTACAATTTGCCACGCGTGCAATTGAATTGTTATGGTAACTCGGCATGCATCTGGATAGGCTCTTGACAACGCAATGGCTTGTCGAATGTAACCCCGCAACTGCTCTTTGCCATCTGCCAATCCAGAAGTCGTATTGGGCTTTAATTCCCAGGACCGCAAACTTTGTCTGTCCCCAGGACCGCAAACGTGTCCCCAGGACCGCAAACGATCGCCTTTATCGAAACCTTTGAGAAAGGCCGCAAACGTGGGCCATTCGAAAAGGCAAAGAGCACCGAGGAGACGGACTTCGACAAACAACCCGGCATCGCCAAGATCGCGATTTCCTGTGTGCGGGAGCGCATGCTTTACGATAAAACCGAGTTTACCGTCAAAGCGGGCCAGCCCGTGAGTCTTCGCTTCAGCAATCCCGATGCCACGCCACACAATCTCGCCATCTGCAAGCCCGGCAGCACCGAAGAGGTCGGTATGGCCGGCAACGAAATGGCGAAGGACCCCGAAGGCATCAAAAAGGACTTTATTCCCGTCACGGACAAGATCCTGCATCACACCAAACTGCTGAATCCCGACACGTCCGAAATCCTGCGCTTCAATGCGCCGAAAGAACCCGGCGACTATCCCTTCGTTTGCACCTTCCCGGGCCACTGGGTCATCATGCACGGCGTGATGCATGTGAAGTAAATGACTGTCCTATAAAGCCCGTGATTTTGGCTGTGTCACGCATTCGCATTTTAACTCTTGCCCTTGGTATGAGGGCTGCTACAATCGTGCTCATGCGAATCCGTAAACGTGATCTTCTTCTTTTGGGTGTGTTCGGTGTCTTCATCACAGGCTGCGGCGGGGGCGGCGGTGACACCATTCTCGTCGGTGAATTCGCCTCGCTCACGGGCAAGGAAGCTACCTTCGGAATCTCTTCCCACGAGGGCACCCAACTGGCCATTGAGGAACTCAATGCCGCTGGCGGAGTGCTGGGTAAGATGTTCGAGCTTAAAACCGAGGATGATCAATCCAAGGCTGGCGAACCAGCCAACGTGGTAAACAAGCTCATTTCCAAGGACGGAGCCATCGCCATCCTCGGTGAGGTTGCCTCGAGCCGATCACTGGAGGCTGCGCCCATCTGCCAGCAAAATGGCGTCCCCATGATTTCGCCAGCTTCCACCAACCCAAAGGTCACGGAAACGGGCGACTACATCTTTCGGGTTTGTTTCATCGATCCCTTCCAGGGGACGGTGATGGCGAATTTCGCAACGAACACACTAAAGGCGAAGAAAGTAGCCGTCTTTACTGATGTGAAAAGCGACTACAGCAAGGGGCTGGCCAAGTTCTTCAAGGAGGGCTTCACCAAAGCGGGTGGAGAAATCGCGGCTGAGCTTGATTTCAACGGTGGGGACAAGGATTTCAAAGGCCAGCTCACCGCCATCAAATCCGCCGCTCCGGATGCAGTCTTCGTTCCCGGTTATTACACGGATGTCGCGCTCATCTGCATCCAGGCGAAACAGCTCGGTCTCAATGTGCCGTTTTTCGGCGGTGACGGCTGGGAGAGTGACACGCTTGTGAAAATCGGTGGAGAGGCTGTTGAGGGACACTATTTTTCCACACACTACGCTGCGGACGCCGCATCACCCAAGGTGACCGCATTTGTCGAAGCTTACAAGAAGCGCTACAACGGCAAGGTGCCCGACGCGATGGCCGCACTCGGCTACGACTCTGCGATGTTCCTCGCTGACGCCATCAAGCGCGCCGGAACCACGGAAGGGGCCAAGTTGCGCGACGCCCTCGCAAGTACCAAGGAGTTCGACGCGGTGACCGGAAAGATGACCATGAATGCCCAGCGGGATGCGGTCAAATCTGCGGTGATCCTTCAAGTGAAGGGTGGAGCGTTCAAGTTTGTGGAAACCGTGAATCCTTGAAGAAGTTGATAGTCTTTAGTTGATTGTTGATAGTCAAGACTCAATCAACTATGGAAGAATCCTCTTTTTAACTATCAACTATCAACTTTTCCAAAAATGTTTGGTTTTGAACGATTGGAAGTCTGGCAGAAGGCGATTGTGTTCGCCGACTTGGTTTGTTCGAATACACGGGACTTTCCTGCGGATGAGCGCTTTGGACTGACAAACCAAATGCGGCGTGCCGCAGTTTCAATATCTTCAAACATCGCGGAGGGATCTTCGCGAATTTCACGCAAAGATTTTGCCCGTTTCATTGAAATCGCCTCCGGCTCGGTGTTTGAGGTTGTCTCGCAGTCGTTTATCGGGCGCAATCAAGGCTTCCTTGTTGAAGATCAGTTTCAACCGCTTTACGCCGCGGCCGAGGAACAAGGCAAAATGCTCAGCGGTCTTCGCCGTTCCCTTTTGGAGGAAGTATAAAGAAAACGGCTTCTAACTATCAACCATCAACTCTAAACTATCAACTTTTTCCAACAACTCATTAACGGCCTCGCTCTGGGATCCATCTATGCCCTTATCGCTCTGGGCTACACGATGGTTTATGGGGTGCTGCGGTTCATCAATTTCGCGCACAGCGATGTGCTGATGTTGGGGGCTTATTCGGCATTTTTCATCGCCCCGGCCATCCAGCCGATTGTGCCACTGCCGTCGCTCGCGGGAGCGCTGCTGGTTACGCTGATCTCTGCGCTGATCTGCGCTGGCATCGGTATGCTGATTGAGTTTCTGGCCTACCGCCCGCTCCGATCCCGTCCCAAGCTGACGGTTTTGATTACAGCCATCGGGGTTTCTTTGTTTATCGAGTTCACCTGCCAGCACAAGGCCGTGTTTGGTGCGGATACCAAGCCATTTCCACAGCTTTTACCGGCAGCCGATTTTAATCTGGGTGGCCTGGTGGTCAGCAGCAACGATCTCGTGGTGGTCTTGGTCACCGCCGCGCTGCTGGCCGGGATGTGGTTTACCGTCCAGCGCACCAAGGTTGGCACGGCGATGCGGGCGGTATCCTTTAACCAACAGGCGGCCGCGCTCATGGGGGTGAACATCAATCGCATCATTTCCTTCACCTTCGGACTGGGTTCAGCGCTCGCGGCGGTTGCGGGGATTCTTTATGCGTTGAAGGCACCGGGGATCGAGCCGCTCATGGGAGTGCAGCCTGGGATTCGCGCATTTATCGCCGCCGTGCTCGGTGGGATTGGCAATTTGCCCGGCGCTGCGCTCGGCGGGCTTTTGTTGGGAGTGCTGGAGACGTTTGCGGGTGGCATCTCCGGCCTTTCGAGTTACCGGGACGGCATCGCCTTTGCCATTCTGATTCTCATTCTCCTTTTTAAACCCGCAGGACTGCTGGGAAAAGCATCGGTGGAAAAAGTGTGAGGAAGTTGATGGTTGAAAGTTGATAGTTGATAGCCTAATTCAGACCAAGCAAGTTTTCGGATCATGCCATCAACCATCAACTTTCAACTTTCAACTATCCAAGGAGCGAAGCGCTGGTTGGTGCTCGGTATCGCCCTGGCTGTGTTCGTGTCGCTCTTCTCGGCTTACTTTAATCGCTACTACGTGGGTATCGCCATTGACTGTGGTATTAGCATCATCCTCGCGGTGAGCCTGAACCTCATCAACGGCCACACCGGCCAGTTCAGCCTCGGTCACGCCGGCTTTATGGCGGTGGGCGGCTACTCGGCGGCCAAGCTTACCCTGGTCTGTTCACCAATGGTGCCGGACAGCCTCAAGCCCCTGCTTTTCCTCGTTGCACTTGTGATGGGTGGTTGCATGGCCGCTGTCATCGGACTCGCCGTCGGCATCCCGTCCCTGCGGCTGAAGGGCGACTACCTGGCCATCGTCACTCTGGGTTTCGGGGAAATCATTCGCGTGGTCGTGCAGAACATGGAGAGCGTCGGTGCGGCCAGTGGGTTAAAAGGCATCCCGAAATACACTACCCTGGGCTGGTCTTTCGCCCTCGCTGCAGTCACGATCTACGTGGTCGCCTCGTTGGTGAACTCAACTTACGGGCGCGGCTTCATCGCCGTAAATGATGACGAAGTCGCCGCCAGTTCCATGGGGATCAATCCGGTTCGTTACAAAGTCACGGCTTTCGTCATCGGAGCGTTTTTTGCCGGTGTCGCAGGTGGTCTTTATGCCCACCACAAGCAATTCCTTTCTCCCACGGGCTTCGACTTTTTCAAGTCGATCGACATCGTCGTCATGGTCATTCTGGGGGGCATGGGCCGCACGGTGGGAGTCATCATCGCCGCCATCCTCCTCACCCTGCTGCCGGAAGTGTTGCGACAATTTGCGGACTACCGTATGATTATCTATGCGCTGTTAATCATCGGCCTGATGATGGCACGTCCCCAGGGGCTCTTCACCTTCGGACAGAAAAAGGGTTGATGGTTTGAAGTTGATGCACCGAATATGAGCCGAAACGTTGATAGTCTGAAGTTGATGGTTAATGGACCAGACAGGGTACAGTCCCCGACTCAACAGGGTACAATCGGAGGCTCAACATGGTACAGTCGGAACCATCAACTTCTTCCAACCCATCAACCATTAACTATCAACTATCAACTCTGATGCCCTTGCTTAAGCTTGACCAGGCCACCATCAAGTTTGGTGGATTGACGGCTGTGGGAGACTTCAGCCTGCAGGTTCATGAAAATGAACTGGTGGGTCTGATCGGCCCGAATGGTGCGGGCAAGACCACCGCCTTTAACCTCATCACCGGGGTTTACCAAACCACCTCGGGCTCGATTCACTTTGGTGGACGACCCATCGCTGGCGTAAAGCCCCATGAACTCACGAAACTCGGCATCGCCCGAACGTTTCAGAATATCCGGCTTTTCAGCTCCTTCAGTGTCTTTGACAACGTTCGTGCCGCCACCCAATTGCACCGGACCCATGGCATTCGCAATGCCTTGTGGCGGGGTGCCGACTTCCACCAGGCTGAGAAGGACGTTGAGAAACTGGTGCTCGAACTGCTTGATATTTTTGGCCTCGCCAAGCTGCGCGATGAAAATGCCAGAAGCCTCCCCTACGGTGGCCAGCGCCTCCTTGAGATTGTGCGCGCCCTGGCCACAAAGCCCAAACTTCTGCTCCTGGATGAACCGGCTGCCGGCATGAACCCGACCGAGAAGGAGTCGCTGATGAAACTCATCCAGTTCATCAAGGATAAGTTCAAAATCGCCATCATCCTCGTGGAGCACGACATGAAAGTCGTCATGGGCATTTGCGAAAAGATTGCCGTGCTCGAATACGGCAGAAAGATTGCAGAAGGCACTCCGGACGAGATAAAGAAGAACCCAAAAGTCATTGCAGCCTATCTGGGCGAGGAGGACGACCATGCTTGATATCAAAAATCTGGAGGTTTCCTACGGTGCCATCAAAGCCCTGCATGGTATCTCGTTGTATGTGCCGGAGAAGAGCATCGTCACGCTTATCGGTGCAAATGGAGCGGGCAAGTCCACCACCTTGCGGGCCATTTCCGGCCTCGTGAAGATCGGCGGCGGCTCCGTGAGTTATGCGGGTGAGGACATTACGAACCTGCCAGCCCATTCCATTGTCGCGCGCGGGCTTTGCCATGTGCCGGAGGGGCGGATGGTCTTTGCCAATCTCACCGTGGAGGAAAACCTCCGCATGGGTGCCTACCTGCGCAAAGACAAGGCAGGCATCGCCTCCGACATCGAATACGCTTTTACCATTTTCCCACGGCTCAAAGAACGCATCAGCCAGCACGCGGGGACACTCTCCGGGGGTGAACAGCAGATGCTGGCCATCGCCCGTGCTTTGATGAGCAAACCGAGGTGCCTCATGCTCGATGAGCCGTCGCTTGGCATCGCCCCCATGTTGGTTCGCTCCATTTTCGAGCAGATCGTCACCATCAATCGGGAGCGCGGCCTGACCATCCTGCTGGTGGAGCAGAATGCCAACCTGGCCCTGAAAATATCCAGCTTCGGCTACGTGCTGGAGACTGGGCAGGTGTTGCTAAAGGACACCGCCGAGGCACTGCGGGCGAACCCGCAGGTTCGCGAAGCTTATCTGGGTGAGTGAGGAAGAAGGATGAGAGTTTCCAGTTGAGAGTTGAGAGTTCCCGTTGAGACTCTCAACTTTCAACTACAAACTCTCAAATTTGCTTACTCCTGCATTTTCATGGAAAGTCTGCCAACCTGGATTTCGATCATTATACTGGGCCTCATCGAAGGGGTTACCGAGTTCCTGCCCATTTCATCCACCGGGCATTTGCTCATCCCCCAAAACCTCGGGTGGCTGCCCCGGCAATCCGATTTATTCTCCATCGTCATTCAGAGCGGAGCTGTCCTGGCGGTCCTGGCGGTGTTTACGGAGCGTCTCAAGCATCTCGCCACAACTCTGCGGGAGCGCGAGACCCAGACCTATCTGGGAAAACTTGCCCTGGCTTTTTTTGTGACTTCGATTGGCGGACTTGTGATCAAGAAACTCGACATCGAGCTGCCGGAAACCATCACCCCGGTGGCCTGGGCGACTCTGATCGGTGCTTTTGTGATCTTCGGGGTGGAGTTCTGGCGGAAAAACCACGCCGGGGAGGATACCCTGACCTGGAGTATTGCCATCGCTGTAGGTTTGGCGCAGATTCTCGCCGCCGTTTTCCCCGGGACCTCCCGGTCCGGAGCGAGCATCCTCATCGCCATGGCCTTGGGGGCGGCGAGACCAGCGGCGACCGAATTTTCATTTCTCCTTGGTGTTCCCACTCTCATGGCCGCTGGAGCCTTCCAGACTCTTTCAGTCATCAAGGATGGACAAGGAGAAAGCGTGGACTGGTCCATGATACTTCTCGGCACGGTAGTCTCGGCGATATCAGCATTTATCGTGGTGCGCTGGCTCATCCATTTTGTGCAAAGCCATACTTTCAACGGATTTGCCTGGTATCGCCTGGTCCTCGGAACTGCCTTGCTCATTTATGTGGCAATAGAGCAGTAACTGATCGCGAACCACATCGCGATGGGCCAACCGCTCCGGGTTAGAAAGGTTTTCGGGCCAATCCTGCTTTGACTGCCGAATGGACTAATTGACGATGACATAGGCATTTGATTTTTGGGTTTGGCGCATTTTTGTTAGTGCGAAGAAGTTGACAGACGCGAAAATTTCCTCGACTAAATCCACAATGAAATGCTTTCTTCAAATTTTAGTCGTCACGGCAATTTTGCCCGTCCTTTGCCCCAGCGTATACGGGGTTGATTTCGAAAAAGAGATTTATCCAATTCTCAAGGAGAAATGCATCAAGTGCCACCAGAAGGAACACGAAAAAGACGGTAAAATTGTGAAGCCAAAGCACGGTTTACGTCTCGATAGCGCTGCGGGCATCCTTAAGGGAGGCAAGGATTATCCGGAAAAGCATGTCATCCCCGGCAAGCCTGGGGATAGTTGGCTCGTAAAAGTCTTAACCCTTCCGAAGGACGACGATCTTTCAATGCCGCCGGAAGGTAAGGCCGATCCCGTGACAGACGTGGAGCGTGCGCTCATCGAAAAGTGGATTGCCGACGGGGCTGATTTCGGAGCTTGGAAAGGTGTCGAATAACCCCGTTGGGGTAAATTCTGTTTTGATTGGCACGGTCCAGGGGGAGCTATCGCAACCCCTTGCTATATTATGGTATCCCGTT
>JBGSJM010000149.1:0-5235 GCA_041742015.1 Verrucomicrobiales bacterium | reverse complement strand
GCAATGATTTCGTGGCTGGTGGCTGCGATCCGAAAAGACCCGCCCCATGATCGGGCCGCATTGCAACTGACCACGATGATTTATAACTCCGGGAACTGGGGGATCCCGCTCCTTACCCTGGCGTTCCCCAATGAAGGAGGGATATTTCAGGTTTTTGTGCTTGCAACAATGAATTTGACTACTTTTACCGTCGGCATTTTCCTCGCCAATTCAAGCAAAGAAGCTCACGATGTATCAGGCTGGCGGCAGTTTCTCCCCGCTTTAAAACAGCCCTCCATCTATGCGATTTTGCTTGCAGTTACTCTCCGGATCCTTGGGAATCCATTGGAGGATTTGGTCTTTGTCTGGAAGCCACTTACATACTTGGCTGAAGGGTTGGTTGGGTTTGCCTTGATTACCCTTGGGGTGCAGCTTTCCAAAACGCGTCCACCGAAGCCAGTGGGTCGTCTCGGCTGGGCCCTCGGGATCAGGCTATTGGGCGGACCGGTGGTTGCTATCGCCCTGACCTGGCTGTTTGGCATCTCGAATACCTTTGCCGCGGTTCTAATTTTGGGGGCGGCCTCGCCAACGGCAGTGAACACAGCCCTTCTGGCTTATGAACTGGGCGCTGACAGCCGCTTTGTCGCGGCTGTCGTTTACTATTCAACATTGAGCGCAACAGTGGTTGCTGCTGTGCTCCTCGCAGCCTTAAAGTCGGGCTGGATTCCGTGGGCGTTGCCAGGGTAAAGAGGTTTAAAGGTGGCTTCCTACTTGCTTGCCTGTCAATCTCACCGATAATCGCGCCATGCGAAGTTTGAGATTGGTTGGAGCCGTTTTGGGTGCGGCTGTTTTTTTTACGGGCTGCAGCGAAGACCCCAAAGCACTTGATGCAAACAAGACTCCCGCAGTGGAAGCACCTGTTCTGGTCGTACCCACATACTGGAGCGAGGTGAAGTTGCACGAAGCAATTCGCTCAAAAAACCCGAACTATTCTGGGAATGGCCAGTTTCAGATTGATCCCCAGGGGCAGGTCGCTGCCATTGGTCTGGACAACTGCAATGTCTCGGACATTTCGCCGCTTGCCGGAATGGATCTAAAAGCCTTGGCTCTTTCTAATTGCCCAGTGACGGATGTCTCAGTGATCAAGGGGATGGGCCTGATCGAACTTTTTCTCGAAAAAACACCCATCAAAGAAATTAATGCCCTGGCAGGAAACACCACCCTCCAAAAGCTTTACCTTTCCAGCACCGGAGTAACTGATCTTTCACCAATCAAAGGTCTTCCCATCACCGAGTTGAATATGGTGGAAACATTTGTCAAAGACATTTCTCCCCTGACCGGGATGCCTATCAAGATGCTGTGGTTAACCGGTTCGCCGGTTCAAGATATCTCACCACTGCGGTCTTGCCCATTGGAGAGTTTGACTCTGCATCGGACCATGGTCAGTGATCTGTCTCCTTTATCGGGCACCGGTTTGAAACGACTCCACATCGGTGAAACGCAAGTGAAAGACCTTACTCCTTTGGCTGGTATGACTCTGACTCGCTTAGTCTTTGACCAAGCTAAAATCGAAAAAGGATTGGATGTGATCAGGGAAATTCACACCCTACAGGAAATTGGATCGGAATTCGCCGAGGGTAAAAATAATCTTGTGCCACCTGCCATTTTCTGGTCAAAGAGTAATGCTGAATAACATTCGTCTTAGACTTTTTGGACCCAATTTTTAAGAAAGCAGGCAACCCATAATCGCTATGATTGGCCCCCGCAGCATTAGCTTTTCTGTTTAATCACCAAATCAATCCGAGAACGCAATTCCGCTTCGCATAAGCCCGAAATCTCAATGATTTTCTGGCGGTTCTTCTCTCCTTTTGCAATCCGTATTTGTGACTTTTTAAGATCCAGTTCTTTTACGAAGAAGAGAAGCAAACACTGGTTGGCTTTCCCGTCAACCGGAGGTGCCGCAAGGCGAATCCGAAGCGTCTCCCCGTCAGGACCGGACCACCAATCGACAATTTCGGAATTTTTGGCGTTGGGTAATACTCTCACTAGCAGTCGTACCATGGGGTAAATCTCGATGAAAGACTCTCAATATCCAGCCACAGAGAGTACTATCTTAAAAAAGAACATAAAAACTTTTGGTCTGGAAAATCAGCATGGTAATGAATTACCTGATTGACCCGAAGCCAGCGTAAATTAAGGATATTAATTTGCAACCATGACCGATATATTAGAAGCTTCTGGCCACAAGCAACCCACCCAGCAGGAACGTTTCGAGAAAACGAGGACCATCGTTTATCCAGAATCTTTCATTGCCTGCCAAAAACTCGCCGCTGAGGTGGGAGATTTGATCGAAAAACGCCAAAAGGGCAAAGAGAATGTTGTCCTGGGCTTGGCAACGGGCTCCACGCCAGTTCCTTTTTACCGGGAGTTGGTGAAGCTCCACAAAAACGGTCTTAGTTTTAAAAACGTAATTACCTTTAATCTTGACGAATATCACGGTCTGACTCGCGACCACCCGGAAAGTTATTATCGTTTTATGCGTGATCAGTTGTTTGATCACATTGATATTCCAGAGGAGAATATTCACATCCCCGATGGATGTGTGCCTTTGGACCAGGTCTATGATTACTGTCATGGGTATGAAAGAGCTATCGTTGAAGCGGGTGGATTGGATCTCCAGATCCTTGGAATCGGTCGGACCGGCCATATTGGATTTAATGAACCAGGGTCCGCCATCGATTCACCGACCCGAATGATCACGCTCGATCGGGTTACACGCGCTGATGCAGCAGCCGACTTCATGGGAATCGCCAACGTTCCGAGATCGGCCCTGACCATGGGGGTCGGCACAATTATGAAGGCCCGCCGGATTGTGCTAATGGCCTGGGGAGGTAATAAGGCAGATATTGTACGAGTGGCGGTTGAAGGCAAGGTGACTGATCAGATCTCGGCAAGTTTCCTGCAAAAGCATGAGAATGCCATTTTTCTAGTGGACTCCTCAGCTGCCAGTCGATTGACTCGCTTTCAATTCCCCTGGCTGGTTGGTACCGTAAACTGGACTAAACCAATGATCAAACGAGCGGTGGTCTGGCTGGCTGAAACAGTGGGTTCACCTATTCTAAAACTCACTGACGAAGCCTATAATGAACATGGTGTAGGGGAATTACTGGCGAACACGGATCAGAAGGCCTATCACGTCAATATTGGGGTCTTTAATGAAGTTCAGCAAACAATCACCGGTTGGCCCGGCGGAAAAAAAGGAACTGAAAATGAGCCGCGTCCTGAAAGAGCCACGCCTTTTTCGAAAAGGATACTTATTCTCTGTCCAGAGCCAAGCGATGCGATTGCTGGGCTGGGAGGTACAATCGACCGGTTGGTAGAACAAGGGCATGAGATTTGCCTGGCAGTTCAAACCTCTGGAAATTTGAGAGTTAGAGACGTTTCGGCCCGTAACTTTGCGTCGGTTATCAATGAAATGGCCGAGTTAGCCAAAGGAAAAGGATGGGAGGACCAAAAGAAATATGCGCAATCCATCCTCAATGAATTGGAAAAGAAGGGAGAGTTTGGAATTGATTCCGAGGTGGTGCGGCGCTTAAAAGGCCTTATTCTTCGCGGAGAAGCTAGGGATGCTGTGGACCACTGCGGCCTAAGGGATCCGGCACAGGTGGTTTTTCTGGATTTGCCATTTTATGAAATTGGACGCTACCGGAGATTCCTTCTTGCAGATGATGACATCAAGATAATGAAGGAGCTTCTGAACCAGTTGAAGCCCCATAGTATTTTTGCAACGGGGCATGTTGGGGACCCTAGCTCTTTGCAATCACTCTGCTTTAAAGCGTTTGCCCAAGCCTGGGACGAGTGCAAAACCGAGAATTGGCGAAGTGATTGTTATGTCTGGTTATACCGGGGCAAGGACACACCTGTTTCAAGCCACGAAATTAATATGGCCGTTCCTATGAGTCCCGATCAACTCGACCAGAAACGAGAGGCGATTTGGAAATTTCAATCAATAAGCGGCGACGAATTTAATTCGCCGGTCGATAACCAAAATATCGCTGTAAAATACGACAAGCTTGGTTTGGCGGAATATGAGGCAATTGAAGCATTTGAAAGATGGTTGCCATCATCGGATTAAATAATTGCTTGCAAATTATACGGAAACTTTTCTGCATTAAATTAAAAGTATCATTGGACACCAAGTTGGTGCAGAATTTGATTCAGGCTAGAAAATTTGGTCAGGTGTCCGATGGATGGGGAATCTATGTGATCGATTTTTTATGTCTACCAAGTCAGGGTTGTGATAAGTTAAAACGTGTATTTCTTTATCGTCTGGTATTACCGATTCTTTGATCAAACACTTCGTCGCCCGATTCGGCTAGGTACCGAGGAACTCTTGGTGGCAGAGCAGTGGAATAAAACTATTGGCGATTTAGGCGAAGATCTGGCCCGACGTTGGATCTGGACTCGTGGAATGAAAGTGCTCTTCCGTCAATTTAAGGCCAAAGGAGGCGGAGAAGTCGACATCGTTGTCCGAGACGGTGAAGTTCTGGTTTTCTGCGAAGTAAAAACACGAACCTCCACCCAATTTGGTAGGCCAGCCGATGCAGTGGATCGGGAAAAGCAACAATTAATCACTCGGGGAGCTAACGCCTGGATACAAGAACTCGGTTTTCTACCCCTGCTGTTTCGGTTTGACATTTTAGAAGTTATCCTATCAGATGGGGAGATTCCGGTGATCAACCACATCCCTAATGCATTCCAGTCCGCACCACGGTTGCTGGCTTGACGAGGGTTTGCGTAACCTTCCCACAATCGCGTCGCGTAGAAGACTTGAAAATGCAGTTTTTTTGGCCACTTTATCCGTGTTGGGAAGCAAGTTTTTAAACGGGACGAATTTCGTTGACTCAACTTGGTGGTGACGTCGATGTTATCGCGATACCGACTTCGATCAAATTGACCTTTAATGTTATGTCATCAACGCTTGAAACAATTCAAACGGTAAAAGTGCCCAAGCCTGTGCCTGTCACTACGACACGCTTTCGGGCACCAAAAAAGAATATTCCGCAGACCAAAGCCGAGCGCGACGCTTTATTGGCATACATCCGGACATACATTGAACAGCAACAGCCGGTTCCTCCAATGCCTCTTGATGAGTTGGAAATTCATGCCAAAAAGATCCTCTCCCACATGGGCTACAGTGAAATCTACCTACATTACACCGCAGTCACGCTGAACAATGAGATGTGGAGGGAGACA
>JBGSJM010000148.1:0-15255 GCA_041742015.1 Verrucomicrobiales bacterium | reverse complement strand
GCGTGAAAAAAGATAAAATCGTTCAGGTAATTGGTTTTGGAACCTTTGAAGTCCGCGAGCGTAAAGCTCGCAAGGGCATCAATCCTAAAACCCAAGATCCAATCGATATTCCAGCTTCAAAAACTGTGGCATTTAAGCCGTCAGCAGCTTTGAAGGGATCACTGGAAGAAGAGAAGAAGAAGAAGAAGAAATAATAATTCTGTTATCGAATTTATAATATTTTTAGGTGCGCTGCGGCGCACCTTTTTTATTTTAACCTTCTTGTTTTAAAGATTGCTGATTGGTAATGCCTCGCAATGTTGTCGCCAGCCTTTGAAGTTCCATTCATTCGGAAAACCAGCGCACTGTGTTGGTTTTACTGGATTTATGCGACAGTCTTTGCCCTCTAGGAAAACACAGGTAGTGGTCGTTTCCTTTTCGGTGAGGGTCAGACCAGTCCTATTCCACCTTAGGTTGGTGAAGCTTGCGACAAAGTCATAAATCGATAGTCCTAGAAAAGACGCAATTCGTTCGATATCCGCATCGGTTAACACGACGTCGCCAGGCCATTGGCAACAATTGGTGCAGCGCTGACACTGATAGTGTACTCCTTCATCCATATCATAAACGGGCATTCTGAAAACTATAATCGTAATGCGAATTTCGAAATCCCTAATTTGTTGAAATGGCAATTTGCTGTAATTTCAATTTTTTTAAGGTTAATTAAGGAGATGGTTGGTAAAATGGTCTGGTTCGTGGTATGTTATTTTTTGCAACAGACCTTTTGAAGTTAATAAATCGCGTGCCTAAAGAGCTTAATCCGTTACGCTAAATTGAGTTACATGATAGGAAATCTTTTCGGAGCCATCTCAAATGACATTGGAATCGATCTGGGAACCGCCAACACTCTGGTGTATGTGAGGGACCAGGGCATCGTTTTGAGGGAGCCTTCGGTTGTTGCGGTCAAATCCGGAACAAACACCGTATTGGCGGTTGGGGACGATGCCAAGCGAATGCTGGGCAGGACGCCAGGGAACATCGTGGCGATTCGTCCCCTTAGAGATGGGGTAATTGCGGATTTCGAGGTGACTGAGGCCATGCTCAAACATTTTGTCCGAAAAGTAACTCAAAAACGTCCTTTCTTTTTTCGTCCCCGGATTATGATTGCGGTTCCTTCCGGTATTACCGAAGTTGAAAAACGTGCCGTGAAAGAAGCCGCTGCGGCAACCGGGGCAAAAGAGGTACATCTTATCGAAGAGCCAATGGCAGCAGCAATCGGGGTTGGTCTACCAGTACATGACGCTGCTGCCAACATGATTGTGGATATCGGGGGAGGAACCACTGAAGTTGCCATTATCTCTCTTTCTGGTATTGTGTACAGTCGGAGCGTTAGAGTTGCTGGTGATAAGTTGGATGAATCGATCATTCAATATATGCGTCGTGCCTATAATCTGGTGATTGGAGAGCGCACCGCCGAGGAAATGAAAATTCGGATGGGGTCAGCTTATCCACAGAAGAAGGAAACATCGGTTGAGGTCAAGGGGAGAGATCTGGTGGCTGGGTTGCCTAAGACCATCACTGTGACATCATCTGAAATTCGCGAGGCGATGCTTGACCCACTCAATGTTATTATAGAAAGTGTCAGGGCCACGCTGGAGCGCTGTCCGCCGGAATTGGCAGGAGATTTGGTCGATCGGGGAATTATGCTGGCAGGGGGTGGGGCGCTATTGAGGGGCCTTGATCAACTGCTCACCAAGGAAACCGGTTTACCAATTCACGTAGCAGAGGATCCACTAAGTGCAGTAGCAGAGGGTTGCGGTCAGGTTCTTAGGGAGTTAGATCACCTCAAGAAAATGTCGAGGTCATCTAAAGGGTGATTTGAGTTCGAGTCAGTGCCATGAGCCGTCTCACTTTATTATTTCTTTCATTTTTTGTTGGTCTTTTGATGTGGATAAGTTTTTTTCAGGCGGAGAGAATAGACCAGATCCAAAAGGCTACGCTCTCGTTGTTTTCTCCATTTATTGCGGCATCAGGAAGTATTTCTGATGCGATTTCGACTTTGGAAGTTGAAAAGCTCACTTATTCAGAAATGGAGGAGTCACTTTCTCTTCTAAAAAGGGAACGAGACAGGTTACGCCTGGAGGTTCTTCAACTTGATGAGATTCTTGTTGAAAACAATGAGCTGCGCAAAGCCCTACAATACAAGGGCCGCTCACCTCTGGACTTGCTTCCTTCGAGGGTGATTAATCGAAAACCTTTAAACTGGTATAACACCCTAATGATTGATAAGGGTTATGATGATCAGGTTCGGCCAGATCTGGCGGTGGTTGTTCCTTCAGGTGATGATTCCGCTCTGGTGGGTAAAGTCTCTGAAGTTGTCGGTCCACATAGCTCCGTTGTTCTTTTGCTAACGGATGAGATGTGCCAGGTCCCGGCTCTAATTTCTGAAACGGTTGAAGAAGGCATATTGAATGGGGAGAGGGCTCCCGTGAGAAATAACCCTATTTTGAAACTTCGGTACCTGTCAAAAGAAGCGGTTGTTAACCCAGGAGATAGAATTGTATCGTCGGGCATTGGTGATGTTTTTCGAAAAAATCTTCTCCTGGGAGTGGTTAAAGACGCCAAAAAAGGAGTCATAGACACCGAGGCTACGGTGATCCCGAGCGTTGATTTCGAAAAACTGGTCGATGTTTTTATCATTATGAAACCTGATTCCGTCGCGCCTCAGGCAGTGACATCACATATCGGTACCAAACCATGATTTATTGTCTTTCCGTCTTGGGGTTTATTTTGGTGTCCTTTTTTATTCAGGAATTTGTTCCAGAACTAGTTTGGGCTTATAAATCCAGATTGCTTTTGGTTCACGCGGTTTTTTTGGCTTCTGCTGTCTCTGTGCCATTTCCGGTGATGCTTGTGTTTGCCATGATTGCTGGCTTTATTTGGGATTGCCGATATTACATTCCGATCCATGCCGTTGAGGGTGTAAGTTCAGCCCATGAAATTCCTTTCGGCTTTACGATATTTTGTTTCGGTTTACTTGGAATGTTTATTCAGGGCGTGCGCCCCTTTTTTCGGCAGGGCCGCTGGGAGCTTCCAGTTTTGATGGTTGGGGTTTGTACCTTAATATCGCTTTTGTTGGAGTATTTGTTGATTTGTTTTCATCGCGGAGGCCTTGCAACTTCGATGGAATTTTGGTTGAAAATCCTGATGACATCACTGTATTCAACCCTTCTTGCACCCTTTTTATTGCTCCTGTTCAGCCGTCTGGCGGGAATGACTGGTTTTAAAATTCAAATGGACGGCGTTACTCGAAGATACAGCTACGATGGCGACTCCTTTTAAATTAAGGCTTTATTTGCTTGTTTTTTTTCTTCTCGGCGGTTTTGGACTTTTGTCATCCCGTTTGTACGAAGTACAGATTAATCAGCACGATCATTATTCCAAATTGGTGCCGGGGAATAAATTTGAAACCATCCGGGTTCCCGGTATAAGGGGTGAGATCAAGGATCGCTATGGGCTCATCCTAGTGGATAGCACTCCGAATTATGAGTTGAGGTTTAACCTTCGGGAAATTGTCGAAGCCTATGATAAGACTCATGGCTCAGTGCCACGGGTTGATTATCAGGCAAAAGATCGCGATGGGATTACTCGTACTCGGGCACAGGATAACATCATCGAAATTGTTGAAGAGACGGTGTTTCCAGGGTTGCGTGATCTTGGGTTGCTTGCTGACTACAGTTCCAATGCGATGCAGGTCCACTATCGTTCCAACGGGGGATTAGTTCCATTTACCTATAGGCGGGACCTGAGTTTTAGTGATTTTGCCAGATTTGCCGAAAAAAATATTGGTATTCCTGGGGTCACTGTTACTCGAACCGGAAGGCGGCGTTACATTTACGATTCACTGGCCTGCCATATTCTTGGTTATTTGGCTCTCGCTGATAATGACAAAGTTGATTCCGATAAAAAATCCGAGTTTACTTATTATGTGGGTGATGACTACGGAGTGCAGGGGATTGAGAAAACAATGGATTCTTACCTCCAGGGAAAAGCTGGGATCGTAAAAATTGAGAAAGATGAAAAGCGGAAATTCGTGGGGGAGGTGGAAAGAACTGAGCCTACCTCGGGTTCAGACGTTTACCTAACACTGGATGCCCGTCTCCAATACGCTACCGCCATGAGCCTCCGCAAAGTTGGTCGTGGTGCGGCCGTGGCTGTTGATCCAAAAAACGGAGATATCCTCGCCATGGCGTCGGTCCCAAGTTTTAATCCCAACAAGTTTATTCCAGAAGTCAGTGTGGCTGATTGGAAGAGATATATTGAAGACCCGACCAGTCCGATTTTCAGCCGTGCCGTAAATCCTTATGCTCCGGGATCCACCTGTAAAATACCGATCGCTCTGTCAGGTTGCTTGACTGACTCCTGGAAAAAATCTTTTCCCTGTGGTGGCGGAATGCAGTTCGGTAACAAATTCATGAAATGTTGGAGTTCGGGTCACGGATCGATTGATTTAAGTGATTCCATAAAAAGAAGTTGCAACGGATTCTACTATCGTTATGCTAATGACTGCGGCATGGAAAACATCAAAAAGATGACTTCCATGCTTGGATTGGGCCAGGTCACCGGGATCGAAATCACTGGCGAAAAGTCAGGTACCATTCCGGATAAAGAATGGCTCCTGCATCAAAAGGGATTAAACGCCAGTCCGGTATATACCGCTCTGACTGCCATTGGTCAGGGATACACCGAAGCCACGCCTCTGCAGATGGCCTGCGTGACCGCCTGGGTGGCGAACGGCGGCAGGGTCTACCAGCCCCGCCTGGTCAAAAAGGTGTTGGACCGGGATGGTGTCCCAGTGCTTGATCCGTCTCCGACTTTGAAATACGACCTTACCAGCGAAGGTGTTACCGCTGAGCAAATTGAACTTATCAAAAAAGGGATGTGGAGAGTGGTGAACGAAAGTGGAGGCACCGCAAATCATGCCGCATCTACCATTACCACTATTTCCGGGAAGACTGGTACTGCCCAAACTGGAAACGTAAAGGAGCCTACCAATGCGTGGTTTATAGCCTTCGCGCCGTATGATGATCCAGAGATCGCAGTCTGTGTTTTTGTTCAAAATGGCCACTCCGGTGGTGCCGCAGCCGCCCCAATCGCCAAAAACATCATCGAAAACTTTTTTGCTCTTAAAAAAGGTAGCATTAAAATGGAAATCGCCAAACTTCCTGAGGCAATTGGCAACCGGGATCGGGTCATGAGCGTTAATTTTGACAACACAGAATTGATCGATTCTTTTAACAAGCCTGAGGCGGGTGCAAGTGAAGAAGAGATGACGGTAGATGTAACCGAATTTGTGCCTGAGGAACCAAAAACTAACGGGATAAATCCAGAGCCCGAAAACTTTGTGAATCCGACCATCCGTGAAGAGATTGACACCCGGGGCACGGTAAAGAGTTACAATTCCAGTTCATCGAGCCGTTGGAAGTCCTCTTCCAGGCGTTTTTCCAACGATTAAATGGGAACAATCTCCAATGGAGGGCCTTAAGACCGAGGTTTCTGCTTTTCTATCCCATTAATCGGGCTTTATTACTTTTGTAAGAAATGCCCAGTGTTCCTTTCTGACGCATTTCATCCGACCTCTCCCATTTCAACAATTTCTAATAATTTCAATTTTTACAACACAAATGCTCAAACAAATTCGAAAATACTTCGGACCCAAAAAGCTGACCGAAGGAAACAAGATTGTCATAAACAGTGAAAAGCTCGAAACTAGGGTGGCCTTGTTGGAAAACGGATCACTTGAAGAATACACGGTTGAGCGGGTCAACGAAGAACAAATCGTTGGGTCAATTTTCAAAGGCATCGTGAGGAATATTGAATCCGGTCTAAACGCCATGTTCGTTGATATTGGGCTCGAAAAAAATGCCTTTCTGCATTTTTGGGATGCGATCCCAGAGGCGCTGGATGCCGGTATGGAGGAGATCCAGCGTGCCAAACAGAGCGGAGGAAAATCCAAGCCCAAGAAAATCCAATCCAAGGATATTCCCAAACTTTATCCGGTCGGGTCTGAAGTACTGGTTCAGGTGACCAAAGGCCCCATCGGCAGCAAGGGGCCGCGTGTCACGACCAATATTTCTCTCCCCGGTCGGTATATGGTGCTGATGCCCCGTAACGACCAACTCGGCATCTCCAGGAAGATCGAAGATCCGAAAGAAAGAGCCAGGCTCAGAAAGATCATGGCCGAAAAAATGACGATTCCTGAGGGAAAGGGAGTGATCCTACGTACTGTTTCATCCGGGCAAAAAGTCCGCTATTTTGTGAGGGATCTAGCCATGCTGCTGGCGGAATGGGAAGAAATTGAGACCGCCGCCGAACAAGGAAAAGCTCCAATGTGCGCTTTCCGGGAACCCGACTTGATCGAGAGGACGGTTCGGGATTTTCTGACTGAGGAGATCGATGAAGTCATTTGTGACAATTTGGAGGCGGTGGAGCGAATGAAAGAACTGGCTGGTGTCATTTCCAGAAGATCGAAAAACCTGATTACACATTTTAATACAATGGTTCCCATTTTCGATAAACTGGGGATCCAAGCCCAGATCGACAATGCCTTTTACCGGCAAGTCTGGTTGCCCAGTGGCGGTTATCTGGTAATCGATGAAACTGAAGCCTTGATCTCAATCGATGTAAACACTGGGCGGGCCAAGAATCAGGATAAAATGATCCTGCAAACAAATCTTGAAGCAGCTGAGGCAGTGGCTCGGCAACTAAGGTTGAGAAATATCGGAGGACTCATTGTCGTCGATTTTATCGATATGAAGAATCGAAAGGACCAAAATGCCGTCTTTCGCGCCATGCGGGAACGTCTCAAGCGGGACAAAGCAAAAACCCAAGTTTTGGAGATATCACAATTGGGCCTGATGGAGATGACCCGTCAGCGGTTGCATGAGAGTCTCAAAATCACCATAAACGAACCATGTCCTTTCTGTCAGGGCAAGGGCGATGTTAAGACTGTTGAATCAATGAGCGTCGATCTGCAACGAAAACTCAATGGACTCTTGGCCAAACAGGGCGATCGCCTCGAAGGGCTCATTGTGATTGTTCATCCAGATGTGCTAGATCGAATGCGGACTCATGACAGTGGCCTTTTTGTTGAATTGGAAAGACGTCATAATTCCAGGCTTACCTTTCGTGGGGACCCCACCTATCATCGGGAACAGGTCACTTTCGTCGACTCCAAAAGCCAGAAGGAGGTCGCTCCCTAGTTAGTCATTACTTTGTAAAACAGTTAATGCTTGATTGCTTCGAAAATCGAGGCAATCGTAGCAATACCCGGCTTGATCGAGCTGGAATGTTTAAACCAACCTTTTAGATCGAAGACCTGTCATGAACAAAATGGATTTCTTTTGCGTGTCGGTTATAATCGCGTGGTTTTTGGTTTGCACTTCTGGACACGGCCAACTTCGTCGGCCTGGGATTATAACCATCAAACATGAAGACCGGAACAAGTCAAAACTGATCCCTGAAAAGGGCGCTGTTTATTTGGAAGGGCTCGTGAGTCAAGAGTTAAAGGTTCAGATCAACCAAGCTGGTCCGGCTTATTCTGACGTTAATGGCAAGCGATGGATCGGAAACGTAAACCCAAACCAGGTTGCAGTTCTACTTGCGGTGAGTGATCGTGCCTATCGGGTTAAAGCTCAAGCCCAACAGGGGCAGATTGCAGGTTGGGTCAGCAAAGGAATCATCACTGGGGTTCCCGATGGGTTCGAAGAAAAGTTGGTAAAATACCACGAGCGATATGAGATTGTTAGGCAACTAATTGATAACAAGCAGGTCGCTCTAGGTATGTCAACCGATGAAGTGATTGCTTCGATCGGTCCGCCGGATGCCAAGAGTTCCCACCTCGATGCCAACAGTCGGTTGGACACCTTTGAGTTTATCTCCTACACAAGAACCCCACAAGAGTATGTAGTTTACAACAATTTTGGTATTCCAACGATTGGAACGAGATATGTTGAAGTTGAGTCGGGGCGCGTCACCATTAATTTCACAAACAATTTGGTTTCATCCATCTCGGAGACCGCTGGTTTAAATTTTAATCAAGGAGTCCCTCTAAACAATGTCCCGCCCTTTTTTCCTCTCTTTTGAGGTGGATTGGGTATTATTTACCAGGGCCGAACGTTAATTTTGTGGCGGCCGATTTGATTTGTTGGATTTTTGTTCAACAGGGTATAATTCTCCATTGTACAGGGTTAGGAGGGGGTAATCTTTGATTAAACCTGCCCCTTTATCCCAGCATGAGCCGCTCCATCCATTCTCTAACGCGTTCTGCGCCTACCGTTTCTTCGAGGTCGTTGAATGATTCATAGGGGCGGTGGTCGATGATCATGTTGGCGAGCCATTCATCAACACCTGGCAAGTCCATGAGTTCTTCCAAAGTGGCGTAGTTCATGTCGACAACCGGTCCACCGGGTTCACAATTTTCATTGTCCGTGGGACTGGCTTTGGGCTCGGCTTTGACGGTTGGCTCAGCGTGGTCGCTTTCTGCTCCAGGCTCGGTTTTGGGAATTGGCGAATCTTGGTCTTGAATCGCCGCGACTTGATCTTTTGGGAGATCGCTTTCGATGTGTTCCGGCTCAACGGGTTTTTCACTTTCGTTTTCTCCATCATGCCAATAGTGATGGTCTTCATGCCAACTGGCATCGTGCTGGGTGTGGTCGGTGGCGTGGGGATCGTAACCGATCAGGTGGCCGTGCTCGTCGACTTCGTGTCCTTCGTTGTTGTAGAGGTGGGCGTGCTCCTTTTCGTATTGTTTGATTTCGTTTTTGTGGAGTTCGGCCTTTTCCTCGTCGGAGAGGTCATCCGGTGGGCTCGAATAGAGTTTTTCCATTCTGGCCCGGCGTTTTTTCTCCTCGGCCTTCTCTTTTTTCTCGCGAGACCTCTCCATCATGGAGGCGATAACCACGCAGATTTCATAGAGGAAGATCATGGGCCCCCCCATCAGGAACAGAGTCACGACATCTGGTGGCGTTAAAATTCCCGACACAACCAGGATGAGGACCCAGGCATAAGTTCGGGTTGATCGCATGACGCGAGCGGTGAGCAACTCCAGCTTCACCAGAACGGTGACCACGATGGGGAGCTGAAAGCTGAGCCCAAAGACGAGAGTCAGCCGGGTGATAAAATCGAAATATTTTCCGATCTGATAGGTGGCCTTGGCACCCTTGGAGTGGGCGATGATGATTTTGTCGCGCGATTCATCATACCGAAAGACAATGTCTTTGCCTTCCTGAACCGCGAGGAGATCAATCATGTAACTTCGAATCGCTGATTTCATGCCTGGGTCCAGAGCCGCTCCGGCAGTGGGTAACTGGTCGGTTTGTTCCGGGGTTGTCTGGGTATTTGCCTGGGTCTCTCCTTTTGGGGGGATTTTTTTGCCTCCCACACCAATGAGTTGCAGTTCTGCAATGGGCCGGGACAGCGCCTTGGCAGCCGGGTTTATGTCGCCAATACGTTCGTTTTGAAACACAAAAAAGTATTTCAAGGCGAGGGGGACCACATAGTAAAAGGAAAAGGAAGCCCCTATCAGGAATAGCATAAATCCAGCTGCGGCACCGGGAATAATCATCTTTTTCTCGACTTGGCGGAGTCCGGGCAGGATAAACTGAAATAAAAAAAAGATTAGCAGGGGGGTGGAAATGATGATCGCCGTAAAGAAGGAGACTTTGATCATCAACATCAAAATATCCTGAGGGGCTAGGACGATAAAATCGATTTTATCCCAAAGAGTCCCTCCATCTTCCATGATGGTGAGTTTGGCGGGGAGTTGGAGGAATTCGAAAATCTGAATGTGAAAGGTGAAACACAACACTGTCGATATGGAGAGGGTGGCCGCGATCTGGATAAGAGTGGTGCGGAGATCCTCGAGGTGATCGAGAAAAGGCTTTTCGTGCGGATCAAAACCTTCGTCCGCCCCGGCGCGGGAGCGGGCTTTGCCGGCCTTTTCGCGAATCATAAAAAGCTTTTCAATAGCGGTCTTTAAAATCATATCTTTTCTGTCAGAAGGTCAAATTGGGTTGGAACGGGCCGGAACTTACCCTGATTTTGAAAATCATCAAAGAGACGCAGTTGAAGTTGACGAATTTCCCAAAATGCTCGATGTGACTCCACATTTGCGCTATGGCAATTGGTTGCATAAGCTCTGGAATCGCTTTTGCTAGGTGAAAGCTTTCAGTGAGGCTGCTGCCAGTTGGGGGGGGCAGGCGTATCTTTTTGGAGGAGACAATTTATGATTGGAGATCGAGAGGACCATAGGAATTCGGATAATGAGCCGATTCATACGGAAAAAATTTTTACTGACCGGAAAGTTTTCTTTTTGGATTTGAAAGAGAATGAGCGAGGGAGATTTCTGAAAATCACAGAGGATGTGCGTGGGCGTCGTGACACCATTATGATTCCGGCGGAGGTGCTGGATGATTTTGTCAAGGCTCTGAAGAATGTTCAGACTGCCGCTGCCAGTTGATTGACTAGGTGTCCCTCGTTTCTTTTCCAAGTCATCAAACTATGATGCGAAGCATGACCGGATTCGGTGCGGGGGAGTCCTCCAATAAAAATTGGAGGGTGGCCGTGGAATTATCCGGGGTTAACCGGAAACAATTGGATATATCAATCAGTTTGCCGCAATCGGTGAGTTCGTTTGAGCCGGAAGTGCGGAAAATGATCAGCCGCGAAATATCCAGGGGTAGAATTAACGCCCGGATCACGATCACAAATCTAAGTGAGCGAAGTAGTGTGCTGGTGGTGGATCGGGCATTGGCCCTGCAATTGGTCGAAGCGGTGAGGGAGCTTTCTGCGGTAACAGGTGTGGAATTTTCCCTCTCAACATCTGATTTGTTAAGGAACCCCGGTTTGTTTAAGGTCCAGGAAACCGAACTTGACCTCGCGGATGTGGACGAGCTGATCCGGGATGCAGTGCAAATGGCGCTGGCCAGTCTGGCGAGGATGCAATTTGAAGAGGGGGCACACCTGAAACAGGATCTGGAAGTGCGGATCTCAGGTATTGAGGCAGAGATCGCCACAGTCAGTGGGCTGGCACGTGAAGTGGTGGTCAAATACCGGGAATCGTTGATGAGTCGTTTAACTGAAAGTGGCTTGGGGATCGATTTTGGGGACGATAGGGTGCTGAGGGAAATCGCGATTTATGCTGAAAAGAGTGATGTTACGGAGGAAATCACCCGAATCGGAAGCCATGTGGGACAGTTTCGAAAGTATTTTGCCAGTGAAGAATCGGTAGGCAGGCAATTGGATTTTCTATGTCAGGAGTTAAACCGCGAATTAAATACGATCGGCAGCAAATCGAATCACGCCGCAATCACTCAAGCGGTAGTCAATTCCAAGACCGAGTTGGAAAAAATTCGTGAGCAGGTTCAGAACATCCAGTAAATGGCTGAATAGGTTAGCAAAGAGCTTTCTTGCGTTTCTGTGACTCGATGCGAATAACAGCCATGCCTTACCGAATTTGCAGAAGGTTCGAGATCGAAAACGGACACATGTTAAGCAAACACCCTGACAAGTGTAAGTTTCCGCACGGACATTCGCGTACTGTCGAATGTGTAATTGAGTCTAACACTCTGGATGAGCGGGAAATGGTTTGTGATTTTAAGTTAATCAAGCAGGTGATAGCTGATCATCTGGAAACCTATGACCATGCCATGTGCATGAATACGCAGGATCCGGCTTTTGTAGAATTTAAACAGAGGTACGGTGATAGAATCTTGGCCTTTGAAAACGAAGATCCTACCACTGAGGTGATAGCCCGTGAGATTTTCTTGACGTTGGAGGCTCGGCTTAAAAAGCTCACTGAGAATGGGGATACTCTCTATCCATTTCGGAACGCCGCCGTGAAGGTGGTGAAGGTGCGGGTGTGGGAAACTTCCAGTTCCTGGGCTGAGTACTATCGGTAAAGTGAAAAACGCTCGCAATAGGCGGTGACAGCGGGCGAAAGCCAGTCTTTGTGTGCGCTCAAATTTTGCCTGATTTTGGTCGACGATGCAGGGTGGGAGAATGGGACAGGGGTATGGTTCCAGCCTTCTCTAGGCGTGACGGAATCTCCATCGCGGGTCATCACAATAAAATGGAGATTGTTGCGAAGTTTTTCGGGTTCCGCCCAGTTTTGGAGTTGTTCCCATTGATCAGTTCCGAGAATCCAGTTCCACTGCACTTCGGGATTTTGTTGTCGAAAATGCTCGGCTGTTTGCCAGGAATAACTCGGGCCGGGTCGTGAAATTTCGAAGGTGGAGACCTGTGCCCACTGTTCCAAACCCTGCTCCAGAATGGACAGGCGCAGCATTTCAAACCGATGTTCGGCTGAGGCGGTGCTTTGTACTTTGAACGGTGATCGCCAGCAGGGCACAAAAATCACCCGGTCCAGGTTGACCGCCCTGCGGGCTTCGCAGGCGAGGTGGATATGCCCGAGGTGAACCGGGTCAAAAGAGCCACCCAAGGTTGCGAACTGTTTCATAGTTTATCAACGACTGATTCCCAAACTTCATCCTCGCCGGGCAAACCCAGTGTCTTCAAATGAACTGAGATAGCATGCCGGGAAGGTTCAATGATGTTTTCCTTCTTAATTTGATCGGAATCAGGTGGGCTGTCAGGAAGAATTTGGCAGGCGATATACCAGCAAGCCCACGCTCGCCAGACCCGCAAGTCCCTTCTTGGCTGGACCATACGGGTGGCGAGATGCTGATAATGCCGCCTCGGATTTCCGATGAATTGGCTTTTATAGTGGTGCTGCAGAATCCAGACTACGGCTGCGTAGGGTAGTGTATTTCGGCCTTCTGGAACTGGTCCGGCTGATAGATCAGCCCCGAAGGCTCGGTTGATCAGAAGCAAGGCTTGGGCAGGCAACCCTTGAAGCCAAAGTGATTGGGCGCATTTTAGTGCCAGGAGGAAAAACTCAATTCCCCTGTCCGAACCGCATGTTTTCATCGCGGCGGCCCGAAGGGGTGAGGTGACTTCCGGCAAATGAGGACACAGCTCAAGGTGCGAAAGATGGAGGGGCAGATTCATGGAATGGGCAAGATGCAATGCGAGGTAGTCTTTTGGTGAATGGAACATTCGGAGCCGGGTTTTTGCAAATGGGTTTCAAGGTAGAATCAAGGTTCCCGAAATTACCTTTACAGACCTGATAATTAAGTTATCTAAACAGTATGGGTAGTCGTTTTCTCTTATGTTGGTTGTGCGGTTTCTTTCTAAGCAGTTGTGCCTACAAGCTCGCAAGCTACGAGCAATACGTGGTGGGATCTCCAGCGGGGACTAAGTCGGCAACCACTAGTGAAGTTACCATAACCTATCTCGGTACCAACGGGTATTTGATCGAAAATGGAAAAACGGCAATTGCGATAGACCCGTACTTTTCACGATATGATTTTCGGACGGTTATTCTCAATGGTCCAATCCCACCCAAGTGCGATCTGATTGATCAAGGTGCTCGAAAGGCTGGTTTTCCGGGAAGCATTGATGGCTGGTTGGTGACCCATGCCCACTATGATCACGCCATGGATATTCCGAGACTGCAAAAAATCCATGGCGGAACGATTTTTAGTTCCGACACTGGCGATGCGCTTTTAAAAGCATGCGGTGTCCCCGCCGAATTTTTGGAAGTAGTAACTGCGGACAAGTTCCTGCAGATTGGCGAAGCAAAAGTAGAGGTTCTGAAGGCGACTCACGATCGGATACTCGGTCAAATTCCCTATCCCGGGCACTTGAGCGGGGTTGTGCCAGCACCACAGCGGGCAAGGGATTGGCGTGTTGGCGAACCACTTGCCTTTCTGATCGAGATTGGCGGAAAGAGAATTTACATCGAATCCGGCGGGATGGGTCGGAATATGCCTTCGTCCAAGGCCAAGGAAGTGGATCTGGCAATACTCGGAGTGGCAGTGACAGACAGCCAGTACCGTTACCCTGAAGCCGTGAAGTTTCTCTGTCCGAGATACGTTCTTCCCAGTCACCAGGACAATTTTTTTGAGCCAATGGATCAGGGATTCAAGTTTTCACCGACGGCGAATTTCCCAGCCATTCAAGCCTATCATCAGGCAGGTGAGGTGCCGGGAAAGTTGGTGTTAATGGAGTTTTTCCACAAATGGAGTTTGCCTTAATTGGTAGATCAACCCGCGCCCATGAGGATTCGAAGTTCGTCGACCATTTCACCTCCCATGGCTGAGCTAAGCCCCCGGTTGGATTCTTCTTCAAGGATCTCTCGCAACCGGGCTCTCATTCGATGAACCTTGACTTTGATGTTGTTCTCTGAGGTGTTTAGCATTTTGGCAGCATCCGCGTAAGTGCCGTCCCCGGAATTCCAAGATAGAAATGGGCTTAGAACCTCGTATTCCAGTTTTTTCTGACTTGCCGTGAACTCAGTCTGGAGTTTATGAAAAGCCGACTCCAATACCATAGCCGCCCAGCGGCGGTCGAAAGCCCGCTCCGGAGATAGCGATTCGTCCTGGGGCTCGACGATATATCTTCCTTCCGCCCATTCCTGGTCGATCGATACTTTTGCAAATTCACCGCCCCGCTTTTTTGCGTTCTGTTTCCGGTAGTCTTTGGCACGGTATTTTGTCAGAGCATCAAGGAGAAAGGTTCGCATTTTGCCTTTAGTGCGGTCAGCAGATTTGATGTAATCTTTCTCAATCAACATAGCCAAAAATCCCTGAATCAAATCCTTTGCATCTGCTTCAGAAGAACCGGCGCTACGCAAATATCCATAGAGGGGATACCAATATGCCTCGCACAAATCACTTAATGCCTCGAAAGCTTTTTCGGTAGCTTCCTGCTGAGCGGTACCTATAATAGTCCAGCGTGTTTCTGGAAAGGCGCTGGGTGGTGTTTTCTTTTTGTCATTCATCGTTAATTTTATCTTTTCTTCGCTGGACTGTGCTTGCCGTCGCGACTCCTTAGCTCTTTGGCGACATTGCTTTCAGCGCTTTGATCGATTACACTACGGAGGTGTTCTTTTTCGCGCAGGCCTGAGGCCATTCGGTTGAACTCCTGCGCCAGGTCGCCAAATTCATCGGTTCGGTATGATTCGATGTGAACGTCGAAATTTCCATCGCGGATTTTGCGAGTGGCCTGCCTTAATTCCTGAACTGGAAGTACTACCAGATGACGAAACATCAATACACCCAAAAGCACACAACCAATTGAAATGAGAGCCACAATCGGGGCAAAGAGCACCCCGCTGTTGCGTCCGACTTCATTTTGGTACCTTTCGAAGGTATC
>JBGSJM010000147.1:0-23126 GCA_041742015.1 Verrucomicrobiales bacterium | reverse complement strand
CTGCGCTGCCATCCTTTACGCCGACATTGCCATCCTCTACGCCGACATTGCCATCCTTTACTCCGACATTGCCATCCTTTACCCCGACATTGCCATCCTTTACTCCGACATTGCCATCCTTTACCCCGACATTGCCATCCTTTACTCCGACATTGCCATTCTTTACTCCGACATTGACATTCTTTACGCCGACATTGCCATTCTTGACTTCTGAAGGGCCGCATTTGCCTCGACTTAGCCCTGGCGGGAGGAGATTTTTCGAATCTTTTCCAATCAGTCGTTCAAAAAGTAGGATACTCTCCGAGCAATGAATGAAGAAATAATCAATGTCCCCGGCGAACACGAATTGCGGGTCCGCCTGCTGACCAAGGAGGACTCCAGCGCGGTGGAGCGAATTTCCAAGGCGCTTTATTCCGCCATCGGCACCCATTGGAGTCAAAGTGATTTTCATCGCCTTCTCGATGTATTTCCCGATGGCCAGATCGGGGTGGAGGATCACGGGCAGATCGTGGCTTTTGCGCTTTCGCTGATTGTGCGATATGACCGCTTCGGCGATCAGCACACCTATTCTCAGATCACAGGCAACTTCCGATTCACCACCCATGACCCGACTGGCGATGTTCTGTACGGGATCGAAGTGTGTGTTGATCCGAAATTTCAGGGCATGAGGCTGGGGCGGCGGCTCTATGATGCTCGCAAGGAATTGTGCGAGAACTTGAACCTGCGGGCCATCGTCGCGGGGGGGCGGATGCCGGGCTACAGCAAATATGATCATGAGATTTCACCCCGCGAATACATTGATCGGGTCAAACGAAAGGAAATCTACGATCCGGTGATGACCTTTCAGCTCAGCAATGATTTCCATGCGCGGAAAGTGTTGACCGACTACATGGGTATTGATACCGAATCGAAGTCCTATGCTTCTCTACTGGAGTGGGCGAATATCTATTATGACCCCTCGGAACGCCTCGTGGGAGCACAACGTACGGTAGTTCGATTGGGTGTGGTGCAACTTCAGATGCGGGCCACCGATGGCCCTCAGGCCTTTTACGATCACGCGGAGTTTTTTGTGGACGCGATCAGTGGCTACAAGGCGGATTTTATCGTTTTCCCAGAATATGTAAACGCTCCGCTCATGGCTGCCTACAACCATCTCGGGCCTGCTGCTGCGATCCGCAAACTGGCTGATCACACTGACGATATTCGTGAGTTTTTCAGCAAAATGGCGCTGGAATACAACATAAACATCATCACGGGAAGCATGCCTCTTTATGCAGACGGTCAGCTCAACAATGTTTGTTACCTCTGCCGCCGGGACGGCACTTATGAGGCCCAGTTGAAAATCCACATCACCCCGAGTGAGGAAGCGGATTGGGGGATGGTCGGTGGGTCAAGGCTGCGGGTTTTTGACACGGATTGTGGCAAAGTCGCGATTTTGATTTGTTACGATGCTGAATTCCCGGAACTGGGCAGACGGCTCGCGGATCAGGGAGTGCAAATCATTTTTGTGCCCTTCTGTACCGATACCGCCACTGGCTACTATCGCGTGCGCCACTGTGCCCAGGCCCGCGCCATCGAAAACGAATGTTACGTGGTGATTTCCGGTAGTGTCGGCAATTTGCCCAAGGTCATCAATATGGACATCCAGTATGCCCAGTCGGCTGTCCTTTCGCCCTCCGATTTTGCGTTTCCAGACAAGGGAGTCGTCTCGGAAGCCACCGCCAATGCTGAAATCACGCTGATTTCGGATGTTGATCTCGATGACCTGAAAGACCTTCACGTCCGGGGTTCCGTCCGCAATCTCAAGCAGCGCCGCAAAGATCTGTATCGGGCCGATTGGCTGGGAGAGTAATATATCTATCTATTGATCCGCAGCTTCTTTTCACTACAAACTCTTCAGGTAAGCAGTGATGTCGGCGATGGCTTGCCCGGTGAGACCGAGATTGCCGGGATCATACATCAGAGAACGCCCGAGGGGCTCTACCGACTGAATCCGCTCGCGGGGTATGGTCTGCACCACTCCGCCCATGCACTTGATGATCAGTGGATCACCGCTGGATAAAACCATACCGGTGACGGTGGTGCCGTCGGCGATCTTTACCTCGCTGCCTTCGTAGCCGTGGGATATGTCGCCACTGGGATTGACCATCGCCGCGACGATCACTTCGGTGGGTTGCTGTTTGCCGTAAGTGGTTAGATCGGGACCGAAGTCCACACCGGTAGCGCCTACTTTGTGGCAAAGGTAACAGATCGCGACGGCCTGCTGGCCCCGCTTGATGTCACCCTGCATTTTTACGATCTCCGCAACGGGAAGAAGCTGCGGTGCGGCGGGGTTGGGCGGCGGCATCTCCACGGCAGTGATCTTGATATTCGCGGGATCATAGAGGCCGCGGGCTTTCAGGCCGGCATCAACATCGTAGCGACTCCAGAGATTGCCTTTGCGGTTCATGAGCCACCATTTGGCGAGGTCCCGCATAGGGAACTTGGGATCGTGGGCGAGTTCGATCATGGCACCGGCGGCGGTCCGGCTGTCAACGAAAGCCAGGGCGGTAAGCATGAGTTTGCGTTGATCCGCGCTGAGGTTTTCGGCCAGGGCACGGCTCTGGAAAGCAGCCACTGCTGCGGGTGGATGGAGTCGCCAGGCGAGCCAGGCGGATTTGTCGGTCCAGGTGGCGGGATCGCCAAAAGATCCCTCCAGAGCGGTGTAGACTTCCTTTTCTTTGCCCTCGCAACCGAGACCGAAGGCTTCGAGATAAGAGCGATCAGCTCCATCGAAACTGGAGGCGAGCTGAAGCAAAATGGGCAGGCTTTCGGCGGCGGGGACGTCGCGCAGGGTCACGGCGACTTCTCGGCGAACAGCGGCGGCAGGATCGGTGGCCATTTTTGCGGCCATGGTGAGCACCTGGTGTCCCACAAAACGAAGGGCGCGGTAAGCGACAAGCCGTTTTTCATCATCCCCGGAGCTGAGCAGTGGGGTGACTTTGGCAATCCCGGCTTCTCCCAACTGAGCGAGAAGCCAGATGGCACGGGCGGCAATGTAGGGATTTGAATCCGCCAGCAGCTCGCTCACAGCGGGGATTGCGGCGGCACCCGATGCCTTGAGACGAGTGAAGCCGCCGTGGCGCACGTTGATGGCCGGGCTTTTCAGAGCGGCGATCTGTCCGGCAGTGGTTGTCAAATCGAATTTGGGCGGGGCAGATTTGAAGCCTTTTGGGGCGATCCGGTAAATGGTGCCGGAAATGCCATCATCAAGCGTGCCGTGGCCACCGACCCGGGCATCAAACCAATCAGCCACGTAAATCGCTCCATCCGGCCCGACGCAAACATCGCTGGGGCGGAATCTGGTTTTTAACTCGGAGTTCGGTTTGCCACCGAGGAAGTCAGACCCTGCAAATTCCTTTTCTTTGTTGGATGTCAAAAAGTCGAAGCGTTCCAGTTTGAATCCGGCGCCGTCCGGCTTGGGCAGGTAGCCGAAGACGACGTTTTTTCCGGCCTCGCAGGCGAGGAGGAGTCCGTTCCACTTCGGGTCAAGGGCACCATTTTCGTAAAAAGCGACCCCGGTGGGAGATCCGCCGCCGTAGATGTCACCGGCGGGCATGGTGCCGGGGTCCTCCTGCCGCCACTCGGCGACGGGTGTACTTTGTCCGGGGCGGACATCCGCCCCCCAGGAGCGCTGTCCGTCGGCGGAGGCAAATCCCGCGTTGCCGCCTTCGAGGATGTGGGAGACCCGGCAGGCTGGCGGGTCGTCATTATCACTTTGAAACAGATCGCCAAAAGAAGTCACCGCCTGCTCGTAGCTGTTGCGGAAGTTGTGGCCGAGGATGGTGACCCCGGTGCCATCCGGATTCATCCGCGCCACAAATCCGCCAATCCAGACATGGCCGTCGTCACTGCGTTTCCCGGCGATTTCCTTGAGCTGGTAGGGGCTGCCCATGTAGAAATTTTTGCCGGAACGATCAGTGAACTGGGCCCCGGTGTTTCCCTGGTTCCAAAACCACTGGCCATTGGGCCCGGCGGTGACGCTGTGGAGACTGTGATCGTGTTGGCGTCCGGCAAATCCGGTGAGGAGAACCTGGCGCTCGTCCACGGAGGGATCAAATTTGCCGTCCTGATTTTTGTCCGTGTAAACCAACATATCCGGCGGCTGGGAAACCACGATCATGTCTCCAAATACCGCAACTCCCAGCGGTGCAGCGAGTGCTGGCTCCTGGACAAAAACGGTGCTCTTGTCGGCGGTGCCGGAACCAGTGGTATCTTCCAAAATCATGATCCGGTCGCCTTCACGACGGCGGTTCCCCTTTCCTCGGTAGTTGACGCCCTCGGCGACGAACATTCGGCCCTGGGCATCGAAATCGATGTTGGTGGGGTTGTGAAACAGGGGCGAAGTCGCCCAGACTGTCACCTCCAGGCCCTCGGGAACCGTGAACATCTCAGGCGGAACCAGCTTCGGGGCATCGGAATCAAACGCGGCGGGGTCGGGTGGCGTCTGGGAAAATACCCGGAAACGCATGCTGGCTGAGCTGGGTTGGTTGCCTCTAATCATCCCACCGTCATCAATGGCGACTTTGACCTGAAAGCGCTCCACCCCCTCCGGCAGGTCGTAGGCGATGGTGGACGGTGCATGGGTTCCGATACCCTTTGTGTAGACTTTTTTATCGACGAGGAGATCACCCCCGTTAGAGTTTTTTCCAAGGTGGATTTTCCCATAACCAGTCTGGGCATTTTTCCATTTCAGCTCGGTGAGGTCTTTGATCGTGCCATCTTTCATGATGAGTACCGGCTCGATCCAGTTGGCCCAATCGCAGGACAAGTCACCTTCATCCGAGACGGTGAGAAAAAGCTCTCGGGCACCGGACAAAGGGGCATCGAGGGTGATGATTCGGATTTTGTCCGCTGAATTCAGCACGGCAGACTCCGCAATGGGTTTGACTGGAGGTGCCGCAACTGCCAAAGAGGTCGCCACCGTAACTATTCCCAAAAATAGAGCTTTTATGAACATGGTTTGGAGTAAAGAACATCATCCTGCATAGGTCAACTCCAAATCACAACTTAAAAGACTGGGATTTTGCCTTGCAGTGAGGCGGGTTCGGACGGAATGGTTTCCCTGTGACGATTAATTACCGAGTGGGCAACGAAACGTTGATCAAAGTCCGGGATGGGGCTTCGGCCCGGCTTTGTTCTCTTTTGAAAAAGCAGGGCCGTCTGGAGACTGGAGCCCTGCGCATCGCCGTGATCGGCGGTGGCTGCTCCGGTCTGCAATACAAGATGGATCTGGTCGATGGCCCGGCGAATCGCGACATTCTGGTCGAGTCCAACAGTGTCCGGGTGGTGATCGATCCGAAAAGTGCGCTCTTTGTGACCGGCTCGGAGTTGGATTTTAGTGATGATCTGCAACAGGGCGGGTTTAAAGTCACCAATCCCAACGCGGTGGTGACCTGCTCATGCGGGGAGAGCTTTGCGGCGTAAAGCAAGAATTCGCATTATCAAACCCATTTGTTTGAGCCGTTGGCGGTAAGGCTTTGGGAAGAGGGATTGCGAGGATTTTCGGGCTTCTTTCTGACTGTGAGGCTGAATCATGATTTATTTTCTCAAAACAATTCCTTTTTTGTGTTCTTTGTGATCTTTGTGGTTAAATCAAATTTATATGAAAACCGATATGAGTGATAACGAAGTGAAGATGCTGTGCGATCAGGTGCGGCAGACGAGCTATGACATTCATACTTACCACGGCCATGGGCACTTGGAGAAAGTCTATGAGAATGCATTGGCTCATCGCTTGCGGAAGGCGGGGCTGGAGGCCAAGCAGCAGGAACCAATCAAAGTCTATGATGAGGATGGAACGGTGATTGGAGACTACTTTGCAGATATTCTAGTGGCGGGCTGGCTGATCCTCGAACTGAAAGCCGTTAAGGCCCTGGCTCCTGAACACGTTGCCCAGATCATTGGTTACCTGAAGTCTGCTCGCCTCAAACATGGCTTGCTCATCAACTTTGGTTCCTACCAATTCGAGATCAAAAAGTATGCCATTTAAGATTGCTTTAACCACAAAGATCACAAAGAACACAAAGGATGCTCTGAACGCTTTTTTTCATGGTGGCTTCCGTCTCCAGCCTACAGATTCAACAGGGTTCAGTCCCCGACGGTACAGGGTACAATGGGCAGTCCCAATCCATTTTCGGCTAAAGTGTTTTTGCCACTCGGACCAAGGAGCCGCTGAAAGCCTTTAAGAAAGCGGGATTTTGGCGTTTCGTGGCATTTTTTCTGACAGTGAGGCTGGCTTCTTTTTCTTTTATTTCGGTATCACCCGGATTCGACAGGGAGGCTGGAGGCCAGGCAGCAGGAACCAATCAAGGTTTAACTTGATTTCTCCCAAATCCCAGCTCACTTTTGGCGAGCACGAAACAATTCATGAACCCATTTTTAGCTCCTTTTCCTCCTGCCCCAAATCCTGAAAGTACCGACGGCTTGAAAAAAGGACTCGAAAAACCGATTTCTAATCAATTTGTTGCCATAACATCATCCACACAGTCAATCAAATGAAGCACAAAATTTTACTCACTACTTTATTGGTGCTGTTGACGGGTTCCTTAATGGGACAGGCACCAACCATTGTTGATGCAATCACGCTCAAGGCCGAGTTTGAGAAGCAACAATCGGCGGGACTTACCACACTCAATCAGAAGACTGTTCAAGAGGCTCAAAACCTGATCAAGCCTTATATGCAGCAACAGGATGCGGAGAGCGCCAATCGCGCTCAAGAATGGGTACAAAAACTTTCAGATACCGACTGGCAGAACGAAACAACGGTTGCACCCGCGAAGGGTTTGGCCTCTGATCCATTGACCGCTTTAATGCGCCGTTATTCCGAGACTCGAACCAAAGGCTTGGAAACCCTAAAGGCCCGGCATATCCTCATCGCCCAGAATCTGCAAAGGAAAGCGACCTCTTCTGGGGATCTTCAAGCTTTTAATGCCTTGGCGTCTTTAATTGAGGTTTGGAATGGGGGTAGTGGATCGGGCGTTGTTAAACCCGTGACTTCACTGGCCAGCCTTGGAAAAGGAGAAGAAGCTTTGTCGACCCCAAATGCAAAAAAATGGGAAATTCAAAATGGTAACTGGACGAATCAAAATGGACTGTTGACTGGCGAGGGTGACAGCAGTATTGCCTACGAACTCAAAAAAGCGACCCCCTTCCGAATCGAGTTTGAAATCAAAGTGCTCGAAGGGATGCGTCCCCGAGTCAAGATCGGTCGGTTAAACTTTGCCAATGAAGGCTATGAATCCACGTTTGCCCTCTATCCGCCGGGCATTCCCGTCACGAAATACGAGAAGAACAAATCTTACTTTATCTCCATTGATGTCGAGAAGAAGAAAAGCACTCTATTTATCGACGGCACTCAGGTGTGTGAAGGAAACGGTGTCGACGAAAAGATTGATAAATTGATCTTTTCAGCGGGAGATGGGTATTCTAAAGGGAAGGTTGAGTACCGGGACATTCGCATCGGTAGGTAGATCGCGTGCCAGGTGAAGGGGCCAGAAGCAGGCTCCCCTAAACTTTCCATCGGGGAAATCCAACTCTTTCTCCGCTTCAACTAACCGGCTTCGGTTCCGATTCCCCCAGGTTTCGGATATCATCCCGAAACGTTAAAATCGGGGCCAGACTATCTATTGTTTTCGCAGGCAGTTGAAGGCTCATACTCAAGAGTTGAACATCAACAAGCGTAGGTAATCCGAGTGAATGGGGACAAAAAAGTTCGCTGGGAACCAACCCTCTGGAAAAATCCGATCCACCCCACCCCAGCCATCACACCCGGATCCCGCGGACCGCTGCCCACATCTCGCTTTTTTGGCCGTATTGGGAGCGAACTGCTGCTTTTACACCCTTCATCCGCGCATTTAATCCCATTTTGGGGTCGTTGTACAAATCAAGACGCTCTTTTTGGAGCAGTTTTAAGTCCTGCTCGGCGTTGGGAACAGTCTCGTTGTGCTGGATCATTTGCGTAGCGAGTGCTTCCAGGCTCGCCAGAGATATTTCTGCGGCGGGCGGCGCATAGCCTTCGATCTTTTCCAGGGCACCAACCAAGCGGCTGAATAATCCGGCGATGTCGGCAAAGCTTTGTTCCCCGGTTTGGCGGGCGCGGGTTTGGGCCTCCGTGTCCCCACCCGGTCCGGGAGGAGCCACCTTTTTGTTGCGAAACCCACGCAGCTTGTCGGCCACGCTTTTCAGGGAGGGCAAATGTTTGTTCCAGGCCTTGTTGCTTTTCACGTAGTTGATGATTCGGGTGGTGAGGGGCTTGAGATCCCTGACAAACTGGACCCGTTCCCCCGCTGCCACGCGAAAGACATCCAGCGCTTCGCCCACGGCGAGATTGGCCGTCTCCAGGCTATCCAGATAGGGACCAAAGGCAGCCGGGGCCAGATCAACGTCAGCCGGGGCAAAATCAGGCTCAAAGAGTTCCACCGCGCTGAGTAATCGGCTTCCCCGACCCAGGCGATCAGCAAATGTTTTTTCGGTATTGGGCATAATAAATATCTAAAAGATGTTTATTAATCCGTAAAGTCAGAGTTCTGTGACAAATTTGTAGAAATCAAATGCTCATATGATGGTGGCAAATGCTCATATGATGGTGGCAAATGCTCGTATGATCGTGGCAGATGCTCATATGATGGTGGCAGATGCTCATATGATCGTGGCAAATGCTCATATGATCGTGGCAAATGCTCATATGATGGTGGCAAATGCTCGTATGATCGTGGCAAATGCTCGTATGATGGTGGCAAATGCTCATCGCAACTTCAAATGAGCATTTGAGTTTATCAGATGAAGATGAGGATTGATTTGATTGGCGTCTCCAAAAGGCACTTAACCGGCTGATTTTACCGGATTTTGGGATGGAACCGGAATTTGAGTCAATGATTTCCCGCAGCGTCTTTGCCCAAATGCTCTTGACCAGGCTTCGTTTCCGTTTGAAAAAGCAGGGCCGTCTGGAGACTGCGGTGGTGACCTGCTCCTTCTGCGAGACGGTTTTGCAGCGTAAACCGGTCTCGAAAAAACTTGCGCAGGCCGTAATCCGGGTTGAATTGAGTATCGACTATGAAACCAAAAACAGCAGTTCTTTTGTTTGCCGGACAAGGTGCTCAAACCGTGGGCATGGGTCGGGATTTGGCGGATCGTTTCCCGATCGCAAAGGAACGTCTCGCCCAGGCGGATGAGCAACTCGGATTTCCGCTGAGCCAGGTCATGTTCGAGGGCCCGGCCGCCGAATTAACCCGCACTTCCCGTTGCCAGCCTGCTTTGTTTGTCCATGGTTTGATTTGTTTGGAGATTTTGAGAGATCTGGTCCCGGATTTGGAGATCGTGGGAACGGCGGGTCTTTCGCTGGGCGAATTTACCGCTCACGCTGCTGCGGGGACTTTTGACTTTGCCACCGGGTTGGATCTGGTCGCCAAACGGGGCCTTTTTATGGAGGAGGCCACCACCGCGAACCAGGGAACCATGGCGGCGCTGATGGGGGGGGAGAATGACAAAATTGAGGAACTCGCCCGGCTTTGTAACATCGATGTCGCCAACTACAATGCGCCAGGCCAGATCGTCGTCTCCGGGTCGAAGGAGGGCATTGCGGAAGCCATCGCCAAGGCCAAAGAATTCGGAATCCGCATGGCCAAGGAATTGGAAGTGGCTGGTGCCTACCACTCTCGGTTGATGCGAGTCGCCCAAGAAAAACTCGCTCCGGAGCTGGCCAAGTTGAAGATGAATGAGCCAAAAATCCGCCTGGTTTGCAATGTTGACGCTTCCCTGGTGATAACTCCCGAGGATATTCGCTCCACACTCACCCGGCAGGTCAGCGGGTCGGTAAGATGGAGTGATAGCATCCAGAAATTTATCGCTGACGGGGACATGAACTTTATCGAAATCGGCCCCGGCGGAGTCCTCAGCGGTTTGATGAAGCGGATCGACCGACGCGCCACCATCGCGGCGATTCACGATTGTGCCTCGATTGATGCCCTGGTTGATTCCTTGAATACAGCCGTTTCCGCGTCCTGATATTTTCGATCTGGGCCACCTCCCGGCTAAACCGATGGAAAACGCCGATTTTCTACAGTTCCGGCAGAATTGCCGGGCGGCGCTGGCCTCGGAAAAGCTTCCCAGTGGCCATTGGGAGGGCGAGTTATCGACCTCGGCCCTTTCCACGGCGACGGCGATCGTTGCCCTGCAGGCCGTGGACGCCTCGACTCACCAGTCGAAGATCGAAAAAGGGGCGCGATGGATTGTCTCCCATCAAAATGTGGACGGAGGATGGGGGGATACCACCCGGAGTTTTTCGAATCTTTCAACCACCCTGCTCTGCTGGTCCGCCCTGCAATACTGTCTCCCCGGCGAGCAGGTGGCTATCCAGAGGGCGGCCTGGTGGATTCGTGATTATGTTGGCTCCCTCGCCCCGGATCGGATCGCCGAGGTGGTCAAGGCGAGATACGGCAAAGATCGCACCTTTTCGGTCCCCATCCTCATGCTCTGCGCGATCTGCGGGACGATGGGTCGGCGGGGCTGGAGACAGGTCCTGCCGATGCCCTACGAATTGGCGGCCTGCCCCCGTGAATGGTTCGCCACCCTGAAAATGCCCGTGGTCAGCTATGCGTTGCCGGCCTTGATCGCGATTGGCCGGGCCCGTTTTGAAAAAGCCCCGCCCTGGCCGATAAACCCACTTTTCTGGCTCCGCCAGGCGGCCTGGCCCCGGGTATCACGACTGCTTCACACCATCCAGCCTGCCTCCGGTGGATTTCTGGAGGCCGCGCCGCTGACCAGCTTTGTCACCATGGCGCTGGCCTCGATCGGGAAAAGTGATCACCCCACTGTGGTTTCGGGAGTGAAATTTCTGGTCGAAAACGTCCGGCCCGATGGTAGCTGGCCGATCGATACCAATCTGGCGACCTGGGCCACGACCCTGGCCGTAAAGGCTGATCCGGCCGGGTGCGACCGGGAAGTGGTCCTAAAATGGCTGCTCGATCAGCAATACCAGACCGTGCACCCCTTTACCAACTCAGCCCCCGGTGGCTGGGCGTGGACGGATCTGAGCGGAGGAGTCCCCGATGCTGACGACACCCCGGGCGCGATGCTTGCGATCCGTGAGCTGATGGATGAATCAAGCTTTGAACGTTGCCGACATGCGGCGGAAAAGGGCGCGATCTGGCTGCTCGACCTGCAAAATAGGGACGGCGGCATTCCCACCTTTTGTCGGGGTTGGGGGGCGCTGCCCTTTGACCGATCTTCGCCCGACCTCACTGCCCATACCCTGCGTGCCTGGATGTCCTGGTATTCGGATTTTCCGCCGGATTTGCAGGGGCGGATCAACTCCGGCCTCCGCGCCGGGATCGATTTTTTGAAGCGCACCCAGCAGTCAGATGGGGCCTGGATACCTTTGTGGTTTGGCAATCAACACCTGCGAAGGGACGAGGAAAATCCCACTTATGGCACGGCGATGGTGTGTCGCGCCCTGGAGGTTTTCGTGAAGGGGCAATGGAGTGGGGAAGGAATGGAGTGGAGGAATGGAAACCATCTACTATCCACCGGTCTCACCTGGCTGCGGGAGCACCAAAATGCTGACGGCGGCTGGGGCGGTGGATCATCCACTCCGTCCTCCATCGAGGAAACAGCCCTGGCGGTGGCGACCCTGGCCGGGGATGGGGATTCTGCCGCTTCCACTAAGGCTGTAAATCGCGGGCTCGACTGGCTCCGGGCAGCGACCCGGAATGGAACTGAATTTCCCGCATCCCCAATTGGCTTTTACTTCGCCAAGCTTTGGTATTTCGAGCGAATTTATCCGTATGTCTGGACGGTGGATGCCGTGAACCGGTCGGCGAAGTGCCAGGGGCAATCAACAAAAAAGCCTCCCGCACCTTTTGGGGTGGAGAAGGCTCCTTAAATTGTTTCAGGTTAAAGAAACCTTAGTTTGGAGGGGTGCCTTCCACCGATTTCTTAACAGCTTCAGCGGCACCTTCGACGGCTGCCTTGGTACCCTCAACCACAGCTTCAGTCTTCTTGGCGGTGGCATCAGCGGCACTTTCGACGGCTGCCTTGGTTTCTTCGGCCAGTTTTTTGGTGGCATCAACGGTGGCATCAGCCGCTTTTTCGGTGGCTTCGACCGCTTTTTCAGTATCTTTCTTCATGCCATCAACCGTTTCTCCGCAACTGGTCAGAAAAACGGTTATGATGATTGCTCCGAAAAAAGCAAGCTTTTGGGTGATCTTATTAATTTTCATAGTGTTATCGTATGCTCGGCCATCTTAACGACTACCCCTCCAATCGCCAGTTATAATTTTAGGGAGTTTTGGAATGGCGCTTACGGTTTATTGGCCACCGATCTGCCCTTGAAAACCGTCGCAGAACTGCGAATCGGACAAGCCGAGTGATCTCTAGATGCGGTTGACTATCCCCCCTCACGCTTTCACACTTGATCACTGCCCGGTCGGACCGGATGCCGTCCCTTCGATTTTTCTCGGGCTTGGGCTCGTCGCGCCTTCCAAATCTCATATCCCATTGGCATTACCGAGACGACGATGATCCCGATCACCACGAGTTCGAAATTCTCCTTCACCACCGGGATATTGCCAAAAAACCATCCCGCCGGAAGAATCAAGCCCACCCAAAGCAGGGCTCCCGTGACATTAAACAGCATAAACCGCCGGTAATTCATCGCCCCCGAACCGGCCACAAACGGCGCGAAAGTCCTCACGATCGGCACGAACCGCGCCAGGATGATCGTTTTGCCACCGTATTTTTCGAAAAACTCATTGGTCAGCGTCAAGTGCTGAGGCTTGATGATCCGTGGAAAGCGCCGCACCAAATGTTCTCCAGCAAAACGCCCGACCGAGTAGTTCACCGAGTCACCCAACACCGCCGCCAGGAACATCAGCAAAGCTGCCGTCCAAACATTCAGCCCGCTCGCCGGGTCCGCCGCCAGTGCCCCAACCGCGAAGATCAGGGAGTCCCCGGGCAAAAAAGGCGTCACCACCAGTCCCGTTTCGCAGAATATGATCAGAAATAAGATTGCATAGACCCATCCACCAAAGTCCTGGGTGAGCTGGTGCAGGTGCTCCTGCAAGTGCAGGACGATATCGATGAGTTGTTTTAGCAAATCCATGGGTGTCGGATCTTACACTCTGTCTTTCGATTAGCAACCAAGGCCCCCCGGTCCGACGGTCCCATCCGGCTTATTTTGTAACCTGCTTTTTCACCCGTTCATCATCGTTGCCGCAAGCGCTTCCAGGAACGCGCGATGGGCTGCGATACGCCGGGAAAGATCGGATTCGCTTGGGGTCTCGAAGGTGTAGCTGGTCCGGGCGTAGGTTAGAAAAAGCAGGATGGCCTCCGGATAACCGCCGCCGAGATGTTCCTCGACGACCTGCTCGATCCCAGAAGTCCTCACGAGCAGCCCGTCTGTGAAGTCCGAACCGTCAATGACGCTGGCTGATTCCCGGGGAAGATGGGATTCGCAGGCGCGGAGGATGGCGTCGCCTTTGGATTCGCTCCGGGTCAATTCGTAGAGATAAATTCCAGTGGCGTCGTAGTCCTCGTGCAGATTAACGGAGACGTCGAAATAACGTCCCGAAACTGCTTTTTGCCAGGCCGCAATGACCGGCTGCGCTACATCCGTAAATGACCGGTTCAAATCCACGCCTCCCCCATCGCGACGAGTGTTTTCGATCAAGCCGACCGGATTCAGGCAGGGAAAAAGAGTCACGGGGCGCTGCCGCAGAATCTCCGGTTCCAGGGCAACCCACTCGAGCAATGCCCAAACCGGGGCGCACTCATCACCATGGACCCCGGCACTCGCATAAAGTCCGCCGGTCTCTCCCGCAGTGGCCAGCGCATTTTCGACTTTGAGCACGGGCTGCTCCCCGACCGTGCAAATCGAGGTGCACTTGAGCCCGGCAGCCCGACACACCTCCTCCCAGCGGGTCAGGAGCAGACCGTAGTGGTGCCCAGAATGGCGGAGAATGTTCATTGGCTGGATTGGAAATCTGCCCTACCACACCGTCTGCATTTTTCCAATTTTTACTTGCTCCTGGGTTCAGATTTAACAGGGTACAATCGGCGATTGTACCCTGTTGAATTAGGTTCCGCAGAAGGTCGCTGCCACCATTTCGTGGGGTTGGGGAGGAGATTCGAACTCGGCGAATTCCGGCTGATTTTCGAAGGGACGCTTTAACACTTGATGGAGACGATGAAAGGGCTCAAAATCTCCTTTTCTCCCGGCTTGGATGACTTCTTCGATCCGGTGATTTCTTGGAATAAAGATGGGATTAACCGACTTCATGAGTGTGGCGGCTTCCTGTTCGGTGATTCTGGCTTTTTGCCGATAATTCTGCCACTCCTTCAGCCAGATTTCGAGGGGGGCAGCATCGGGAAATAGGGCGAGAAAGAGGGAGTTGTCTCCGCTGATCAGAATGTCGCTCAAATGGCGGTAAACAAGGGTAAAATCGGCTTCCTGAGCGGCCATGAGATCCAGTAGGGACTGGGAGATCTCCCAGGCATCATCGCTGCCGGTATTTAATCCGATTTTCTCACAAAAAACTTTTTTGTAGGCGGGTTCAAACTGAGCGGGAAAATCTTTCAAGGTATCCTGGGCCAGAGTGATTGCTTTCTCCTCGGTATCCGCGAGCAGGGGGAGGAGGGCCTCGGCAAGGCGGGTCAGGTTCCAATGGGCGATACTGGGCTGATTGGCAAAAGCATAACGACCTCCGCGATCAATGTAGCTGTATTTCCGGGCGGGATTGTAGCCATCCATAAAGGCACAAGGACCGTAGTCGATGGTTTCACCAGACAGGCTCATATTGTCGGTATTCATCACGCCATGGATGAATCCCACACTCATCCATTTGGCGATGAGACTAGCCTGCTGGGACATGACGCCTTTTAGGAGGGCGAGGGCTGGATTGCCGGTCTCGTTGGCATCCGGATAGTGTCTCGCCAGGGTATAGTCGACGAGGATGCGAAGGCTTTCAAAATCCTCCCGGGCCGAGAAATACTGGACTGTGCCAATGCGGAGATGTGACTTGGCGACCCGGGTAAAAACTCCCCCGGGCTCAGGCGTCTCACGATAAACCCGGTCACCACTCCATACCGCCGCGAGGGCGCGGGTCGTGGGAATTCCCAGGGCAGCCATGGCCTCGGAGACGAGATATTCCCGCATAACCGGGCCCAAAGCAGAGCGGCCATCGCCACGGCGGGAGTAGGGGGTGGGACCGGGGCCTTTCAACTGGATGTCGCGCCGGATCCCGTCCGTCCCGATCACTTCGCCGAGCAGAATGGCGCGGCCATCTCCCAACACCGGGGAAAACCCGCCAAACTGGTGGCCGGAATATGCGGTGGCGATGGGATCAGCCCCCGGGGGAATGAAATTGCCGCTGAAAACTTCGAGCCCCTTTTCGGTTTCAAAAAAATCGCCCCCGATCCCGAGAGTTTCGGCCAGATCGCGGTTAAAGGCGATCAGTCGCGGCGCGCTCACCGGTGTTGGCGAGACCCTTTCGTAAAAGGCGGATGGGAGTCGGGCGTAGGTGTTGTCGAAGGCAATCGGCATGAAAATTTACCCGGTTTTCTTTTCAATCAACGCGTAGGCATTGTGATTGTGGATCGATTCGAAGTTCTCCGCCTCGACCCGATACCATGAAATTCCGCTTTGCAGCTCTGAAGCTGCCGCAACATTTCGGACCAGATCTTCGACAAACACCGGATTGTCAAAGGCCCGCTCGGTGACGTATTTTTCATCGGGGCGCTTTAGGATGCTGTAGAGTTCAGCGCTGGCGCACCCCTCAACCAGGCGGATCAAATCCTCGATCCAGATCGCCTCCCCGCTGAATTTAACCGAATAAGTGACGATACCCCGTTGGTTGTGAGCGCCCCGATCACTAATTGCTTTGGAGCAGGGACATAGGGTGGTAACCGGCACCAGCAGAGTCACTGTAAACTCGGTGACGTCCCTGGTGGCATCCACATCGAAAATCACTTCATAATCAAGCAGCCCTTCTTTCCCGGAAACGGGAGCAGCTTTAGACAGGAAAAAGGGAAAACGAAACTCAACATGGGCCCGAATCGCATCGAGCCGTTGCAGCAATTCGATCGGGATCGTTGAGATGGAGTGCACGTCCAGGGAGGGGCCGTGGGAATTGAGCACCTCAATGAAGCGACTCATGTGAGTGCCTTTATACTCTTTGGGTAGATCAACTGCCATCGCAATAGTGGCAACGGTAGCCTGCTCCGATTTGGCTTTGTCCCGAACGATAACCGGATAGCGAAGAGCTTTCACCCCGACCCGATCAATCGCAATATTGCGAGAATCGGGTTCATTTTGGATATCGGATAGTGTCTGCAAGGCCCCAAGGATACGAAAATTTTACCAGGCCGGATTCAAATTCCATTTTGCCGCGACCGGCTCAAGTTCCTGCCGCATCGGCCAATGGTCTGGCTGAGGCTCCAGGCCCAGATGGCGCGAGCTGGCTCCCTTCAGAACCATGCAGCCCTGATTGTTTCCGATGGAGGCGACCAGCTCGATTTCTTCCTGGGTAAGTTGGATATCAGGCAGATGCGCTAGATCAGAAACTTTCTCCTCGATCGGTCGGGCTCCCTCACCCGCTTCCTGGATAAAAGTCGGAGCGACACATTTGACCGGGGACTGGCTGAGGTTCCAAACCGAGGCGAACTGCAACAGGGTGAGGTTGTGCCGGTTGGCGATTTCCCGCATCTGATCGATTTTTTCACTGCCCGCCTCGATCCAGCCGCTCATCCGATAGGTGCGGTGGTCTCCGTCTTTGAAATGATGACCCGGCTTTACATCGTCATGAAACATACCTCCGTAGTCAACCACCCGGGTAATCAAGTTTACCTCGAATTCGGCAGCCATCGGGATGAAGTTGCGACCTGGCCACGGTTCGAGAGGATTCAAAATAACCATGGCCCAGTCGATATCATCCTGAAATTTTTCCATACAATGGGCCAGATCAATGGTGAAGCCGTTGGCAGGTCCAGGAGCGATGCCTGTCATCCGTGTCAGCCCGGCGTCTTTTAATCCTCTCATCCCTTCCCAGACAACTGGGCTGGAATAGCCAATGGTGTCGGGATTGTGAAGCATAACGAGGTCAAAGTAATCGGCCTGACAGCGTTTCAGACTTTTTTCGGTAGCCATGGTCAGGTAATCCGCGTAGCCATCCGGACCGCGAAGATCAGCCAGCGTAAAACGGGCATAACCTTTGGATCCAGCCCGGTTGCCTTCGTAAATGTCGTGCCCGACCATGCCAACCAGACAGTAAGAATCGCGGTCTTTCCCCTGCAAGGCCCGTCCCAGCAATTCATCAGCTTTGCCGGTCCCGTAAACATCAGCCGTCAAAAAAGTTCGAATCCCCTCGTCGCAGGCGTGACGCACCAGATTTTCGAGGCGGTCTTCTTCCAGGCATTCACCGAAATGCATGTAGCGTCCACCGCTCCAGGTTCCAAAGGCTGTCTTTGTGGGATTCATTTTGATAATATTGAAAAAAGTACGTTTGAACAAAGAAATTTCGGCAATGTTACTCGCGAAGCAGAAGGATTCAAGATGAGCCTTTACTGAAGAGGTTTTGGGGACTTTGAAAAAACTTTCGAAAAAGTGAATTTTGTCTAATGAGATTCCCAGGTCAATCGTCCATTAGATGCAGCAATATTTTTTTCATAATTTTTTCTTTTTGGGAGCCCCGGTGAAAACCGGGGCTTTTTTGGACCCTGGAAACCCGATTTTTGATCTAAAAAAATTTTCCGAAAAAGAATATTTTTTTCTAATAAGTCCTGCAGTCGGATCGTCCATTCATTGCTACTTATTTTACTTTCATATTTTTTTCTTTTGGAGCCCCGGTTTAAAACACCGGGGCTTTTTTGGGCTCAGATGGCTCGATTTTTGATCTTAATGGTTTTGTTTCGAAAAAGAATATTTTTATCTAATAAGTCCTGCAATCTGATCGTCTCTTCATTGCTACTTATTTTTCTTTCATATTTTTTCTTTTGGAGCCCCGGAGTAAAACACCGGGGCTTTTTTGGGCTCCAGTGGAATGTGCGGAGAAGGACAAATCTGATGCTAACAGTCAACTGAAACTATTAGGCATCCTCAATTCTCAGAACTTTTGAGAATTTCCCCAAACGTTTAGGTTCCAAAGTCTATCCGGCATTTAAGTCAGCAAACAACCGACTTTGTGATTGTCAGTGAATGTAACGTCCAAAGCGCTGCTGCACAAATCAGTAAGAGCCACCAGGCTCAAAATCAACAGGAATGCGAATTTTAGGGAAGGCCTTTAAGGTCAAACTAAGGAACATTCCGTACTCTTTATCAGTAATGCGGTTATCTCGGATGGTTCCGCCAACACTGGCAACCCAACTACCGATATCCTTATGGAGAGCATACTGTTGATACTCCAGAACACCGTCATCAGCTTCGTATCTATGTGAGGTACTGAAACCCCACTCCTCGCCCATGCGGGTATAAGTGTTGAGTGTGATCAAATCAGCATTTTGAAAGAAAGGGTGTCCATTCAGGTAATAATGGCCAACTCCGAAGCGAAACCAGTCTGTGGGCATGAAGTTGGCGCTCGAATTGACTTCAGTAAATTCAAAAGAATTGTCAAACAACGGAAGTTGGGCTGTCGTCCGCAGACTCAACCAGGAAACAGGACTCCAGCGTACATCGGTGAAAAAATTGGAAAATTGACGATTAAACTCGGGATCCTCAAAATAAGCATCCATGTAATTATCAATTGAGAGCCATTCGACCGTTCCGCCATCTCTTCGGGTGTACCATTTATTTGAAACACCAGCCCTTATTAGATTCATGTCCCCCAAAGAGTCGAAGGGCGTAAACATTGGCATATCAATCGGACGCAACCTGGTTGTCGGCGTGTAACGATCAATGGCTGAAAAACGACCATTAATCTCTCTGGTTCCCGTAACTGAGTAATTCAGATAGGGTTGAACCACATGCATCAGCCCATCTATGCCAAGCATCTTGTTGTAAATATCTCCGTTCCGCTTGGATAACTTAAATGAAAGATCCAAACCACCGTGGTAAATGGCACGGTCGAAAGAATCCAGTCCCGCAATTTCAAAGTCAGAGTAATTGGCGTAACCTACACCCGCTCTTGGAACCACATTCAGCCATCCACCCAAAGTTTGGGGCATGAGCACCTCATGGTAGGTGGCAAATCGGTTATAGCCGGTCAATGGATCCGCAAAGGCTCCAGAATCGTCTCCCAAATGTTCATCGAGAATACCGTAGGAAGCAAAACCATCATAATAAAATCCAGTTCCACCAATGGGCGTCCGGATAATGTCAATGGCAGCTTCGGTTCTGGAATCAGTCTGAAAAAAATCATTCGCGTCAAAGCGATTCAGCAAGGTTGCTTCACCCTGATCAAAGAGTTTGGTCAAATTGACCATGTTGTCGGGTTTGGGATCGATCCGATAATCTCCAGGGAAGAAATCTTCGTAAATAAACGCATCACTCAACTTATTGACATCAAAATCGAGGTATAACGTTTTGTCTCCATCTGAAGGGAGATAAACTCGATGTTGGAGGTTGATTCGATATCGGTCTTCTGAAACGCCATCTGCACGAGATGTCCCGTTGAAGCGCATCTGAGGATTCTGATCATTGGCGTAATAAAGTTTAAGTCTGCCGATGGCTGGATTGCCGTCGAACTTCCTATCCCAAATCTCCACTCCCCCGGCGGCTCCCCTCTCGGAGCGGTAATCGAAATTTGCATGTGCCAGATAGTCATCACCCAGCATCAAACCATATCGATTCAACAAGTATCCTCCCCAGGCAGAACTCCAACCTGGTGTAGTCATAAATCCCAACTCGGAATCCAAAGGTTGTACGTAATACGGGAATCCAAATATGCTGGTATCCCCCACCTTGATTCGTGCTCCTCTCATCACGACCTTATCGTCAGGGTAAATTGTCAACTTCTTCGCAGTTACCCGATAGTCAGGATTTGCCGAGTCGTGGGTTGTCAGAGTGGCATTCTCCATCGTGACCGGTGCCCCGGATTCTTTGGGAATCACAATTTTGTCCGTCTCATAGTAAAATGGCTCCAATGCACTCTTGATGTGCGATGCCGTGACTTCTCCACTTTCGGTGTGATAAAAGATCTCTTCCGCATTAAAAACCTGGCGATCCTTGAATAATCGCACTTTGCCTGTGGCCCGGATAATTCCTGATTTCTGGCTGAACTCAGCCTCCTCTGCTTCGATTGTGATGTCTCCCAACTTGATGATCACATCCCCGGAGGCTCTCGCCATGCCCGTGGCCTCATCGAAATCGGTTACATCCGCATGAATTTCCAAATTCTCAGAATTTTCATCCGCCTTGTCGGAAATACTCAGGTTCTGAGCTCTCAAATCACACATCCCAATACCAAAAACGGTCACCGAAAAAACGAACAGGAAAGCTTTGGTAAGCCGACCGGTTTGCCAGTTTAAATGGCTATGTAAACGCTTGGGCAAAATCTAATTTGTCTTTATGTTTTAAAAAACTTAATCGTAGATAATAATCCACCACCTTCATTTAGCAATTTTTGAAGGAAACACCAATGAAAATTTCTTATTTTTTCCATTCAAACTTAGTTATTTCTTACCAGACACAGTTATTTGTGAAGTTTCAAACAAAACACTTTTTTAAAACAGGTTTGCTCTGTTTGGTATTAGGTTCCGCCCCTCAATTGGGTGCTTTTATCAAGAAATCAAAGCAGGCCGCTGCTTCGGAAGCTGTAGTAGCCATCAGGAAATGAGGGGCTTACCGAACCAATGATCACGTGATCATCAAGTCCTATTCCCACCGTTTCACAGGCCTTTTGCAATTTTCTCGTCGCGCTGATGTCAGCGGCACTGGGTGATGGATCTCCACTGGGGTGGTTGTGGACCAGGACGATCGACGCTGCCGAATTGGCAATCGCTGGCTTCAAAATTTCTGGCGGTGCGGCAAAACACTCCGATTTCGTCCCCAAAAAGATCTCAACCACCCGGATCAACTCTTTGCGGTGATTTAACAGCACTGCCCGGACCGATTCCTGGGAAAGTGCCCTCATCTCAGGTCCGAGCAAGGCGCACACATCATCTGGACAGGTCACCGGCATCGAACGAAAGGTTTCCTGAGCGAGGCGACGGCCAAATTCAAACACCGCCAATAATTGGGCCGATTTCGCCGGACCGATCCCTTTGATCTTTCGCAATTCAGCTGGCTCCGCTCTCGACATCTGTTTGAGTGAGCCAAAATAAGAAATACATTCACGGGCCAGATCAATCGCACTGACGCCCTCCCTCCCCGTGCCGAAAAAAATTGCCAGTATCTCCGAGTCGCTCAACGATTTCACCCCGCTGAGTTCCAATTTCTCGCGGGGACGCTCCGCTTCAGGTAGATCTTTGATGAGACGGGATGACACATCTCAATCATTGAACGAGATTGCAGAACATGGCAAAACATAATTTTGCCTTAATTTTCGACATGTCTGCCACAACCATAGCCGCCATTGCCACTCCTCCAGGTCAGGGTGCGATTGCTTTGATCCGAATGAGCGGCCCCGATGCCGTTCCCATTGCTAAAAAGCTGTTCCACCCGTTCCCTGAGAATCCCCGGGCTCGTTTTCAATACTTTGGTCGATGTCTCGATGAAAACCAAGCCACGATTGATGAGGTGTTACTCACCTGGTTCCATGCACCGGCAAGTTTCACGGGCGAAGAAGTTGTTGAAATCGCCTGCCACGGTGGCTCCATCGTTACCCAGTGCCTCATTGAGCGGATTTTTGCTCTTGGCGCCGTCCCGGCAGAACCCGGGGAGTTTTCCCAGCGTGCCTTTCTCAATGGCAAAATCGATCTCACCCAGGCGGAGGCGATCATGGATCTCATCTCGGCCCAAACCGATCTCGCGGTCAAAGCCGCTGGTGCCCAACTCGCCGGGCAACTCGGAAAGGAAATGGAACTCCTCAGACAGGAAATGATCGGCATTTCAGCTCATGTCGAAGCCTACATCGATTTTCCGGATGAGGATATCGACCCGGCATCCCAAGACCTGATTGCCAGTCGCATTTCGGGCCTCATCTCCAGAATTGATCAGCTTCTCGCCACCGCCGACCGGGGGCGAATCCTGCGGGAGGGAGTGAAAACGGTACTGTGCGGCGCTCCCAATGCCGGGAAATCCAGTCTGTTAAATCTCCTGGTTGGTTTTGATCGCGCCATCGTCAGCAGCCGTCCCGGAACCACCCGGGACACGATTGAAGAGACCATCAGCCTGAATGGAATTCCTCTTCGAATCATCGATACGGCCGGAATTCGTGAAAGCAGTGATGAAATCGAACAACAGGGAATCGAGCGCAGCCTTGCGCAAATGTCACAAGCCGAGCTGATTCTCCTCTTGATTGATTCGACGGCACCAGAAAGCGACATCGCATCTATCACCCTGCCCCCAGGCCCCAAAGTCGTAAAAATCCTCAACAAATCCGATCTCCCTCCGCATCCTGACTGGAGCCAGTACCATGATTTGGTAGCGGTTTCCTGTCTTTCCGGCAGCGGGATGGACACCCTGCGGGCAGCGATCTCAAAGGTAATCACTGGAAGTGACGGCAGTTTTGAAAAAGGAGATCTCGTGGCGATCAATTCCCGCCACCAACACTACCTGAAAAGTGCCCGAACCAACCTCTCTGATGCCCTGGAGCGGCTCAGGGCCAACGAATCTCCCGAGTTCGTCTCCTTCGAAATTCGCGAAGCTCTTGATTCAGTGGGTGCAGTTGTCGGAAAAACCGATGTGGAAGACATCCTCGGGTCTATCTTCAGCACCTTTTGTATCGGGAAATGACTTTCGTAAGGGAAGAGTGGGGGGGATCTGCATCCAGTTTTCTAATTCCGAGGGGCATTCTGGGTGACAAGGATGGCAATTCTGGCGTGAAGGATGGCAGTGCAGAGTCTGCATTGCCATTCTGTGGCCCCATACTGCCATTTGTTGGAGCCATATTGCCATTTGTCAGAGCCATATTGCCATTTGTCAGAGCCATATTGCCATTTGTCAGAGCCATATTGCCATTTGTCAGAGCCATATTGCCATTTGTCAGAGCCATATTGCC
>JBGSJM010000146.1:0-16317 GCA_041742015.1 Verrucomicrobiales bacterium | reverse complement strand
GCTCGACGGAAAATACCGCCATGGAAATGGGAAGGACAAACGTAAAGAAAAGAAGTGTTACATATATTTTCCAAATTCCCGGAGTCTTCTTGTCACCAAACCAAGTAAGCTGTGTTGTCATTTTCCTAGCCGAACGTTAAGTGCACCCAGCGGATGGCAAGTGAAAAGTGTAACAGAATCGACGAAATCCAAAACCCTGAGACCGGTAAACACCAAGATAATCCGCTTGGTGTGCCACGACTTGTTAGCTGTTGCCTGAGCCACCATCCTTGAGGTGATCGTTGAAAGAACGTCCATCGTCAAAAACTTGAAGCAGGACGTAGAACCGGTAGGCCGAAACAAAGCAAAATCCCGCGAACATAAATAAGAATGCCGAAAGTGCGATGTTATACCATTGAAAGTCGCCAACTGATGATACCGTCATAGCTAACATCATTGCTCCGACTGTAGAAAAGGTCAAAATAGGAGTACTGATTGTCTGAAAATCGGATGCACCACTTCGTTTGCGCAATGACGAGACATATTCCAAAGCCGCTTTTTCGTTTTTAGGTGAGGGTGGAAACACCATTCTTTTTTCAGCTAACAGTTTTTATTCGTATGCCCCTCCGAGATGATATCCACGAGAGGTCTGGGAGTAAGGATGTCGGAAAAGCCGTGATCTGGCAAGGAATTTTTCCGGGATCGTGCGTCCACCAGAGCGCTTGGGGCAGCGGGAATTCGGGTGTGTTGCTATCTCTGATAGTTGACGCCATCTGCAATTCGCGGCGTGCGCCGAAGTGACTGTGGATTAAAAGGCAAATCCAATTCCATCTGTGAGTGATCCTACCAATCCCCCCGAAAAAGAATCGACCGATGAATCCAAACCAAATCGAGGGGAATACCCGCTTGTCATAGATAGAGAGTGATGACGATAAAATGCGCATCGAATGGTTCACCGAAGAGGCTAACAAAAAGCCGGGAAAGGTGTCGAGATTTTTCGGGGAACGGGCAAGACGGACCGATTTCGGCAACTTTTCTGTGGAAGTCGGTAAAATCGGACCGATTTCGGCAACTTTTCCGTGGAAGTCGGTAAAATCGGACTGATTTCGGCAACCTTTCCGTGGAAGTGGTTAAAATCGGACCGATTTCGGCAACTTTTCCGTGGAAGTGGGTAAAATCGGACCGATTTCAGCAACTTTTCTGTGGAAGTCGGTAAAATCGGACCGATTTCGGCAACTTTTCCGTGGGTGACGGTAAAATCGGACCGATTTCAGCAACTTTTCCGGATTTCCATGTTTTTGACACAACGCAAAAGGCTTTCAGGCGATTTGTGGTCTCGTCCTCAAAATCATTTTAGCCGGATTAGGCGCGGATTGTACTCTGTTCAATGCGCGATAGTAACCTTATACTTTGTGTCGGCATCCAACATCCAAATTCTTTCTATCGGCATGAGAGACCGAAGCCGAGAAACGGCAAATGCAGAGGAGGAGGAGTTGGGAAACAAATGCTGGCTTTTTTCAAAAATTTCTGAGATGATAAATCCATGAAAACGACCACACCGATTCTCAACAGCCCGGTCCTGAGCCGCCGTTTCATCCTTCGCGGTTTTGGTGCCACCGCCGCCTTCGCAGCATTTCCATCTTTGCACGCTGCCACTGCCGCCAAGGATTCATTGCCCATGCAGTTCTACAAGAGTCTTTCGGAGGAGCAGCTCAGCAAGATCATCCTGCCCATTAATCACCCCAAGCGCCAATTTGTCAGCAACTGGTGGTATATCTGCCCGGAGCAACGCCTCCACACCTTTTACACCAAAGATCAGCAGGATCTGGTGCGGCAGATCTTCGAGTCCCTGCATCATCCCGACCATCGCGAGAAGATGAACTGGCAGGTGGAAAAGGATCTCATGGGACAGATCAAGAATACGCCCTCGGTTGGATTCTTCGGCACTCCGGAGGACAAAGATTTTGAGTTCATCTACACGGGTCATCACGTCACCCGTCGCTGCAATGCCCACACCGACCAGGGTCTCGGTTTCGGCGGTAGGCCCATCTTCTACGGTAACTTCGCCAAAGCCTTCCGCGAGTCCAAGGACCATGAAGGCAATCCGTTCTGGTATCAGGGCCTCATCCTCAACGAATTCATTAGCGCGCTTGATGGCAAACAGCAGGAAAAGATCCTCGTCGGGCGTGAACCTCGCGACGAAAGCCCCGCCGCTGTTATCGAGAAGCAGAAAACCGATCTTCCCGGCCTCAGCGGAGCCGACCTCAGCAAAGACCAGCAAGCCAAACTACTCGAAACCATGCGCCGGATGCTCGTGTGTTTCCGCGCCGATGATGTCGCCGCTACCATGAAGACAATCGAGGACAAAAAGCTGATCGAGCGACTCTTCATCTCGACCTATGGCGGTGTTTATGATATCGGCAGCGACAAAGTTTGGGACACCTGGCAGATCGAAGGCCCCGACATGGTCTGGTACTTCCGTGGTTACCCCCACATCCACGGGTATTTCCACCTGGCGGTGTAAGCTTTTTCTCTCCCATGAACACAATTGGTGCTTAGAGAATGACTGCTTTTGGTTGGACCGAGGCTGGTCATTGCCGTATGCTGAACTTCTATGAATACTCTTATCGTTTTAACAGATCTTGGCAAAGTCAGGGCGTTCCAGGTGAAAATTGATACCAATTCGGCTGTGGTAAGAAAGCACCTTCATGAAATCGAATCCGCAGCGTATGATCACCGGGAAGCTTCGCTAGGGGACAGCGTCACTGACAAAGCAGGGCGATTCGGTCAGGGGAACATGGCAGGAGTGGCGGGCGGCATGTCTTATGGAGAGGAGCATGAAGTGAAAAATGAAATGGAGAAAAGAAACATCGCTCTGATCGCCGGGCATGTTAATCAGGTAATCGCCAAAGAGGGTTTCCCTCCCTGCATCCTGGCAGCGCCGAAGTCCATTCTCAAACGTCTCGAAGCGGAACTTTCGAGTGATGCCCAAAACTCTATCCAGGAGTCCATCGCCGCTGATTTGACCAAGGAATCAATCAAGGATCTGGAAAAACGATTTCTCCATTGAAGGCTCTTCAAAATTCTCATGTTCGAATCAAAAAAATCACCAATCTCATGCCAAAACTGAATGACAAGTTATCGGGTCCAAAAAACACCCCTCCCAAACCCACTCCACCAGTGAAGTGCGTGCCTGACGCACCGGAGTCTGCGCCCAGCCAACCCGCAGATAAGGTCCCGGTTGCCCCTGAACCCCAGGATCCCGTAATTTGTGATCCCGTGACTTTCGACCCCGCTGCTTTTGATTTAGAAAACGATGATCTCGGTTCCAACGACCCCGATTGATCTTTCGGAATCATGCGAATACCATGAAACCCTTCAAAAAAAACAGCAAAGGACGAGCAAAGAAGGCCGCCCCGGATGCTGTTGCGCCCTCACCCAAACCGCCCAAGAAATCGGTCAGCTCCCGGAAACCCCGGCGGAAACGATCACTTCCATCTGAGCCACCAGTTGTGCCTGAAGTGTCGGTCCGGGAGACTGGGCTTGAGGCAGAAAGCCAACCACTTTCCGTCCGTCCCATTGTTGCGCCGCCATCCGTTTACGCGGACCCAGCGGTGGGAAGACGCCTCGTCGAGTTTCTTGGCGGGGAGACACTGGAACATGCCACTGCGGCGTATGTGACCCAGTCGGATGGCTGCCAGTTTGACCGGCATTTGCTGCGGTCTCCACGAGATCTGGATTACTATCTGGACAATGAACTGGACATCGCCCGCTCACTGGCTGACTCAGCTTCCATTTTGCTGCATTTGGATGTGGAATATGTGAACTTTGACTCGCCTGCTGAAGCTTTTGTGGACCCGTGGCGCACCTTTGATCTCCAGGATCCGGTGGTGAAGGCGATCGAGGCTCTGCTGCTGCAATGGGGTATTTATCCGCTGCACGTGATCACCGGGCAGGGACATCACTTTGTCTGGAGTATCCCGCAGGCCTCGATTCTGGCGGGTCGCCTCGCCGAACTGTGCCCGGCCCCGGAATTTCTGGATGAGTGCGAGGCACGGGTGCCGCCAGAATTTGGTGGATCGATTCATCGCGAGGCACAGCGGGCTTTTTCCACCATTTCACTGCTCATGGAATATGTGGCACACCGGGTGAAAGCCGCAGCTTCGCCCCACTCGAAAATACCCGTGGCCATCACGGCGGTGCATGTGGGGCCCAATCCCATGAAACAGCGGGAAATCGTCTCCATCGACATTTCCGAGTATGGTGACCCGCTGCACACCCGGATGGTGAGGATGCCTTTCACCCGTTATCTCAAACCCTGGGTCACGGGTCTGGCGCGCTCGCTTGGGATTGAGGGCGAGATTCCCAACTTTCTGTCCATTCCCCTGTATGAGATTGACATCCGGCAGGCCATCAAAGTGCGCCAGGTGGATGAAGATGTGCGCGACCTCGCCCGCCGTGCCTGTGTGCGGATTCCCGAGCAGGAAGCAGGAACCCGGCAGATGCTGGAGGATTATCTAAACTCGCCCCTGCGGCGATTTCACGAATATTTCTATTCCGACCAGCACGATGCCAGGGAACGCTGGCATGAAACTTATGACCGCACCCCAATGGAGCCCCTGCCGCCCTGCGTACAGCATATTTTGACCTGGCCCAATGATTTGCTGCTAAAACCCGCTGGAATCCAGCATGTTGTGCGCTGTTTTTTAGCGGCAAAGTGGCATCCGCGCCACATCGCGGGCCTGATCCGCTCAAAGTTTGAGAACCCGGCGTTTCGATGGGGGGTAAACTGGGACGAGTACCTGCCTGCGATCCGCGCCGATTTCTATACCCGGCTGTTTGCCGGGCTTTACGCCACCGGACTTGATCCACTCATTGATCTGAATTGCACTTCTACCCGCGAAAAAGGCTTCTGTTTTCCTCCGCCGCAGGGTGGCTGCTCGCTTGAATCCACCCACCAAATCCTGCATTCCCGCATCGTATCATGAATTCTACCTGGCCCATCGGACTGTCCACTGGTTGTTTCTATCGCCACAGCATTTTCACGGTGCTCGAAGAAATTCGCGCCAGCGGATTTCAAAATATTGAAGTCTGCTCGTTTCCCCAGCATCTCAACTATCATCACGAGGATGAAGTCCGCCGTGCCGGAGAGATGATGCGGAATCTTGGTCTGCGTCCCATCTCGTTCCACGCACCCTTTGCGGACCGGATTGACATCACCTCGCCGGACGACGTAGTGCGTGAGGCTGCGGTAAATGAACTGATCACGGCGTGTCGAGCCGCCTCCGTGCTGGGAGCCGAAAACATTGTGCTGCACCCCGGCCCGGAACGCGAGGGGCGACCGCCGCAAGAGGAATTTCTCCGCCACATGCAACACGCTGCCACATCACTGAATCGAGTGGCTGCGTATTGTTGTGAAGTCGGGGTTCAACTCCTTCTGGAAAACATGCTTCCCCACCTTCTTTTCGGGCATACCAGCGACATGATGTATCTTCTCGGAGAGATCAATACCTGCACCGTGGGAACCTGCCTGGACACCGGCCATGCCCTTTTGAGCGGTGATCTGGGAAATGTGATTCACAAACTCTCCGGTCATCTCAAGATGGTCCATATCAGCGACAATCGCGGTGACTGGGATGCCCATCTCATTCCCGGCGAGGGAATCATCGACTGGCCCTGGCTGATTTCCGAGCTTCACCGTTACCAATTCCGTGGTGGCCTGATCGTCGAAATGTCGTCACGAGAACATGAAACCGTGGCCGACACCCTGGTGCGATCACGCCGGGGCAGAGACTTCCTCGTCAAGCTGCTGCCGTGAGAAGAGAGGAGGGATGAAGAAGTGGAGTGATGGAGGCTTGATTTCAAACCCAATACTCCCACACTCCATTATTCCACTCCTCCCACACTCCAGAACTACCGAACCACAGAACTCTGGGTGATGGTTTCGGCGATCCCGTTGAGATTGGCAAATACATCCTCCTTCAATGGGTCGAGTTCCATGACCTGCCCGCCGATGGCTTCAGCCAGGGTCTTGGCACTGCTCTGGTCAAATTGTGGCTGAACAAAAACCAATTTTACACCGTCCTTTTTGGCTTTTTCGATCAGGGTGGCGATTTGCTTGGGTTCCGGGCGGCGACTGCCTGATTCGATAGCTTCTTGCTTGAGACCATAGTCTCTTGCAAAATAGGCAAAAGCTCCGTGATAGACGTAAAAAGTCTGCCCTTTCATAAAAGCCAGTTTTTCGGCTAACTTGGCATCAAGGGCATCAAGATCTGCAAGGACAGCTTTCAGGTTGGCATCGATCTGGGTGGCTGCGGCTGGAGCGACCTCTTTTAAGAAACCGGCCATCGTGGTAGCCTGGATCTTTAGGACTTTGGGAGAAAGCCAAAGATGCGGATCCAATTCATGATCATGATCATGCTCGTGTTCATGTTCGGCATGCTCATGTTTGGCGTCGTCTTTGTCATCATGTTTGGCGTCGTCTTTGTCATCCTGCCCCTTTACATAGACAAATTCCTTATCATTGTGACCGTGTTCTGCACAATGCTCACAAGATCCCTGGAGAAGCTCAACATTGGCGGACAAAGAACAGGCTTTGATTTTGGCATTTCCACTGAGCAGTGCTTCGACAACATCTTCTTCGTAAGGCATTTCTCCCGTAAAAATGACTGAGGCCTGGCTCAGTTGCATGATTTGCTTGGGTGTGGGGGAAAAGCTATGGGGATCGTCCAATTCCGAAACGATGCTTCTGACTTCGAAGGCATCTCCGGCCACACGACTTGCGAGATGTTTGTAAGGAGGCACTGAAACATAGACCACAGGTTTGTCACCGGGGGCACCCAGAGCAAAACCAATTATTCCAGTAAAAAATACCAATGTGCTAAATATTTTACGCATAAGTGACTTGTTAAACGATTTTCAATTTAATGCAATAAAATTGCATTAAACTTCATACGAAGGTCAGATCGATTCCCATAGCGAGAAATTTGCTTTTTTCGGAATGCTTGGGTCTTCCCAGCTACGGGAGAGCTTTACCAGAATCGTTTTTCACCACTTCCTCTGGCAGCAACAGCTCGCTGGCATCCCGCGCCAGACAGGGTGGCACAGTCATGAGGAATCGATTTCCGGCACAGTGTTTGAAACTCCAGAGCCTGCCATCTTCTCCTTCCGGCACGGGGATACTAAAATAGCCGGGTTTGTCACCAAAGGTATGCACCGTTTTCTGTGCAGGATTGAGCACAAAACCCTCGCCCTCGCTAAAGCCACCGATGATTTTAGTTCCCTTCGGCACGTAGAAGTAGAGATGCCAGCGGCCAAAAAGCTTGGCGGGCTGCTCCTGACTGCTGACGATGGTCATCGGCATGCCATCAGCCCAGGAAATAAGCGTCCCCTGAGTACCATCACTGACTTCGATCCGATGGAGACCGGCGAATCGAGTCTTTAGTTCTACCACGTGATCCCCCTTGTCGGGCGGAATTTCAAAATGAGCCACAGCCTTGCTTTCCACCTCGGCGAGCGGGTAGAGATCCACCTTGGCGGGTCCACGGTTTGGGTAGATGATGCCTGCCCTGCCAGTAAGCTTCAGAGCAGCGGGTTCCTGGTCGATCCATGTCCAGAAATCGCGAACCCCTCGCAAATAAATACCCGCATTCCCCTGCGGCACCTGAGGGAGCTTCAAGGCGGCCACAGGCACAAGTTTGTTGCTGTAGGCAACGGGGGTAAAGTCGAGCAGCTTGCGATTTGCGATGCCGTCGCGGATAAACCCAGCGATTTGATCGGACGAAAAAGCTTCGTTGGACTTCCAGGGATTGGTCGCATCTGGATCATTGTATTTGGCGAGCGCCGGGAGAGAGATGGATTTGTCCCGATTGGGTAAATCGCGCCACAGCGCCTTAACATGCACCATGCCCGTGAGTCGGATCCGCCAGACAAAGCGGAAAAGTTGCTCAAAGGCCTGCTGCCGTTCCCCTCCCTGGGCGGAGGCATAGTCGTGATACAGCCCGGCGTATTGGGTGTAGAGTGTCAGGTCATCCAGGCGCGCCAGTATCGCCGAGTCGTGGGTCAAAGTGCGAGCTTCCTCAAGCAGGCGAAACATCCTGCCGAGCAGGTCGTCGCTCAGTGCGTGACGCTTGGTGCCATCGAGAAGATCATAAAACTTCTCCATCGGAATACGGGCCGACCCAAACGATTTGTCGAGAAAATCAGCGATCAGGGAGGGAATATTTTGCGCTTCCTCCACATCCCACAACATCCTCGCAGCGAGATAGTAGCCGAGGCCATTGGGACCAAAATTATCACTCGATTCCGCTGACATGAAGCGCGCACCACTGGTGTAAAAGTGCGGGATCGTGGTTCGCAAATAGTCGATGTTACCACCCCTTGCCGCGCCGGGCAGGTCGCGGTCCCAGGTGTTTACGCTGTAATATTCGCGGATGCCGAGAATTTTTGCTTTCACCTGCCAGCCGGAGATCAGTTGATCCACCGTGTAACCACCGCGAATAAAACCCGTGGCCACGCTGATGACAACCTGGGGATGGGCCTGGAACCCGGGCGGCGGGGAATGCTCACTATAGGCATACATGCCGATGAGGCGACCTGGTTTTGAAGCATTTACCGCTTCCGCCACGTCATTGGCCAGCATCAAAGCGCGGTCCGACACACTACCAATTTTTGCACATTCCACACACTCACACCAGCCGCCGCCATCACTTGGGTCACAGGAAATCGAGTCACGGGTCGGATCCTTCTCGAATTGTTCCAGCGCATCTTTGACTACGAGTTTTCGCAAACCCTGATTCGCGATACAAAACTTTGGTTTCTGCCGTTTTCCATCCACCAAAGCTAGAAATTCTGGATGTTTGGCAAACTCTGTCTCCTGACGATTCATGATTCCGTCGTAGGCATGGCCAGAATTCAGCTCAATCCCGGAAGTAGCCCGGTTCCGCCGACACCACTCATCATAAACATCCTGTCGCTCTTTGAGATAGGCAAAACCAGCCCAAATTTTCCGTGCATGGTAGTCCGGTGACTCGCTCACATCCACATCGATACTCAGTGAGGGCGTGCGGGGCAGAATTTCCCACGTTTTCCCCGGAAAAAACTGGCGAAATCCGATTTGATGGAGCAAATCCCACACTGCGTGTTCAACCGCTGCGGGTGTGTTGCCGAGGATCACGAGACGATCTTTCCCGGTGCGCAGCGTGTAGTTCTCACGTTCGGTAACCGCATGCGGGGCAGGATTGATGGCGAGTTCGATACAGCGTGGCACCAAGGAACTTTCTATGGAAAAATCAGCTCCCGTGATACGTTTCAGCATCGCGGCCAGTTCAGCGCCGCTGGCCTTGGTTTGCTCGGAAACGACAATCGGAACCAACGCACGACCATTTTCAGCGAGAGCGAAGTTTTCGGCATGAAGCGAAGGGGCGATTTGCAGAATCAAAATCGCCAACAAGGATTGCCAGATCCTGTAGACAAACCCTATTTTGCTCGATTTATTTCTCATTTTAAGTGCAGAGAAGCTTATTTGATTACATTGGAGACCAAACTACAACCCTAAAATTGAGTGGGAAGCTGCTGGCAAAGCAGGGTGATCGTGAGTTTGCCAATCATTCCTCACATATCGTTGAAAACACCGTTGAGAACCAGATTTCCCGGTTTGAGCAGTTTGACACGTTCAAGAATCAATGATCCGATTGAACAATGAAAATAAAATTGATCCTTTCTCCCCCTGCTCCCTTCAACCCCCGTCCGCCCGATCACTCAAACAAAAGGACTTAAAAAATGAATTTCCAATCAGCAATTGACTATCAACACCTCGGAAATCTTCGATGAATCGTCCCTCATGGCCTAAATGGCTCGGTGTTGAAATGATCGTGGTGAATGCGGGCGAACGTTTTGTAGCGACGATCGGTGGCGGCATAGCGATGCTTTTGCTCGCCTTTTTCTCTTTTTCCGCGCTCCCTCAGTGCGGTGCTACGGCTGTAGTAGCCTCAATGGGAGCGAGCTCGGTATTACTTTTTGCAAACCCACACGGTCCACTCTCGCAGCCTTACCCTGTGCTCGCGGGACACGGCTTCTCCGCCCTCATCGGTGTGACTTGCGCACGATGGATCGACCATCCCTATATCGCGATGGCCTGCGCCGTCGGGCTCTCGATCGGTGCGATGCATCAACTGAAATGCATCCATCCGCCCGGCGGAGCTACTGCGTTCACCGCAGTGATGAGTGGCGAGGCCGTTGCGGACCTCGGATACTCTTTCGTTCTATTCCCGGTGCTAACCAATGCTCTCATTATGGTGACACTGGCGGTGCTCTTTAATTATCCTTTTGCATGGCGACGCTATCCATCCAACTTAAGTAGACCGTTGGGAAAACCCTCTACGTCAACGCCCGGGGAGGAAGCCGATCACGACCGAATCATCACAGCGCTTCGCTCGATTAATTCGTTCGTCGATATCAGCGAAGAGGATTTGCAGCAGATCGTCACCGCACTCAGGCGCAATGAAACAGTTTCTGGCCGCTCATCGGAGAAAAACTGAGTGCGGCAAAGATCTCCTTCCAAAACACACTGGATACCGTAGCGGAAAAAAATAGACTCCGGATTACTTCGGCACCAATTTCAGAACCATGAAACGTACAATTTTCAGAACGGCAGGAATTGGAATTCTGCTTTTGCTGGTCGGTATCAGTCTCGGAGCAGATCCCGATTCTCCTAGCCCCGGTGAATCCAAAAAGCAGCCCAACCCCCAAGCCGCAGTGGTCGCAGCACCCACGCCCCCACAACCGCCCGCCACTTCCGAGGAAGCCAGAGACCGGGCCAGGCTGCTGCACGCCGCCATTCACGGAGCCCTTCGCATCATGCATCGCGATTTTTTCCGCAAGGGCGACAGCAAGGCGATTCCATCCGAATCTCTTGAGGATGTATTTGCCGCCATGGCTGAAGAACAGGGCGTGAAGATGCGGTGGCTTGCGTCGGAAATCACCGTCATGAATGTGGACAACAAAGCGACAGACCCCTGGCAGGAAGCCGCCCTGAAAGCAGTGGCCGAAGGCAAAGCGGAACATGAAACCGTGGAAAAGGGTGTTTACCGTTACGCCGGAAGCATTCCCATCCAAAACCAATGCCTGAAATGCCACGTGCCATTTCGCGAAACCTTGGAAGAACGCTTCGCAGCGCTGGAAATCTCAATGCCCCTAAAGCCAGGCGTCTCCGGCAAATAGCTCGCTCCCAGGGGAGCGGGGTGTTTAAACCCTATTAAGTCTCCGATTGTACCCTGTTAAATGCCGGAATTTTGGCTTTTAGTTTAGCAATTTTGAACCATTCTCCGAAGGTAGTGGCCCATGACAACTGATACCGCTTTTTTCGAGATTTTTGAGTCCAACCCCGCTCGATTCGAAGAATTGACAGATTTGGCGATGCCGGATTTTAAATCCGCCAGTTCCCGAACCTTGAAAAAGACTCTGCAAGTCAGCTGTGACCTGTTGTTTGAACCAATCAGGAAGGACGCGACCCATTGGATTGCGGAACTACAGATGTATTTTGATCATTCTATCTTCAATCGCGCCGATCTGGCCCGGGCTATGGTCTGGAAGAATCTCAACAAACCATTTGATTGCCTGCGAATGGGATATCTGCCACGGGAAGTAAAAGGGATCGTGATTTTTGGTGATCGCACCTTGTTACCAGCCAATCAGGATCGGCATTCTGGCATTGAATTTCTATTCTTGGATGAGTTAATCGAAAAGCTCAGGGAACGAAACCCAGACTCTCCATTGCTTGCGGTATTGGCACCGTTGACCGTAGATGATAAAGAACTTGAAAAGCAGGCGGCGACCTATTACAATTCGATCAAGGTCAACCCAAGCCTAACAGATGATGAACGGAGAGTTTTAGGAGATGTGTTCATTCATTTTATTTCACAACGATTCAAAAATCTCGACAGTCAGCAATTTCGCAAAATGATCGCACAACTTACACCCATCGAAGAAACCCGCGTTGGCAAAGAACTCATCGAAAAGGGTATCGAGCAGGGCATGGAAAAGGGCATGCAGAAAGGCATGGAGAAGGGTATCGAAAAAGTGGCGAAAAAGATGATCCTTACCGGGAAAAGTGATAAGGAAATTGCCGAATTGACCGATCTGCCTCTCAAAACCGTTCAGCGTTTACGGAAAAAACAGGGAAACCCGAAAGACTAACAGCCGCTGAATCATCGGTATGCCGAAGTCTACTTCCTCTTCATCAATTTCCGTCTTCATTTCGTTTGCGACTCTGGCGATTATTTTCCTGACAGAGCCTTCCTGCGGCGAGAAAAAAGACAACAAAACAAAGCCGGATCAGAAGGCTCCGGTTGCTGTCTCCTTCGAGAAGCAGATCAAGCCAGTTCTCGAGGAAAAATGCATGCATTGCCACAACCGGGAAACTCTGCCAGATCGGATCAGCTTCGAAAACGCGAAGCTGGCTTTTGCCACAACCAAGGATGGCAAGGTCTACATTGTCCCGGGAAAACCGGAGGCGAGCCTTCTCATCGCGGCGATTGAGAACCCGCTTTTCCATGAAAAACAAATGCCGATGGTGGGTCCACGGCTTACTGCCGACGAAGTGGCCCTTTTCCGTCGCTGGGTAGCGGAGGGGGCGACTTGGCCCGAGGGCAGGGAGGGCGACGCAAAAGTAACCTTCCGAGCCCTGGAATAATCCCTACCTGGTCGGCGGGGCTTCCTCTCTGGGGCTGAAAAAGTAAATCAAGAGAGCCGCCCCACAGGCCCCGATGAAATTGGAAACCAGATCCCAACCGGTGTTGGCGTAGCCGCCCACATTGGTTTCCGGCAGTGTCAGGGTGGCGATAAACTCGATGATCTCGTTGAACGCGCCGAATCCCATTCCGGCGGCAGCGCACAGAATCATGAGGCCCGGGGTGGCGCGCGGTTCATTTTTTGGCCCCGAGATCCGGGAAATGAGGGCCTGCCAGCAGAGCCAGGTGGTAATGCCGAAGCCGTAGGCATGAACGACCTGGTCATACTTGAGGACATCCCGGATGAACCACAAATTGTAAAGTACGCCGGGGACATCCGGACTGTGCCAAGCCGCAGGGATGGGTGCCAGCCCGCCCGCCATGTGGGTGAGTCCCCAAATCGACAGGGCCCAAAGCATGCTGGAGCTGAGCCCGACCCGACGGTGCAGAAAATCCAACCCAAAAATGATCACGGCCATGACCGCGATGTAAAACACAAATTCCCGGTTTCCCCTCATCAGGGAGGTGGCGATGGCGATCGCGATGTACAGGAAGGTGAAGCTGAAAATCGCGATGAGCTGTTTTTGGGAGGCTGGCTGATGTTTTTTGTTCCGGGTCATAAACTCATGATCATCTTGATTTTGGACGATTGGTCAAGTATCGAAAGAAAAGAAGTGCCCGGTGCACCAATTAAAAAATCCACAATCTCAACCCAGAACCCAGGATTCCCGAGAAGAACCACATGAAATGATGGGTTCAAAGGATATACTCAAACCATGAGTTATGAGCGCCATGCCAAATGGTTGACCGCCATCTTCGCGGTGCTCTGGATCGCGCTCGGCATCCAGCCCACCAATCGGATGGACTGGATACTGGAGAACGTTATGGTGATCCTCCTGCTCCCGATTTTCATTGTCGCGTATCGAAACCGCCTGTTCTCGCGCCTGTCACATTCGCTCATCTTCTCTTTTGCCTGCCTCCATCAGATCGGAGCGCACTACACCTACTCCCTTGTGCCTTACAATGAATGGTGGAGCCTGCTCACCGGGCATTCCTTCAATGATATGTTTGGCTGGCAGCGCAACCACTTCGACCGAGTCGTCCATTTTCTCTACGGTCTGTTGCTGGCCTACCCGATCCGCGAGATCTTCCTGCGAATTGTCAGGGCTCGCGGATTCTGGGGCTACTTCCTGCCACTGGATTTGACGATGTCTTCCTCATTGATTTATGAGTTAATTGAATGGCTGGCTGCGGTCGTGCTCGGCGGGGATCTTGGCCAGGCTTATCTCGGCACTCAGGGCGACATCTGGGATGCGCACAAAGACATGGCCCTCGCCGCACTCGGGGCGCTGATCACCATGCTGATTACCGCTTTGGTGAACTACCGATACCAGCGCGACTTCGCTCGTGAGTGGTCGGATAGCTGGCGAATCAAGGCGAGGAATCACGACTTCACCGACCGCTCGACTCACGTCTGAACCTACGGATGAAATAAATTGCCGCGCAGCTTTCGCGCCGGGGCGGGGTTTGAGGTATCACACCTTCTCTAATGACGTTTTTCTCCAGTTTCCGCGCCAAACTCATCCTGACCATCTTCCCGGTCGTAGCCGGGGTTTTGATCGGGGCGCTGTTGCTGGCGGAATGGAAATTCAGTGCGACGTATCAGCGGCTTTTTGAAGAGCAGTTTGAAAATCAAATCACCTCCGTCAACCATGCGAAAAACAAGCGGTTTGAGGCACTGTCCAGCGTGCTGGAGAAGCTGGCCCAGACCCCGGCGACGCTGAAAGCCATGCGCGAGGGAGATTTTACGAAGGTAACCGGGGAAATGCGACCGGCTTTGGAAAAGCTCGCCAAGGAACGACTCCAGAGTGAAATCGGCAATTTGCCCAAGCCCCCGACCGGTGGAATGATTCAACGCCCCGGTCTGCCGGGCCGTCCCGATGATCGCCGGGAGGAAAAAGGCAAATTTGCACTGGAAATGCTCCGTCCACAGGGCTCATCGCTATCTCAATCAGCCCCTTTTATTGCCCTGATCGATCACAAGGGTGAATTTGTTCGCAGCCAGCGCCAGCGTTCCGGCAGCCCGGTGACGGAGCAGGAAGTCAGCCGTCGTTCACCCAAAATTCCCTGGCTGGGTGATTCAAACTTTGATGAAACCCTGAAGCAACAGGAAGTGGGCTATCTCATCGTTGAAGCGGGTGACAAACGCGGTGAGCAGGTGCGGGAGGTTTTTGTGACCCCCATGCGCGATCCCAACGATGGAAAATTCCTTGGTGCCATTGTCTTCGGTCTGCCAATGATCTCCCTGGCTGACCGGGTCCTTTACGAGCAGAGCAAACGCAGTGAATATGGGGAAATCATGAGCGGCATTTATGTGGAAGAAAAGCTGGTTTCCGCCACCGTGCCTGAAGATCAAAGAGAAGCGGTGGCCGCCGCCGTAGCCCGCTCTCTGAATCAATCTCACCGCGAGAAGCGGGAGCTGATTCTGCCCATTGATGGGGTTCGCCATCGTCTGATTTATCGGGTGCTTAATCCGGAAAGCCCCTTTCCCCAGGCGGTGCAGGTTAGTTTTTACTCGCTTGCCGCCCTCGACCGGGAGATCGGCGATCTGCGCCGCAGTGCTGTCGGACTGGGCGCGGCCGCCCTGCTGGTGGCTTTTGTGCTGGTGATGCTGACTTCCCGAAGTCTTTCCGGACCAGTCAGTCAACTGGTCATCGCCACTCAAAAAATCGAACAGGGTAATTTTGATGTGCGGGTGCCGGTGACCCGCAATGAACTGGGCCGGGTGGCGCGTGCCTTTAATGACATGGCGTCCGGACTGGCCCTCCAGGAGAAATATCGCAGCGTGCTCAATGCCGTGGCAGACCGGACCGTGGCCGAGCGACTCATCGAAAACCGCGACGCACTTGTCGGCGAGCTTCGGGATGTGAGCATCCTCTTTTGCGACATCCGGGGATTCACCGCTCTCACCGAAAAAATGCCGCCCCATGAGGTCATCGAACTCCTCAACGAACACATGACCGCATTAACCAAACTGGCTTACGACCATGGTGGAATTGTGGATAAATTCGTGGGAGATCTGATCATGGTCCTTTTTGGAGCGCCCGTCACCACCGGCAATGATACTCTCCGCGCCGTGGAGTGCGCCCAGGCCATGATCCGCATTCGCCGCGAGCTGAACCACACCTCCCGTCACCCGTTGGAAATTGGTATCGGCATCGCCACCGGCTCGGTGGTGGCTGGCTGCATGGGTTCCGACCAGCGCCTCAGCTACACAGTTTTGGGGCACCGAGTCAACCTCGCCTCGCGGCTCTGTGGGATCGCCCAGGCCGGTGAAATCGTTTGTGACGAGGAAACCGCCACCGCACTCGGAGAGGCCGTGGCCACCACTCCGCTCCCCCCCAGGCAGCTCAAAGGATTCTCCGAACCCATGGCGATACGCAAGGTGAACTGATGGGAAACAGCTTTATCCCAGAGACCTCTTCGGCTTAACTCCGATCGCCATTAAAGTCTGGAAATTGGGCGGCTCTGTCTCCCGATCAACCACAGTGATTTCGATATCGGTAAAGCCGCCTTCTCCCAGAAATTTTGAGATTTCGAGTTCGGAAAA
>JBGSJM010000145.1:0-9250 GCA_041742015.1 Verrucomicrobiales bacterium | reverse complement strand
GATTTCTGCCTGAAAGATCAGGAAATAGACAAGGTCCTGAAACAGGCGACCCGGGTGCTGTCTGATCCAGTTGGTTACCAGGATACGGTCGAAAAAGCGCAAAAACTGGCTACGGAACTCATTTCATTTGAGACAATTAGCGGTCGTCTCAATGATTTTATGCAACTGGTGGGGGCTGCTCCCGTGGCAGTGTAAAAAGTTGGGTCTGGAAATTCGCGAATCGGAATTTTTTGCAAATTCCGCTACGGAACACCTTCTTTTTATTTGCGCTTCCGGAACAGGTAGTGATCGTCCGATGTAACGGTCACAAGAATCCAGCCTTCTTTCTCGATTTCGGCGATGGTGTAGGGGAGCATGTTGAATTTCACCAATTTTGATCGCATTTCATTGGGGAATTTGATTTTCCCATCCTCCTCGACCTTGATGCCATTTTCCTCGGCCAATTTTTTGAAACCGATTTCATCCATTTGCGCAGCAGCAAGGGCCTTATATTCGTAAGCCGGAGTGCCGAGCAATCCAAAATCAAAAAGGAAATGGCCGATGCTAACCAAAAGAATGAAGATGAGGAGAACGATGGAAACTTTCATGAATGGCGAGTACAGCAATTAATGGGGGATTTGTAAAGTCAGATAAGTTTCGCGAAGGTCTATTTTTCGATTTTTAGGCTTTTTGAAAAAGTCAAATAGAAATTTGCGACAAAATTAAATGGACTTTTTAATGAAACTTAGCTTCATTGACCAAGGTGGTTTTACTCCACCAAATACCAAGGGAACGCCGCCGTCAGAATTTCTATTCTCTCGGCGGCGTTTGTTTTTGGTTACAGGTAGCGGCTTTTCAGGTGGGTGAGATGGGCTTGGGAACTGACCGGTTTTCCGGCTGCTTTTTCGATTAATTCCCCGGGTGAGAGGAGGCTGCCGGGCTGGTGAATGCGCTCCCGCATAAAGGCGAGCAGGCTGCCAAAGTCGGCGTGATCCATATCTTTTGCGATTTGTGACTGGGTCCGCGCCGCAGCGACGAGGTGCGAGGCATTCAGATTGCCAAGGGTGTAGGTGGGGAAATAACCGAACCCACCCATGCTCCAGTGAATGTCCTGAAGGCAACCCTGGGCGGAGTCTTTGACTTTTAATCCAAATGATTTTTTGAATTTCTCATTCCAGGCTTCCGGGATGTCATCAATGGCAAGATCGCCACTGAAGATCGCCTTCTCAATCTCGTAGCGGAGGATGATGTGGAGATCATAGGTAACTTCATCCGCCTCGACCCGGATAAAGCTTTTCGAGGCCTGATTGGCGGCCCGGGCCATCTCCTGCGGAGTCAGTTTCGAAAGGTTTGGGAAATAACCGGCGGCGATGGGGAGCCACTTTTCCCAGAAAGCGAGGCTGCGGCCCACATGATTTTCCCAGAGTCGGGATTGGGACTCGTGAACACCCAGCGAGACGGCTTCGCCACAGGGCAGTCCGTGGTCCCCGGAATCAAGCCCCTGATCATAAAGACCATGGCCCGCTTCGTGGAGGACTCCGTAGAGTGAACTGCGGAAATCGCTGGTGTCATACCGGGTGGTCAGGCGCGTATCCATCGGGCCCAGGCCAGTGCAAAAAGGATGCACTGCGGTATCGATCCGACCGGCTTCAAAATCAAAGCCAATTGATTCAGCGACCTCGCGGTTGAGCGCGCTTTGTTTTTCAACCGGGTAAAAAGTTTCGAGAGCGCCGGGCGAGAAATTTTCCCGGGCACAGGCCTGCTCCACCAGAGGAATGAGATCCTTTTTGTAATCTTCAAACACCGTATCAATCGACTCGATGGTGGCCCCTTTTTCGTAAATATCGAGAAGACCATTGTACGGAGTGTCGTGATACCCCCAGTGACTGACCTGCTCTTTGCAAAGATCGATTAACTCCAAAAGTGGCTTACGAAAAAGGGAGAAGTCTGATTTTTCCCTTGCCTCCGCCCAGGCTTCATGTGCCATCACCCGGGTTTCGGCCAGTTTTTTGACGAGTTTGAGGGGGAGACAGGTCTCCCGCTGGTAATTGCGCCTCCACTCCCGGATGTTTGCCCGCTGTTTGGCGTCGAGCGAGTCGTCCTGACTGGCGGTGTTGATCCATTCCCCCACTTTCGGCCGGGTAAACCGGATGTGACTTTCCCCGCTGAGGAATGAAATCTGCGAGGCGCGATAAGCCACCCCTTTTTTTGCCATATTCACTTCCTGATCCCATCCGAGCAGGGCCTCGGTGTCTTTAAGAATTTGAAGTTCCCGGCTGAGACTGACCAACTTTTTATAGGTTTGATTTGCCATCCGGGAAAATCAACTGGGCCACGGGAATGACAAGTCCGATGATTGTGAAAACGAGGCGTTGGTTACAATTAAGTTCCATCACCAAACACCGAGCCAAGTCTGATCATCGTTTGCGGTCTAAGGTCGGCTAAAATGTGTGTACCTCCAAACGAAGACCAGCAGGATACCTTTTAGAATAAAAAAGAGGAATTCCAATTAAACAGCTACGGACTAAAACGTTAATTCGGAGCTATTGATTATCAAATTGTCCCTGAAACTATCTGTCTGTCTCTCGTCTGGCCCATCAAATTCCTTGGGACTACCCTGGTAGAGGTAGATCCTTTGTCCAGCTTCGCTAAATTCTTCCTCTGATCCAGTCCGTACCACATCGGGGCTTCAGCCAATTCCCGACCAACGATTGAGTCAACGGTCGCGACTATTATTGACGGCGGCACCTGCCAGAGCACCAACTCCAGCTCCAATTAAGGCTCCTTTTTTATGGTCATCACCATCAGCGATGATGGTTCCAATGACGGCACCCGCGGCGGCACCCGCGCCAACTGTTTTTTGCCTTGGTGTACAACTGACGCATCCCAACATCAGGCTTGCGACCAGTGTTAACAACAATGGCTTCTTGATTAAGGTTAATTTTTCCGATTTCATAAAAATTACAGTTAAATCAGAAATAAGAATGAAGTCAACCCTGATATTTAATTTTTGTTAAATTAATCATTTTTCTCCGTCTTAATGCCAGATCGTTGCGATTGCCGCTCGCAGGCCAAATTCGTTAGTCACTCTACAAATCGCAAAGCACCCGCAGATCTCCCCAATTCCCGCCACGCATTTGCCGGGCTTCGTTGGTGCGTCGTTTGCCAAAGTGTTCGCGGTTGGCCGCAAAGATGTGATCCACAAAAGCAGCCCCTTAATTTGTCTGGGACAGTATCAAGGGGCGTCCGGAGGAGGCGAGCGAGCCCGATAGGGCTTAGCTCGCTCGACTCCTCCGGCGCGGAAATTTAATATTTCTTAAGTATAGTGCCTTGATGAAATCCATTTATAAAACTCAATGCCCGCAACTCCAGGCGATTTTTGAGCAGGCCAAATCACCTGAAAAAATCATCTGTGTAGCCGTCGACTATGCCAAATCCAAACATGTCGCCCTTGTTTGCGACGGAACTGGCGACATTCTAAAACAACCTTTTACGGTGTTTAATTCATTGGAGGGAGTTTCTTTTCTCACTGAGCAAATCGACGCTACGGCGCGACGAAGAAAGATCCCCCGGAAACATATCTTTATAGGTGGTGAGGACTTTCCTTCCTATGTCGAAAATTTTCTCCACTGTCTCAAAAAACTAAACTTTCTGATTTTGGGCGTCAATGCCCTGAAGGCCAAACAAAATAGAGAAAACGAAATCGCATCAAATGATCAGCTCGCACTTCTGGGGATTGCAAAAACACTCCTTTCCCGCAGGGCTCAAGTCTATGGCGACCCAGGCGAAAACAAGGAATATTCAATCTATTTGGATATTCGAAACCTATCGAGATCCCGGCACGCTCAGGTTAAACAGAGCACTGTTTTATCGAATCAAATCCATACTCATGTGGACCGCCTTTTCCCGGGATTCCTTGATGGCAGCAAAAGCGGAATAACTCCATTTGGACCAGCTTCCCTGGAACTGATGAAGGATCAGTTTTCATGCACTCAGATCGCGAGAAAGAAGCCGGCTGCGTTCGCCCAAACCCTAAGACGATGGAAGGTTCAAAACCCGGAAGAAACCGCCTCGCAATTGATAGGTTTTGCGAAACAATCACTCCCACCCAACCCGCTTCGGGTCAATTCTCAACAGAATTCGTTGCAAGCCCTGGTGGAATTGTATGAATGCACTGAAGAAACGGCTTGGAGCTTGAGGATTGAAAACGCAGTGCTCCTGGCCTCAACTCCTTATGCATTTTTAACAAGCATTCCGGGTATAGGGTTTACTATCGCATGGGGCACCGCCGGAGAACTGGGGGAGCCTCGTAAACTTGGAAAAATAGACAGTTTGTGTGGATATAGCGGTATTGTTGCCGGTTCCGTTCAAACCGGTGGCCCCGGAGGTAGATAATAATTTTTGCTTTAACGCCTTGTATTTGGAGGCTTTTGGTAATTTCAAAACTGGACTGGAACAAGTCAATAGCAAGTAAATGGGGAGGGTGACCGCATGGCTAACTATTTGGTGCCACGGAAACGGAAGGCTCGGGACAGAGTGCCTGGTGCTGGTCACCCCTCCCCGCCTGCTTCGAAGTAAAAGCAGGCGGGCTATGGTTAAAGATACTGTATCGTGCCGATGAGCAACGATTATTCCCAGCGTACCAAGGATAGGGGATAGATGGCCAGCACGCCAGCGACACCCTTCCCAATTTGAAGCATTCACCGAATCTAAGTTCGGTTCTGAAATGCCAGAAAAATTAACAATAAGACCAATTATTTTAAAAACAATAATTGGACGTTCCTGTATGCCCAGTTGTCGGCCACAAAATAAAATCGAAAAAACTACTTGAAATTATCTGATACTCTGTCCCTAGCCTCTCTGCCCTCTGCCAGAATGATTGCTCCCGGAATCATCGGCGTAAATCATCTTCCGAATACTCCACTTCATCTTCGTCGAAGGCATCGGCAAACGTTTTTGTAGCAAGACAATGAAAGTCAAGCCTGTCATTATCAACGTCTTCCAGAATAGTTACAACCAAGCGCGCATCGGCAGGAATAAAAATGTCCTCATCAAACAGCACCCTCTCACCATCGTAGCGAGCAGAAACGGACTTCATTATCATGATTGACAATATGCCAAAGTTTGCGGGTGGTCAACAGCTCTTGGAATCCCCCGTTTGGTTTTGGAGAGTAGCGGGGACGGATTAATTATTTCGGAATAATTATGGATTATTGAATCTCACTGTTATTCAACCCGAATAGATAGCCTGTCCCCGAGCGGTGTTACAGCCGACAATTCAATTTGACGCGCCGCCAGTGATTTGGAGTGCGCTGGGATAGCCAGATTCTCCGGTCGATCTTTGGTGAATGGGTCTCCCATATTTTTTGGCAGAACGTCTAGCTCATCCACGGCGGGGATGGAAGCCCGGATTCAAACTGGAGCGTTACCCGCCGTTGGATGGAGCGGCTTGTTCTACGTTTCATTTGCTACGTCTATTGTGCCGTCTTCCAAACTTCTCGATGAGTCAAAATCTTCTATCATACGGAAACGCTCACAGACCAGTTCCATATCTGACTGCCAACCTCCATTGCGTTCAAAATAGGCTCGATGACCGGTCTGCCAACCTTCGAGCGTTTCGTCCTCCCCCTCGGCCAGCGCAAAATCTGCATCCACATCACAGAATCGGCGGATGGTAATTTCGGTAGTCTCTATCACGAGTGCTGGGGCACCATCCCAGTTGAGTGCGATATCTCTACGACCAATCACTGGCATGGGTTCCTTGCCCTGTCCAAAATCTCTTAGTGCTCCACACGTAGCTTGTTTCTTACCTTGGCGAACGAGCGAAAGAAGCAAGTCACAGAGAGCCCGGTTGTCGCCGAAGGCGAAGGTCTCAGCTTCTGGATATCGGGCTTTCGCTTCCTCAAGAGTGATGGCCATAGTGATCAATTGCGATTCGCTGGATATTGTTTGTAGAACGTCGAGGCATCCCGCGGCCAAACTAGAAACGAGTCCGAGTAGGCATGAGAACGTCCAAACAACCGAGCAATCGCCGTCGGGATCGCCGTATTGTTGGGCGGTTCTGGTGCTGGTGGAATGGGCATCAAATCTATGCCACCACTAAGGATAATAAAAGCAATCTGCGCCGTTCGCCCGTTGACGATTGGGTCGAAACGGAGTGCGTGCGCTGCGGGAAAACGCTGCGTGCTCCCTATGGTCTTGCACTGCCAAAAATCAATCTCGGTTCTCCGCCCAACGTCTAGCTCATCCACGGCGGGGAGGGAAGCCCGAATTCAAAGAGGGACGTTGCCCGCCGTTGGATGGAGCGTCTTGTTCGGCAGTCTTAGTCAATATCGACCCTGACATTTGGGATGCCTCCTTGCGCTGCGGGAAGGCGAAAATCGGGTCGTCTAATCTTGCCTCCTGATTCCGCGATCCACATTCCAGAACCTAACGCTGCTAGACAGGAAATCGCAGCAGCTATAGAAACATATCTCCCAATAGAAAATCTCCAGATGCTCATCCCTAGAGCAAGTGTCGAAACGATGGTACTCAGATACATCACCTTTGACCAACCTTCCGCACGTTCTTCGTGGGACTCAAGCGCCTCTTTGACGTTGGAATCAAGGAAAGACCTAACTGGCCCCTCTTCATATCGTTCATATGCTTCCTCTCCGGTGGACATAACAATCGGAGTCATCCAGCCAAAGATTGTAGCGATTGCCAGACCTGTGATTAGAGTTGCCTTACTACGCAAGGCTATGCCAACGATGATCGGAACTATTGCAATTCCAGCTCCGAGAAAGGGCAGGTGATTTAGTGCGATATGGAAGTGTTCTTGTGTCATACGTGCGCAAAGCTTACCAAACAGGTGTTGCAGCGACTATGGAGTAAAACCCTACTTTGCTCGAAAAGAGACGCTATGGGTAATTTGTGCCGAACGTTCAAGCGCTGGCACCGCTGGGGCGGGCGGGAGCGTCGAGACGGGATGGCGGGTTAAAGTTACGGAAAGCATGGCCGACACAGCAGCCCCAGCGGTTGTCCAGCCGCGCCTTGTTCGCCTTTGGTCGTTCTCTAGTCGCGTTCATTTTGGCTGTTTGGGAGATAGACTCGGCATGGGATCACCCCAGCCCTCAAAAACCTCCTCGGTAGTTCTTCGCATCTTCCGAACTCGGTCAATTCTTTTGGAGCTGCTCGTGATGTCCAAGTAAATGCCATTGGAATCGTTGCCGTCGTAGGCGGCTAGAATGATAAATGTAGTGCCTATCGTCCAGATGTAGTGCTCGGAAGGGTAGCCGATCTCGTCCATGACCCGGAAGCACTCAGGACGAGACCCCACCCTCTGAGTAAAGTGCGAGTGCAGCTTCTCAGCAATCTTGCGAAAGCCCTTCTCGTTGATAGCTTCGGCTTTCGGATGGGGCGCGTAGCCCGGCAACCCATCCGACTCGGTAATCTCGTCCATGAAAACATAGAACGGAGTGTAAATCTGGAACTCGTAGCCGCCCTCAGTAGGGCCGATAATCATCGGATATAACCCCTCCTGATCTGCAATGATCTGACGACCATATGTTTGAATCTCAACAGGCTTCGGAAACCGTAGTCTAGCCTCGAAATACTTATCTGGCTCCTTTCCGACCACAAGCACCTTCCCGTCCCGAACCGTGAAAACTGAACTGAGCCAATCAGCGGTGGCTACAGGGTCACATGGTTCAGGGGACTCAGCAGCCACACAAAGAAACGAACAAGCGAATATGGCGAGTAGAGGTCGCATGGATTTAAGGCGAACGTCGAGGCGACTCAGGGCTGTAAGCCCTTGAGTCCGCCGTCATGTTAGCCCGGGATTTTTTGGAGTCACTTTTCGGTGAGCAACCTGATCAGGATACCACTGTCCGTTAACGAACCAAGTCGGAGCCGCAATGATCTCCGTCCAAGTAACATCAGGAAATGTAATAAGCGCAAGGTGGTCGCAGTCCCACGTGCCGTATTCCTTCAGGTCAGGTAGCCACAATAAAACGCCATCAGGGTCGTATCCGTCCGCAGTTTTAAGGAGGCTGTATCCTTCAAATTCTTCCGAAGCCTCGGGCTCACCCTCATCATCGTAATCCTCCGATTCCACCCGGAAGCGATCGAGCTTCAATTCATCAAGTGGCAGAAGTTCCGCATTCCGAACCTCTCCTTCATTCATCGAAATCGCAAGCGAATCAGTGCTCTTGAGAAACTCTACCAAGTCTGCGGGAAGCTTGTTCATTTTCTTGGGCTAACGTTAAAAGTGGTGGCACGGCGGCGCGTGCCTCAAAGAGCGAAGCGAACGAGGGAGCTTATCCGCCGTTGCCACCCACGACGTGTTCGCCAGGTTTGTCTCAAGCACGCTCATACACGCGAAATTGACCTGTCTCACTCTCGACGGGAAAGCGAAAATGGATTGGCGGGTCGATCAAAAGAGAATTCGAAAGCTCCGTGCAAAAGTCCTGAAAGCCCTCGGCGTCATCAGAGATTTCGAAGTGCTCCCCATTTTCGTATCCAAGGATAACGAAATCAACATCGACGGTCATAGTAGGAAGCGTCTCAATGTCGATGGACTGGATTTCGGAGGTCTTGATCGACCCCGATCCTCCGCCAGGAAAATCGATCTGGAATCCATTCGCAGCGGTTCGGATCTTCATTATTTTGAGGCGAACAGTTTTTATTCGTATGCCCTCCCGAGGTGATATCCACGAGAGGTCGGGGAGAAAGAATGTCGGAAAACCCTTGATCTGGCAAGGATTTTTTGTGGGATCGTGCGTCTATCAGGGTGCTTGGGGCAGCGGGAATTCGGGTGCTTTGCTGTCTCTGATAGATGACGCCATCCGCAGTTCGTGACCATCCTCACGATCGAAGATAGGGACAAGGGAATGGATCATCCGAGCGGTGCTATTCCTTTGTCCCCATTCCTCTGTCCTTTCGGTAGCAGCATGTGACAAGCTGCCGCCCCTGGTCCCGGAGCGGACCCAATCTAGAGAAATGCGGCTTTTCCAATTGAATGGCCATGGGTGGTGGAAATTCTCGGTTTCCTGACAGCCGATGGATCACGGGAAAGGCTAACAAAAAGCCGGGAAAGGTGTCGAGATTTTACGGGAGCTTGTCCGTGGATGACGGCGAAATACGCCGTATATCGGCAACATTTCTGTGAATGACGGCAAAGTACGCCGTGTTTCGGCAACCTTTCCGTGAATCACGGCAAAGTACGCCGTATTTCGGTAACATTTCTGTGAATGCCGGCAAAGTACGCCGTATTTCGGCAACATTTCTGTGG
>JBGSJM010000144.1:0-12703 GCA_041742015.1 Verrucomicrobiales bacterium | reverse complement strand
AAAATCTCATAGAGTTAGGTGGAAGTGGTTTTGCATTCAGCGTCCCCGTCTGTTGTAGAAGAAGCCGCCGCCGCCCAACAATAGGACAACAACTACAATGATTAGTAATGTTTCAGTTGACATAAGTTACAATGATAGAGCCGACAAAGGCATCCGCAATGGGGACTTCACCCCATATTCGGAGTGTGTGGGCATCGGATCGATTTCGTTAGGGAGAGCCGGAAAGATTTGGCCAAACGCGATTCATCACGCTCCATCCGCCAGCTCCGCGAACATGGATTTTCGCCAGTGGAGATTCTTGCGATGGCCGATGCCGCACTCAGCGCAGCGCACACCTTGCGCCGCCTCTTCATCAACCAGGAAGACGCCCTCGCTCGCAACCTCGCCCGCCAGCTCATGATCTACGCCACCGGAGCCGGCATTCGCTTCTCCGACCGCGCCGCCATCGAGGAGATCCTCACCAAGACCAAGCCCAGCCAGCACGGCGTCCGCAGCCTCATGCATGAGGTCGTCGCCAGAGACCCTCTAGCGGCGGTCTGGCTGGGGAATAGATCAGAGACATAAAATCGTTATTTTTTTGGACGGGGGGCAATTTACGCATTTTTACCTTAATGTTCCGCGTTACTTCCCGAGGGAATCAGGGAGTTGCATTGACCAGAATATTGCATTTCTCTACGTCAAATTACTTCACTTTTTCCCTGATCATGAGGAAGGCCCTGCATCGTAAATCCGGTGCACGGCTTTTTTTGTCGGACAGCGTCGGACCCGCTCGCCTGAAGGGCTGAATGTGCTGGATGCCTCAATCGGCATTTTAGCGTCTTTTTCACTGGTCTGCTGTTCGCAGCCTTTCGAGACCTTCCTTCAGCAGATTCGTGATCTCTTTATCGAGTGCGTGGTTCACGCCGAGCAGGCCATTAACCACTTTCTCTGCCCATTGGAAATACTCATATTGTCTCAGTTGAGACCAACCTGCCGGAGGGTCTGACAGGATGGAACGAAGATTGCATGTCTTATCCGCAATCTTGATCAATTTTGCTCCCGCACTTTTCTTTGGAGCGCTCTCAATCTGCAATTGCTTTCGTTCCATCTTGGGAAGCCCCTTGTCGTCAGTGCACTCAGAAACCAAGGATGCCACCGGCTCGCCAAAGAGCGCAGCAATCTCTTCTCGGGTTGTCTCGGTATCCTCAATCGTATCGTGTAACAACGCGGCGATCAGAATATCCTCGTCTTCGACCTGACCGACACTTGAAAGATGAAACGCCACCTCGACAGGATGATCGATGTAAGGCGAAGCCGCAGCGTTCTTTCTTCTCTGCGTGCTGTGCTTCTGAGCTGCAAAATGGGTTGCCTGGAGTATGCGATTCATTTGGTTTTTTTCAGAACATCCGAGTGCACCCGACCGACGGCAAGCTAAATTGAAACCGGACTACCTTTTAAAACTCTTTGATAAAACATCCGTCATGTCGCAGCGGTGCGCGTGCTTGGCAAGCTCGACTAAAAAGGTCGGCTACCTCAAACCTCCGGAATTTGCATCCAATCCGGGTGACGGGCAAAGGAATCGATTAACTCTTTGATATTCAAAACATTGACGAGCTTAGCAAGCCTCTTGGCAAGCCGCTTAAAAGCTTCTTGGCAAGCAGCTTGTTAACAAGCTTTTCGGACCCACACCAACCATCTTTCCATGGTTGTCCCGAGCCTCTTCCCTGATCGTCTCCAGCCCCCATAGAAGAGCGGAAAATGCGTGCTTGGCAAGACCGAGCAAGACCCTCCCTCATCTTGGGACGCTTTCCCAGGTGCAAAGTTCTGTAAGGCCTGATAGTGAGCCTGAGTCCACGGTTTGGACTGAAAATAGTCGGAAGCGGGCGGTCCGGAATCGTCCCAAAACAATCCGCTGTCCCAAGTGGCTGTCCCGACAATACGCTGAAAATAGGAATTGAGTGCCTTCAATAGGCCAGACATGTTCCGCAGGGCGGCGATCGGGCCGAAACTGGCCGAATTAATGAAATAAGGTTGGTTCTGTTCCGGGAAGGTTGATCCCGCTTTCTTAAAGCTTCGTCCTTCCGCTGGAATTTTTCTGTTAAGGGGTCATGCCATTGGACGAAGATTGGATCGAAGGCTTCGAAACGGGGGAGCCCTTCGATGGGACAGCGGTCTTCTCGATTAGGTCAAATCGTGTCGGAATCTTCCTCGTCCCGTCACTTCTTCCGGTCATCAAACGCCAGTGCCCACACGGGTTGAGGGGATTTCACTCGCGGCTGCAGCAACTGCAACGCGTAATCCAGAATGGCCGGGAGAGATTGCGCGTCCGCCCAGGATTCATCAAGGATCATTCTTCCGGCACAGGTTTCGACCCGGTAGGACGAACGGGGCTCTTCCTTCACCCGCAGGATGGACACCTCCCCGGCAATGGTCATCTCTCCGGGAATCTTCTCCCCGTTCAAGACCAGAAAAACCGCCTGACCGGCATCGGACGCCTCCCCCTGAAGGGGAAGATCCTTTGACTCCGCCCAGGCACGAATAAGGGTATCTATTTCCATTTCAGTTAATTCTCGTTCAACCCGCTTGTCGGGATTTTCGTCCTTTCGGAATCGAGTTGCAAGTCATAGTCGCTTCGCTCCCACCACCAGCGCGGAGGAGATTCTCAGAGTCACCCTTCCGGCCGGGTAGGTCAAGAATCCTCTTTGTCAGGGGCGCTGGACCGATTCCGGCAGATCGAGATGATTGGCTTCAAGCCGCGTGACCGTCAGTTCGAACGTGTTCATATCTCCCTCGTAAGACGCGGCAAACTCCGGCTCACCAGTTCGAATGCCTACGACGTAAATGAAGTCGTGGGGCGGATTCGAATGCTCGAACGTTTCCACATAGCAATAGCCCGGGGATCAAGTAAACGGCTTGCCCGAGATGATCACCATCGGAATTGGCCTGCAGGATCAGGGCAAACAAAGCGGAGGCTTCTTCGATCTCCAGAGTCGCTTCCCACCCGTACTCCCCTTGACCTGCAATACAGTGAATCTCCAAAAAACGGCAAAACTCCTGGAGATTCTGCAGATCTCCGCGCACCCGGCTTCGAATCGCGATCCCGCCATCACCCAGATTTGAAAAGGAAAAGAAACCGTATTTTGTCGCCAGCCACATGAAAGATTCGGATTTTTAAATGAAGGAGTGATTCTTCCGCCAACTGCGAACAAATCAAGGACGCTCTATGAAGATCCAGTGAGCACATTCTCTGAAACCGGTCTACCATTAACCCATCACAACGATGATGAATTCGGAAGAATATTTACCCCGCTGGTTGGAACGTTGCTCTGCCTGTAATGACCGGGTGGTCGGGTATCCCCTCACCAACCAGGCCATCCGGGAGCACAACGGACGATTCTACTGCGTCCACCACCTGACGCGCTACAGTCGAAATGAAAGTCTCCAAGGGGGAGAATACATCAACGGGCATTGGTTCTTCTTCGACAACGCGACCGCCAACAACGCGATCGACTGGATCTTGGCGCAAGGCTGGGATGAAACCGCCAATGAAGATCGTGTGACACTCTTTCAAATCCGTCTCGTTTCAGATTTCTGGGATGCGATTCCGGATGACGACTCAAGGCGATGGGAGATCTTCAACCCGGACAAATTTTTCCGGGAAGACTCTCTGATTAAAGACCAACTGCAGACAAAGATTCTTCGGAAAGAATTCAAGCCTTTATGGAAACCGGGCCCTTTTCGCAGAATGTCATAGCCAAGGGTGTCTCGATTGATCAGAAAGTTTATTTGGATGGAACCAATCCGATTTTGGGCTGATCCGAATCCTCGTGGCTGGCTACAGGACCCGGCAAGTTAAGCCAGTTCAAGGCGTTTTAAGAGATTTTCCAGGTAGTCTGACTTTTTACACGACCGCAGAACGTTCCAAATGCCGTTAATTCAGGGAATCTGATTTGACGCTCATTGCAGCTTCTTGGTCAAAACCTTGGTCTTTCAGCTCGCGACACACGTTTTATGGGAGTGACCCGATCGCGGCTCGAAACCACCGATTTGTGAGACTGTTTCGAAAAGGTTAACGAGTTCATGACTCCACGATGACATTGTCTCTCGCTCTATCTAGCGCCCCAGTTTTTGCATGGGCGAAATGGTAGGGAAGGAGAATCATGAATATTTCTATGACAAGTTAGGATGCATCTACCCCGACTATGAGATTGGCTGCTCAGGTCGGCTCGATCTTGCTTTGATCGGCAAGAACTACGCTGACGAACTCATGGACGAAATGGAAAACGCGGCGTAATTCGGGTTGCTCAAAACACCGCGATTCCTTTTTAGATTGCATCGGCAAGGTATTAGGAGGACGAAGCTTTCTCAGACAATCAAAGTTGGCGCTCAATTCAAATGTCGGAGTTCATCACCAGAACCTGAAGAAGGTTTCCTCCGAATGGCTTTCCGTCGGATATCACCCAGACCTTTTTTCGGTGCAATAAAGCTTCCTTGGCGGACTCAAACGCCCATTCAGGCCACCTGGAAGAGTAGCCGTTGCCCGAAATATTAAATTGAACCTGAAACTTTCCGTCACTGACGCGTCCTGCATGAAGAATCCAGCCCATGTATGACTGAAAATTCAGCTCTGCCGCAAAATCCGCCAATTGTTGGATATGCTCTTCATCCGTGGAGCCCCGAGTCGTGCATTCATCCCATTTCTTTGATAGGGTCTCGAATTTTTTGTTTCTTTCGTCTTTTGTCATGGTTCCCCTTTGGTTTCTAATTTGAAATGACGTGATAGCTTTGCACACAAATGCCCGTCAAGCAGTTTGAATTTAAGAAATAGTTTTTTCCAAAAGGGACGGGTTTATGAGACTGCTTTGGAGGGGTGGAAGGTCATCGAGAGTTAATTGCTTTTTCAGGGTTGTTTATCGGCGCGTCGATCCGTCCAGGATTGGGGGGAAGAACGAGAATCTCAGTACCTGATAGAACGATCCCCGATGGATGCGATGCCGAATGATGAATCGTGTTGTTGGCTTTCATGGCGCTCTCGGGAAACTCTATGGTCAAGGGTTCTCCGTTCTGAGGATTGGGTTCATACAGCGGCGCTCCGGTACTGGCGATCGTGACGCGGATGCGATGGCCCTTTTCAAAGACCTGGCTCATCCAGCCGACGGGAAACTGAAGCCGATAGATCTCGCCGGGCTCCATGAGGACTTCGTGATCGAACCCATCGCGGTATCTCATCCGCCAGGGGTAATCGACGATTAAAATGGAACGTCCGTCGGGATGGACATCACTGATCCGAACGATGAAGTCGGTGTCCATCGCCGTTGAGGAAACGTGGAGGTCGGCATAAACACGACCGGTCCATTCCACGGATTCGCTGAGAGGTTCGGTGGTGAAAGTGCGAACCTCGGACTGCTCTTCGAAAGAGCGCGCGTCCCTGGCCCCGGGAAAGGAACCGCCCGGAATCTTCATGGGATTCCGGGGATCGCTCTCGTAGCTCGTTAATGAAGCGGGTGCTTTTGGCTCAGCCTCTGTCAATCCGCCTTCGGCTTGCAGGTAAAGGGTTTGCTTCTCGATCGGCATCGTCCAATCCGCTGCGGAACGCCATTCGTTGGCACCCATGACGTAGTAGCGAACTGCGGGATCTTTCGTGACTCCGATGTCTTTGCCTTTCAACCAGTGATCAAACCACCGCAGCATGTGTTCCTCCACCGGCCAGGCAGCGTTTTCCGGATATTGCATTTCGCCGACTTTGCTGCCCTTGTCGGTTCGGCCATGCAACCACGGGCCGATGAGCAGCCACTGTTTGCTGCGGGAGTTCTCCCCTCCGTGAAGTTGGCGTCCCACGAAGCTGGCGATCGATCCCTGATTCATGAAATCGTACCAACTGCCGATCGTAAAGCAGGGGACGTTCATCTTGTCGAAATGCAGAGTGCAGTCCTCTGCTTTCCAATAGTCGTCGTAATGCGGATGCTGATACCACTCCGCCAGCAGAGCGGCATTGTCGGCCGGGTCGCGACTGGGATCGCCCAGACTTTTGAAACGTCCCGGCCGTGTCGTGCCGCCGATTCGGTAACCTTCGTGAAACAGGCTCAGACCGGTATCGATCATGTACTGGCAGACGAGGTGGGGCGGCTGGGTAACGGCGAGATAATTCTGGGCATAACCGCCCTGCGAACTCCCGAAGGTTCCCACTTTCCCAGTGCTCCAGGGCTGCCCGGCGAGCCACTCACAAGTGTCGTAGCCATCCTTTTTTTCACCCCACTGCATCGCCCGGTAGCCGATCCAGGTGCCTTCCGATTCGTGGGTTCCGCGATAGTTTACCAAAACTACGACGTAGCCGCCTTTCGCCATCCTGGCGGCGGATTCGATAGTCGTTTTCCCGCGCAAGGAAGCGTAACGCTGTTCGAAAATGACCGGCCACGGGCCAGCGCCTTCGGGAAAATACGCGTAGGCAGAAAGTCGAACCTCATCCCGCATCGGAATCATGAGGTGTTCCTCCCGGACTCCGTTTAATTCGGGCTCAGCGCCGCGAACTGGCAAAAGTGCCGATACCAGGAAGAGAGCAGAGTAAATGAAATGTCGCATGGGAAAACTTAGGGCCGGACCAATCATAAAAAAACACTTTTGCACTGGTTGACGCAATCCAGTAAAAGTTCGTCAATGAAGCCGGTTCGTGGATTTGTTTTCGAATGGGTAATCGGTATAGGTAGAGAACGACACGCCTCATGCCTGCTTTTCGCCATCTAATGTTCTTCGCCTTTCTAGCCTCAGTACCGGAAGCTCTCAACCTGTTCGCCCAGGACCAGTCGAAGGAGCCATATCGGGTGCCCGTCCGCCCGGAAGCTCTGCGTGAGAGAACCCCGCCGATTGAAGCGAGGTTTAGCCATCAGGATGTTGTCCCTTCTCGAATCCAGTGAAGATGTAGCCCTTGTCCTGATTGCCGTCGATCAGTCTGATGGCACAATTCTTGGGATTGGGTTCTGTCTCGAACCATTCCGGTGTCAGATGGCACCACATCATCACGAACGCTCTAAGAGTGACCCCGTGACAGACCACGATGATGTCGCTAATTCCATGCTTGTCGGAGTCCCGGTGGAAAGTTCCAAAGGCTTGATAGACTCGTGTGGCCACATCAAAACGCGACTCACCGAGAGGCATTCTGGCCCAGAACCTGCCCTCGAACTTCTCGCACTTCTCATAGTGCGCATGCTCCTCAGGATAGAGTTTGGGAAGGTCTTCGGTTGGAATTCCATCAAAAAGCCCGAACTGCTGCTCACAGAGCAGGACGTGCTCACGTCTGCTCTCAAACTTGTCAGGTCTTATCTTCTGCTGTAAGCCGTCAGCAGTTTGTCGCGTTCTGACGTAAGGGCTATGCCAGAGCCGAAGGCGGTCTGGGTAGACCGAAGAGTTTTCTTCCAGATAACCATTTAGCCAGGTACCGGTAGCTTGCGCTTGAGCCAGTCCTCTTTCGGAGAGAGGGATCGCGTGATCCGCCATGACCCGGTGGACATCCACGTCAACGTTCCCCAAGGACTCACCATGCCTGACTAGTAGTATTCTCATGGTGTTTCATTACTGATTTCTGGCCCGAAATGCAAGCCGTTCGGACATCCTTTAAGATACGATGATTATGTTGTTCAAAAGTGAGAAGTCAGGAATCCTGAAGGACCTATTCTCGAAACCACCGATTTGTGAGAATTCTTTGGAAATAGCAAAGATCGCCCGGAGTTAGATCGCTTTTCCAAGGCTTTTTATCGGGGCGTCGGTCCCGCTGGGATTGGGAGAGGTAATGTGTTTCTCCTCCCCCCTGAGCGGGGCCGAGAGTTTTCAAGCGAATCGGAATGACAGTATTTGATCCCGCGATGTCCCGGATCACAGAAACTATCCCCATTTGTCCCATTTGCCAGATTCGTCACTTGGCATTTGCCGAAAGTGCCTCGAAAAACGAACACAGTTCTTCGAGGTATTCTTGCCAATTCACCTCCATAATTGAGTTGTGCGTTCCGTGTCTGAAGATGTGCTTCCTTTTCCTTTCGCTGGCAGCCCATGAATGATTCAGATCGGCGTGGGAGCGCGACACGAGATTGTCGTTCTCGGCATGCAAAACGAGGAGGGGATTGCGGTATTTGCCGAGTTTGGAACGGTGATCAAAATACTGTGCCATGGCAGCGTCGAATTCCTCGCGGGTCACTCCGATTTCCGCTGGATTGACATGGAAGAGTGGCAGCTTTCCGGGATGGGCGATCCCGCTCTCAAGAATCAGCCCGGCGATCTCTGGGTACCGGGCTGCAAACTCGATCGCGAAAAGCGAGCCGATGGAGCGGCCATAGACAACCAGATTTCCGGGGTCACCGCCGACAGCATCGCAAATCGGCACCACGTCCTCCAGCATCGAACCCAGACAGGGACGGCCCGTAGACTGTGCGTAGCCGCGATATTCCGCGAAAAAGACATTTACCCCGAGATGAAGGAGGGCCTCAGCATAATCAGGGAGATAGTCCGGGACGATCTCCCCGTTCCCGTGGAAGTGGATAAAGGTCATGGCACCGCGATGGCGGTTTTCGCCATAGCAGGCGAGGCGAACCCCTTCAGATCCGGTTTCTACCCAGGCAGGGGTGGCGAGACAGCCGCCTCTGGGAAAGAAATACCGTTCCGACATTACCTCATGATCGAGTATCTCCCGTGCGTTTCGCTTTGCCATGCAAAGCATCTTTCGCACGTGGTGGAGGATTGGGCAACCGCGTTCGATACCATAGTCTCGTTACCACAGGGGTCTCCTCACGTTCAGATCTCCAAAAAACGCCTGAGTTTCTGACCCAGATTTTGAGCGGCTGGAAAACTGAGCAATCAGGGAACCTGAAGAATGTTTCTTTTTGGGACCGATTTATGAGACTTATTCGGAAAAATGAAAGATCAATCGAGGTGAATTGCTTTTTCCAGGATTTTTATCGAGGCGTCGGTCTGACAGATTGAGGGCGCAGGTTTGGGGTTCGGTGAGCATCGGCCGAACCCTGTGATTTGGTCAATTTTTTGCAAGTAGTATCACTAGAGCGACCAGAGATAGAATCAGACCGCCCAGCAACAGCCAACCGGCTATCTGGTTCAACAACTTCTGTTCGGAGGTTCTGCCTGCACGCCAAAGAATAAATCCTATAATGGCGAAAGGAAACGCGAAGACAAGGTTGACGAGGTAAGTCCACACCCACCCGGAAAGCAGAAACCACAATCCGCAGATCACCGCAAAAAAATTACAGATCGTTCGTTTGTCCGGCATCTTCATCCTTTCGAAAAGGATCTACTATTCAGCTTTAGTGACCTCCGCGCAAGGTTTTCAACGATACCTATCGGTCCTTCGAAATTGCTTTTAACCACACGTTGGGATCGAGAGATTAATTTGGATCATCCATCCACTGTATCGTGAGACTGTTTCGGATATGGTAAAAATCAGCCACTGCTTTAGGGCCAAAAATCAAGCGAAATGATGGGCTCCAGAACCGGGGCGCGATAGCGTTCGCGGCTATTCAGTACTGTCGTTTGGCCGGTGGAGGTTCATCAGGGCAAGCGCTGCGATTGGAATGGCGAGGAGGCCAGGTCAGGACATTTAACACCAACCGAGCTAATTTCGGCCGGGACCGGCAGAGAGGTTCGCGAAGAATGCGTGGAGCGGTATGGTGCGAGCTGCGGGTGATTCGAGATCTGCGCAATACCGTCATCAGCCTGCCTTTGTAACTTCAAAATTTCGGAAAACAAAAAAGCCAAACCTGCACGGCCCCGAAATCAGGCCCCGGCGGGTAAACCTTCCGGCACCCAGAATACGCTTCTCCTGCCAAGAGAAGCTGCTAGCTAAGATTAAGGGAAGCGCGTAGGAGGTTACTTGCCGAACCCAGTGGCGCCGTTAAGCCCGGTGGCGCCGTTGAGACCAGTGGCGCCGTTGAGCCCGGTGGCGCCGTTGAGACCCGAAATTCCGCGTTGGGAATAGGAGTTTGCGCCTGGCTGGAAGCCTGAAATTCCCATATTTGACGGGGGTATCATGCCGTTTCCACTTTGTGGGAGGGGCGGTCTGGAGGCGTTTTGAGATTGCTTCCGCTGGAGTGTCTCGTAGGTCGCCTTGTAAAACGCGGGCATATCGACCTGGGCGTTCAGTTCTTGCCCCTCATCGCACCACACGGAGGCTTCAACTCCCTTGTTGAACTCGTAAAAGGACACGGGCGAAACAATAAAAATGGCCATCTCATTGGGATTGAGCACCGGCACATAGACATTAGCGCCTTGTTCCACGTGCTGAATCTGGTCGAGCAATAGGGCCTGTTCGCTATTGGTCTGGATGGATTCGCGGCTGAATCCCAGCAGGTCCATGGCGGAGCTGGCGATGACTTCATCGGTCTGGGTCATTCCAAACCCTTTCTTCTCGGGATCCTGAATCCGCCGCGCCGTGATGACGCAATGGTGCAAGGTCCTTGAAGTCTGGTTCTTCACATACATGTAAACGAAGGGGTCATTTCGGAGGAGTCTGAGCCCGATCATGCCCGTCAAAGCCGGACGGCTGGGGTCTCCGGCGGAAGCGATCTCGGCCGCCTGCTTCCTGATGAACTGGCGCAATTTCGCTCCCGCCAGTTCAATCCGCCGGTCCCGGATGGATTGGTTCTGTGCGAGCATGCCGATGCTCTCGGTCACGTCCACCACGGATTGACCTGGCACAATGCCGAGCGCTTCAAAGAAGGAATCGCCGATAAAGCCTCGCCATTCCTTGGTCAACTGAGTGAGAGTTTCCTTCCGTGCTTCTACCTCCATCGTCGCGAGGCGGTTCACCCCGATGAAGTCGATAAGGGCCTTCGCCATCCGATGGTAGCGCGGGTCGGCGTGATCGACAAAACGAGCCAATTCGGCCAAACGGACGTCCTCCGCGATGTCATACTGTTGCTGGTGATAATAAGGATCCGAAACCTGGGTGAATAGCTCCTGTTCTTGCTCCGTCAGGCGGGAAGAAGTAACCGCCGGGGGTTCAAATTGAGCATGAGCTGTCGCGAGACATGCCACGAGAGTCAGCGGGAAGAAGGCGTGGAAGTGGAAAGCACGAAGCATGGAAGAAAAGGTTCAGATTGAGCGGGCTATGAACTAATTACTCATAAAAATTTGCTTAATCAAGGCCTAAAATGAGGCTGCTTGCAACCCTTGGGTTGGATGGGGGTGCATGTGCAAATTGAAGGTCACTTAACTCCGGGGGGAGCACCTCGTCGAGTGGCATTGATTCATTGTAATCGAGACACAGAATTTCGGTTGCAGGAACAGTGAGAAGTCAGGGAAGCCTAACAATCTTTCTTTTTACGAAAGAAAACTCGAGGAAAATCGATTTTGTTCACATACACAGACGCGATAACCTGTAAGTCACGGAAACTTTCCTGAATTCCCGACTTTTAAACGGTTCGAAGAGGGTGCCAAATAACCTTCTATTTGTGACGCAGACTCCATTCCGAAAGCGAATGCGCCGCCTTAGCATGCCTTTGTGTCAGAAACTCGTTCCAGAAATCAAAGTGCCAAAAACCTCCAGAAAGATGAGTTTGTGACACTGGATCTCGAATGCGAATCGGAATTTGAATGGACTTGCAAGGGGCGTGTCACTTTTGGTTTACTTTATCGAAGGTAAAATAGGGAGTTTTAGGGTAAAATAGGTTTTTTCGCCCTTACTGACCCGCTGGATAGAAAAACTGTAACGCATTTATTATCAATTGAATAGAATGAAATCTTCAGAAAGCCGTAGGAAATAAGGATCGGATTTCTAATCCGCGTACTTCATTCAAGCGATCTACCCAAGTGCAGGGAGAGTGTTAATCGCCTTCTGCAGAGTCGGTTGATCGTGTGAAGTGTAAAGCCAGTGAACATCACTTGATTTATGAGCGGAGAGCGAACGACGGACGTCTTCAGCCACCCCTTGATTGGCCAGCGCCGAGATGAAAAAGTGCCTCAAACTATGGTAGGAGCGATTCCCAACATCACCACCGGGAAGGGCCACTTCTTTAGGAATCCCCACTTTTTTCATCAAGTTGGAAAATGTCGTCGAAAGCGTTGCGGTCTTGCGCCCCGCCAGTTCAGGAAAGACCGGGCCTGTTGAACCCTTCCGAGAAGAAAGGAATGCCTGAATGGAGGCGCTCATAGGAATCCTGATCACTTTTTGCTTTCCCTTTCCCTGTTTTAAGGGTTTCACTGTGAAAACTCCACCATCAAGATCAACATCCCGCCATAACAGCTCCGATATATTCGTGAGGCGCAGTCCGGTGTGTGCTCCAACAAGAATGGCCCCCTGCCAATCAGGTTTTGCGGCATCCATAAGCCTCTTGATCTCATGAGACTCGAACGGAACACGAAGATCAGAATCTTCTGTCGAAAGAGCCTTAACGGGAGCCCCTACATTTCTTTCGATGAGACCCTGCACAAACGCCGACCGGATGGCGCTTTTGAACTCCTGCACTTTGTAATTAATCGTCGAGGACTTTCCCCCTTTTCGTTTAAGCTTATCTTGTACTGCCTGAACATCAGCAGTGGATAATAACGAAATTTCTTTCTTGCCAGTCTCGCCAAGGGCTGTTTTCACGTCCTTGATCGAGTTGCAATATCGATTCCGAGTCCCCATTCCGACCTGCGGTAAAATGACTTTCAACCAATGATCGAGCCAGGTAGCGACTGAGTAGGATGGGTATTTATCGCCGCCGCTCGAAATACTGTAGAGTTGGGA
>JBGSJM010000143.1:0-8002 GCA_041742015.1 Verrucomicrobiales bacterium | reverse complement strand
CCTTCCTCAGTTATGGCAATCATGCTGGAAGTGCCGCGCCCTTGCGCGAAGGAAAACTAACCAGCTACGAGGGCGGCGTACGCGTGCCTTTCATCGCCAGATGGCCTGGCAAAGTTCAAGCTGGAGCGGTTTGTGACGAAGTTTTGACCTCCATGGACTTGATGCCCACCTTCCAGTCATGGCTCGGTGCCCCTTCTCCTGGAGTGAAGATCGATGGCAGGGATGTGACCGACCTGCTTCTTGGAAAAGCCGGTGCAAAATCTCCCCACGTTGCTTTTGTTTACTACGCAGGTTCTGAGTTACAGGCAATCCGCAGTGGCGAGTGGAAATTGCATTTCCCGCATCCCTACATCGCGCCTCATGCAGACCCTGGGCGGGACGGCAAGCCCTCCAACTGGGCAAACATGAAGCCCGTCGCCATCACCCAAAGCGGCATCCAGGGAATCGCCTCTCGTCATGGCTACCGAGTGGCGGAGCAAAACCTAGCCCTCTACAACCTGAGTGATGACATCGGGGAAACCTGGGATGTCAGCGCGGCTAACCCAGCGATCGTGGAACGCCTGAAAAACCTGGCGGAACCACTGCGGCAGGAACTGGGTGACACCCTCACCAAAACTGCTGCTCAAGCCGTCCGTCCTCTTGGCAAAGACGAGACTACGAATTAAATTGTCCCGTAATCTCGGGACTTGTGGAGAACGAGCGTCTCGTTAGGTTTAGCGATGATCAACTCGCTTTGCCGCCATTCCGAACCGATCCTGACCAGGCGTGACCTGCTTAATCGCAGTGCTTTGGGTATGGGAGGCCTGGCGTTGGCAACTTTACTGCGGGATGTCGGATTTTCAGCAGATGCCAGTCCTATTTCACCTCTGGCACCGAAAAAACCGCATTTTGCACCCAAAGCGAAGCGGGTGATCCAAATCTTTTGCGAAGGTGGCCCTTCGCAGGTGGATACGTTCGATCCGAAGGTGATGCTTGAGAAATTCCACGGCAAGCTCGCTGACGAGGCGATGAAAGATTACCAGAAAGCCGCTGGTGATGTGGCTTCAGGCATGGGGCGTCTCAGCGGTAAACTGCAGCGATCACCCTTCAAATTCTCAAAACATGGTCAGAGCGGCATGGAAATCAGCGAACTTTTCCAGAAACTCGCAAACCACGCGGACGATTTATGTGTGATCCGCTCGATGCAAACCAAAACATCGGTTCACGAACCGGCTCAGTTAATTATGAACACCGGTGAGTTCGCCAATGTAAGGCCAAGTCTGGGGTCCTGGTCGGTTTACGGATTGGGATCGGAAAATCAGAATCTTCCCGGGTTCGTGTCCCTCTCGCCCAGCGGCACCACCAGCAGTGGTGACAAACAATGGAGCAACGCCTTCCTTCCCACATGGTGCGGTGGTACAGGTATCCCGACGCGCGATCCCGCAGTGACGAAGATGATCGAATTCATTCGCAGCGGAACCACTTCGCTTCGCGAGCAGCGGCGCCAACTCGATCTAATGCGCGCCATGCACGAGGATTTTGCGCAAAAACATCCCGGCGACGCCCTTTTGGAAGGCCGCGTAAGTGCATTTGAAACCGCATTCCGAATGCAGGTGGAGGCGACTGATGCCTTTGATCTCACCCGCGAACCAAAAAGCATCCGCGATCTTTATGGCGATACAGAACAGGGCCGACAACTCTTGCTCGCACGGAGACTCGCAGAACGCGGGGTCCGGTTCATTCAGGTTTACCACAATGGATGGGATACCCATGACCTGAACGACGAGCGCCATCGCGAACTCTGTGGCGCAGCGGATCAGCCACTACATGCCCTGCTCACCGACCTGAAGCAACGCGATTTACTCAAGGACACTCTTGTGATTTGGGGAGGTGAATTCGGACGCACCCCGACTTCGGACAACAATGATGTGGCAAAAAAGAAGGGAATCGGTCGCGATCACAATGCGGGTGGCTTCACGATCTGGATGGCAGGCGGAGGCACCAAGCCGGGCACCGTTTACGGATCAACGGATGATTTCGGGGCCCTGGCGGTGGAGAATCCCGTCGAGGTTCACGATTTGCATGCCACGATTCTTCATTTGCTCGGCTTCAATCACGACCGGCTCACCTACCGCTATGCGGGACGCGATTTCCGGCTCACCGATGTCTATGGGCACGTGGTGAAGGGGGTGCTCGCGTGAGGGTTGAACTCAAACTGGGCCAGTGGATTTGGGTATACAGCCTAGCGGGCTTGGTGACACCAACTCTGGCCGATGACGCCTTTTTTGAAAACAGGATTCGGCCCATTTTGGTCGAGCATTGTTATGAATGCCATAGTGCAGACCAGAAACGAAAGGGAGGTCTATTGCTCGACACAAAAGAAGGTACCCTCAAAGGCGGCGACACCGGGCCATCGCTCGTTGCAGGTAATCCATCGAAGTCCCTCCTCATCGAAGCGGTAAAATGGACAAATCCAGACCTGAAGATGCCGCCAAAACATAAACTCAGCGATGCCCAGATCACCGATTTGGAGACTTGGATTGCATCCGGCGCTCCAGATCCCCGCGTCGGCCCGCCACAGCTTACCCAGATCGAAACCCATTTAGAGTCGGCCAAAAATCACTGGGCGTTCCGGGCTCCCGTCGACCCGAAACCCGATTCCCTTGATCAATTGATCGGCCTGAAGACATCGACGAAGCCCGCTGATCACCGCACGTTGATCCGCCGAGCCTATTACGATCTGCTCGGGGTTCCACCCTCTTTCGCTGAGGTATCTGAATTCCTTGCTGACAAATCACCCAGCGCGTTCAAAAAGCTGATCGATCGGCTGTTGAGAGATTCCCGCTACGGCGAGCGCTGGGGGCGTCACTGGCTCGATGTGGCCCGCTACGCGGACAACATGGGGTCGATCTACAATGGGGACGATACTTATCCCCATGCCTTTACCTATCGAGACTGGGTAATCGCGGCATTGAATTCCGACAAGCCCTATGACCAATTCCTGATCGAGCAGATGGCGGCGGATCAACTCGCCTCCGCAAAAAAAGACACCGCCACACTTGCGGGCATGGGTTTCCTGGGACTGGGACGGCGCAAAGACCGAAAGCTTGATGACGACACCCTTGACGACGCTCTTGACGTGATCGGACGTGGGCTAATGGGACTTACGATCGGTTGCGCCCGTTGTCACGATCACAAACTGGAGCCGATCACGACGAAAGATTACTATGGACTCTATTCCGTGCTGAAAAACAGCCGGGAACCCGACATTTTACCACCACTTCCACAAATCGATAACGCCGAGACGCGCGAGTATCGCGAAAAAAATCAACAGGCCCGCAGTGACTACGGCGTCGCTTCAATCAAAGCCGCCAGTCAGACCACCGCCGAAGCGCGCAGTCGTGTAGGAGAATACCTCGAAATCGCCGAACAGTCCGGCTGGAAAACGCACTATGATCACAAGCCGATCATGGACGTGATCCAGAAGCGCAAGCTTCATGGTGATCTGCACAATTCCACCGCCCGCAAACGCAAAGCGTGGGTGGAAGCGAACCTTGAGGTGTTTGGCCCTTTTCTGGAATTCATCACCAAAGCAAAGCCCGATCCCGCAGCGAAACGACATCCACTGGTCGCCCAAGCATTCGAAAAGCCGATTTCCGGCATTGATGATCTAGCGAAACGGTACAACGAACTTTTCGCCAAAGTGGACAGCGCCTGGCGTGCCCAAGTGGCCGGAGAGCTAAACAAACCAATCAACCTCGCGCCGGACGAACTGGATCTCGATGTCGCCAAACTTCAGCCCCTCCTCATTGCCCGCCTTGATGACATCGAAACCCGCTTCCCACTAACCGATGGTGATCAAGAATCCCTGCGCCAGATCCTGATCGCCAAAGACTCGCCATTCAAAATCGCCCCGGAACGTTATGGCGTTGCACGCCTGTTTCCCGAAGAAGCCAAAAAAGAATTCGAAAAAATCGGACGTAACATCAGCGAACTCGCCAAGCATCCTGGGGCTCCCAGTCGAGCCATGACTTTTGTGGATGCTACTGCCATCGTGGAAGGAAAAGTCTTTATCCGCGGTAATCCAAAAACCCCGGGGCCGACTGCTCCGAGGCAGTTTCTCACGGTGCTAAATCAGGTGGCTCCGCAACCCTTTCCGAAAGACAAAAGCGGTCGGCTCGAATTAGCCCACGCAATAGCCAGCCGCCAAAATCCCCTTACCGCAAGAGTCATCGTCAACCGGGTCTGGGCCTGGCACTTTGGGGATCCCATCGTCGCCACTCCCAGCGACTTCGGATTCCGGGGCGACAAGCCGACGAATCAAGCACTGCTCGATCACCTCGCCATCTGGTTCATGGACAACGGCTGGAGCCTCAAGGCGCTCCACAAATACCTAATGTTGACCGATGCCTACCAGCGAGCTGATTTTCCGATGCGCCCGTTGGAACTGGAACCATTTCGGGACGCGCTACTCACCGTGTCCGGTCGCCTGGAGGTCGCCCAGTTCGGAAAAGCCGCCAAGATAGGTGAGTCCAACCGGCGCACCGTTTACGGCTTCGTTGATCGCAAGACCCTGCCAGCGCTGTATCGCGCTTTCGATTTTCCTGATCCAAACTTCAGCGCCCCGAAACGCAGCCACACCGCGCTCACTCCACGTGCGCTCATTTTGATGAACAGCCCGTTGCTCACCGATAGCGCCAAAGCCATCGCCGAATCGCTGGGGAGGGAATTTCCCGATGATTCAAGCCGCATCGAAGAACTGTATCACCGAGTCTTCCAACGGGGACCAACTGAAGCGGAAGTCCAGCGAGCCCGAGATTTTCTCGCCGCCTATCCAGCCAACGATCTCGTCCATCCCGAGTCACAGGATTGGCAGTATGGCTTTGGCGAATTCGATCCCGGCACCAAACAGGTAAAAGCCTTCGCTTCACTGGCCCAGTTCGATGGAAAGGCATTTCGGGGCAGCGGGGTGATGCTCAACGCCATGGGAGGCGATCCCGGTGCGGCACCGGCGCAGAGTACCATCCGCCGATGGATCGCGCCGCTCGACGGCGAAGTACAAGTCACCGCCGAGTTAGTTCACATGGACGAAAAAAGCGAAGGCGTCACCGCGCGCATCCTCAGCAGCCGCTCGGGCATACTCGGCGAGTGGACGGCCAAAAAACAGGCGCTTTGCACCGACCTAAGCCAGATTGCGGTGAAGAAAGGCGAAACCCTCGATTTCATCGTCAGCAGCTTCAATGGCAGGGACGCCGCCGCATATCAGTGGAGTCCCAGCATCGTAATGCCCACCGCCGACATGCCCGCCATGCCCGGAATGAACCGCCGCTGGGATGCCCGTGTCGACTTTGCCAATCCCGCCAACCCCGCCAAACCACTTACCGCCTGGGAGGAACTCTGTCAGGCCGTGTTGCTGTCGCCCGAGTTCGCGGTACTGGAGTGAAGTTCGGAGGAAGAATTGGAGTCTTGGGGGCGCACCAAATTACTTCCTCTCCCGCCAAAGAAAGAATAAATATTGGAGGAATGACTTGATTTCGGGTAAACGTGAAGGTGTTCAAGAAAAGTCGTATGTCATCCACATCACCCATCCTCACCGTTCGCCCCTCCAATGATCGCGGTCGCGCTCAACATGGGTGGCTTGATTCCCATCACACTTTTAGCTTCGGCCACTATGTTGATCCCGATCACATGGGTTTCCGCTCTCTGCGGGTCATCAATCAGGATCGCGTCGTCCCTGGGGCAGGATTTCCAAAACATCCGCATCGCGACATGGAGATCTTCAGTTACGTGCTCGAAGGTGCCCTCAGTCATGAGGACAGCATGGGCAATGGACGTGAGTTAAAGCCCGGTCAGATCCAGCTCATGAGCGCGGGCTCGGGTGTAACCCACAGCGAATTTAATCCTTCCAAATCGGACCCGCTTCATTTTCTGCAAATCTGGATCCAGCCCCGTGAAAAAGGACTCGATCCGAATTACACGGAGTGGCATCCCGGGAAAGCTTCAGATTCACAGAGCAAGGTCCTGGTGATTTCACCGGATGGACGGGACGACTCGGCCAAAATCCAGCAGGACGCCGAAATCTACCGTATTCGCCTTCAGCCCGGCGAAAAGGTCTCCCACACCCTCGCTCATGGACGCGGGCTCTGGCTTCAGGTCATTGACGGCCCGGTTCGACTGAATGAAACCAATCTCCAGTCCGGTGACGGAGCCAGCTCGGAGGACGCCGGCAATTTTGTCCTCTCGGCCGGCGAACAGTCCGTCGAAGCGCTCCTTTTCGATCTCAGCTAATTCGGGGCGCGGTGCCCGGGGCGCGGTGCCCAACTTTCCAATTACGAAAATCCACCATCCATCTCTCGTTTCGCCTGGAAAAGAAGGGCGTTAGGGCTCCTTTTGTCTTGAACTTGTTACTTGCAATTGAGAGGGATGGGATAAATCATTCCGGCGAATGTACACCCCAATCAAAAACAATCACGAAACACTGCCGGGCGAGTCGCAGTTGCCAACACGTCGCAAAGCGTTGTTGGTGAACCTGGACGAAAAACGCTACGGCACCTTCGCCGAAATCGGGGCCGGTCAGGAGGTAGTACGCTGGTTTTTTCAGGTCGGGGGGGCATCTGGCACCATCAGCAAGAGCATGTCCGCTTATGACATGAAGGTTAGCGATGCGGTGTACGAGCCCTGCGAGCGCTATGTTTGTCGTGAGCGTTTGCAGAGCATGCTGAATTATGAATTCGACCTAAATCTTGAGCGCCTCTCTGCCGACCGTGGCCACAGCACGGCTTTCTTCGCCTTCGCCGACACGGTGCGGGCTGCCAGTTACAAAGGCGGCGGCGAATGCCACGGGTGGATGGGCATCCGTTTCCAATCCCACCCGCGCGATGAGCCCAGCCAGATCACGCTACATGTCAGGATGTTGGATAAGGAAAACAGCTCCCAGCAGGAAGCGCTTGGCATTGTCGGGGTCAACCTGATTTACGGTGCCTTCTTCCTGTTCCACAATCCATCCGAGCTACTGGCTTCGCTTTTGGATAATCTTTCGACCAATCGAATCGAGATCGATATGGTGGAGTTCAGCGGCATTGAGTTCCGCCATGTTGACAACCGCCTCATCAGCCTCAACCTCGTCCAGCTTGGGCTCAGCGAAGCGGCGATGTTTGGCCCCAATGGTGTCGTCATTCAACCTTCAGAAGCCCTCTATAAAAAGAACATTCTCGTTGAAAGGGGCAGTTTCCGTCCGGTTTGCCTGACCAACACCGACATCATTCACGCCGCCCGCGAAAAGTTCACCACTGAAAACGGCGTGGAGGACAGCGACATTCTGGTGTTGATGGAATTGACCATGAACAACCTGATGGCCACAGGCACCATCGACCCTCAGGATTTTCTGGCGCGGGCCGAGTTGCTGCAGGCGGCCGGTCACACCGTTTTGATCTCCAATTACTTTGAATATTACCGACTGGCTGCCTACCTGGCGCGCTACACCAGCAAACGGATTGGGATCTCCATGGGAGCACTTTCCCTGATTGAACTGTTCGAAGAAAAATACTACAAAAACCTCGCCGGAGGTATTCTTGAGTCATTTGGCCGCCTCTTCAAAAATGATCTCACCCTTTACATTTACCCGTATCTGCATCCGGAATCCAAAGAATTATTGACGGTGGAGAATCTGCCAATCGCACCGAGCCTTGCCAAACTGTACGGCCATTTGATCGACACCGGAAACATTCGTCCGCTCGACAACTACAACCCCGCCTGCCTTCAGATTTTCTCGCGTGATATCCTGCGAAGAATCGCAGGGCGCGATGCAGGTTGGGAGGCCATGGTCGACCCGAAGGTTGCTGATCTGATCAAGACGCGTCGATATTTCGCTTACCGTGGTTGATTATTGGGCATTGACCCAGCTTTGTTTTTCAAATCCTTTTGTTTGAGCCGTTGATCTGGCTGGGATCGACGGAGTGCAGCCCACGGTGGTTTGCGGGTTGGGATGTCACAAAATCCATCCCTGCTGACAATAGTAAGGCTG
>JBGSJM010000142.1:0-18998 GCA_041742015.1 Verrucomicrobiales bacterium | reverse complement strand
AGATGTATCCCATGTGCATGACACTGGAGTAGCCAAGCATTTTATCGAGCCGCTTCTGAGCGATGGTAACCAGTCCAAGAATGATGATATTTCCCACCAATAGAATGAGGAGCAAATTAGTCAAACCCTCAGCGCCCTGGGGTAACAATGGATTGGCCACCCGGATCAAACCATAGAGACCAAATTTCTTCAATACCCCGGCATGCAACATCGCCACCGGAGTTGGCGCGTCTGCGTAGGCATTAGGTGCCCAAGTGTGAAAGGGGAAGAGCGAGACCAGAATCCCAAATCCAATCAGCAGCGGCAGATAAATCCACATTTGAACGGTTTTTGCCACCCCGGCTTTCCCCGCAATGGCAATGAGACTAGGAATGTCAAAGGTCCCTGCCCCGAGAGCGTCTATTACAGCGATCAGACCGATCAGGAGAATAATACTTCCGATGCCTAGATATATGGTGATTGTCCAGGCAGTCTTGATGCGATTCTCGCCGTTTCCAAAGAGGCCAATCATGAGGAAGGTCGGAATCAAAGCCAGCTCATGAAAGGCGTAGAGGAAAAACAAATCAGTCGAAAGAAAAGCTCCCATGGCTCCCCCGCCAATCAAGAGGCAGCAGGCGTAGTAAATTTTTGAACTCCCTTTGATGGCTTTCTCCTGGGGCGATATCCAGATCGCCGCCATCAGCACAATGGCGGTGAGCAGCATAAGTACCAGGCTGATTCCATCGACTCCAAATGCCAGGCTCATGTCGGGGAACCCGCTGATTTCGGGAAGCTTGCGTCCGACAAATCCTTCTGGTCCAAAGTATTGAAAGGCAAAGTTGCCAACCCCTTCCACTTTCTGGTTGAAGTGGAGTGGTGCCGCAATGATCACGGCACTGACGAGGGTTGCAAACGCGGCGAGCAGGGAGGTCACCCGCGCGGGTGAACCGAAGGCAATCAAAACTGCCGCCAGGATGGGTAATAGAACAATGATTTCTAAAATCGTCATATTTACAATCTTGTTCAGTTACGGTTAGAAGATTAGCAAAAGGATCAGGGCCAACACGGCGATTCCAATGTAAAATACATAAACCTGAAGATTTCCGACCTGGAAATTGCGCAACAAAGCACCCAGTGACATCGCCCCAGCAGCGGGAATACGAGAGAATACCCGTTCAATCACCGAGCGATCCGTCCAGTCAAGCACACTTCCTACCTTGTCCTGAAACCAGCGGACGATACCTTGATAAATTTTATCTAGATAGAATTTGTTGCGTAAAACTGAGACGCCAGGAATTCCGCTGATGGGATCACTCTTTTTGCCCAAATAAAAGACCGAAGCCAAAGCAATCCCAGCGACCAAAGCAATCATCGAGGCGATGGCGGTCTGGTTAAAATGGAAATCGCTAAAGGTTGCGGATTTCCCCTCTGATTTCAGGAACTCTGGAACTCCGAAGTAAACCGAAATCAATGAAACAAAGGCTAGCAAAATCAATGGAATCAACATGATCGGACTAACCTCGTGGGCATGATCGGCACTATTGGTTCGACCACGTCCCAAAAACGCCACGATAAAGAGACGGGTCATGTAAAATGGTGTCAAAAAGGCCACCCCGATCCCGATCCAGAAGACCGCCATGTGGCCTTTGATGTGAGCGGCATGGGTTACCTCTTCTAAAATGTGCTCCTTGCTCCAGAAACCGCTGCTGAAGGGAACCGCGATAAGCGCCGCAGTACCCAGAGCAAACGTGATGCTGGTTAATGGCATCTTCTTAAAGAGACCACCCATTTTCCAAATGTTTTGCTCGTGATGACATGCATAAATCACAGCCCCAGCTCCAAGAAAGAGGAGCGCCTTAAAAAATGCGTGAGTGTAAAGATGGAACATGCCGGCTTCGCTGCCATGCGCTCCAAGGCCCTGGGCCATAATCATGTAACCGAGCTGGGACAGGGTCGAGTAGGCAAGAATTTTTTTAATGTCATCCTGCTGCAGGGCCATCAGAGCGGCCAGCGCTGCGGTAATGACGCCGATCCAGGTGATGACATTGGCCGCAACATCGGCAGTTACGACCAGGAAGGAGATTCGGGCCATCATAAACACACCAGCAGCAACCATCGTAGCGGCGTGGATCAAGGCGGAGACAGGTGTGGGGCCTTCCATGGCGTCCGGTAACCAGACATGCAGGGGAACCTGGGCCGATTTTCCGATCGCACCGCAAAAAATCAGAATGACGGAAAGGTTCAGAAGGAACAGATTGTTAATTGATGAAGCCGATTTCTCGATGTCGTTGAAGTAAAATGATCCGCAAAGTTTCCAAAGCAGGAGGATCCCAATCATAAATCCAAAATCACCAATTCGGTTGGTGAGGAAGGCTTTTTTGGCGGCATCAGCAGCGGAGGGTTTGGTGTACCAGTGGCTGATGAGAATGTAGGAACTGACCCCGACCAGTTCCCAAAAGATAAACATCATCACGAAATTGTTCGCCAAAACAATTCCCGTCATGGAAAACATGAATAAAGCCAGTCCGCCAAAATAGCGGGCTTTGCCATCGTCATCTTTCATGTACCCAAGCGAGAAGAGATGGACAAGGAAACCGACAAAAGTGACGATCAGCATCATACCCTGGCTGAGGGAATTCACTTTAAATCCGATATCAATCCGAAGATTTTCGCCCAAATCAATCCAGGGAAAACTCTTAATTCCCTGTACATCTGCTTCCGCCGCTGACTGAACACCCCCTGTGATGCCGGGGTCACCGCCAATTAATTCGGGATGGGCTAGAAACACCGCCAACACAAGGGTGGCGAGGGCGGAGCCTGTGGAAAGAAGTGCGCTTACTCCCGGAAAATTCTTCCCGAAGAATAAAATTAAAGTAGCCACTGCAAGGGGCAGTAAGAGAATGGTCCAGGCTAAAATGTTTGGCTCCATGAAAAATCGTTTTCAGTGCGGGTCAGAATTTCATTTCATCGATCTGCGTCACATCCGTGGTTTCGCGAGTTCTGAAAAGCGCCACGATGATGGCCAGTCCCACTGCCACTTCGGCTGCGGCCACCGTGATGATGAAAAACAGCATCACCTGGGCATCGTAATCAGGGAGACCATTTTCCGCTCCAAACCGGGAAAAAGCCACCAGTGAAAGGTTCGCTGCGCTGAGCATCAGCTCAAGACACATAAAAATGATTAACAAATTGCGCCGAGCCAAAACTCCTGCCAAACCGATCGCAAAGAGAATGCCGCTTACGAGGAGAAAATGTTGTAAGGTCAGGGTCGATTCCATCTAAAACATCAGTTTGGTATTTATTTGAGGTGTTTGCGGCTCAGTACCACCACTCCGACGGTTGCAGAGAGAAGGAGAATCCCCACCATTTGAATAGGGAACCAGTATTTGCTAAAAAGCAGACGCCCGATTTCGTGGACATCGGAAGTTCCATTGTCACCTTTGCCAACCAGGGCAGGCAGGCCCTGCTCGTAGCCAACTCCCGACTTCCAAAGGACCAGAATCACCAGGGCGAAAAATCCCACCCCCACCAGAATGCCGCCGGTAGCGCTAAAACCACCCATTTTGCGGTGCTCTTCCTTGTCAATATCCAGAAGCATGATGATGAAAAGGAACAGGACCATAACCGCCCCGGCATACACCAGAATCTGTAAAATCCCGACCAAATAGGCATCCAATTGAATAAAGAGCGCTGCCAACCCGAGAAACGATAGGATCAAAGAAAATGCCGAGGTAACCGGGTTTTTGTAGAGGACCACCCCCAGCCCGCCGATCACGGCTAGTGCGGCAAACAGATAGAAGAAAAAAATCATTTCTGATGGCTTGATTGTGGCATTTCAAAAAAAGGAATCCAGTTTTTGGAATCGGTTGGAAAAAGATTTCGACTATCATCCGCCGTGCTTTCATGGTCAAGGTGACTTTGTGAAAAATTTCACAAAGTCCTTTCCCAGGGATTAAGAAAAAAAAATCCCGTGCCTGCTGGATTAGCGGGCACGGGCAAAAGTAAAAGTCCGAATTGAGAAATTAGCGACTTCTAAACTCCTCAAAAATCTGGATGGCTTCCTTGGGTTTGAGGCCATCGTGAACCACTCCGGCGACAGCTTTGATCATGGCAAGCGGGGACGCAGATTGGAAAACGTTCCGACCCATATCCACACCACAGGCACCGCACTGGATGGCGTTGTAAGCAAGTTCCAAAGCTTCAAGTTCTGGAAGCTTTTTGCCGCCGGCGATAACCACTGGAACTGGCGTACAAGCCACCACTTTTTCAAAACCCTCTGTGTAATAGGTCTTAACGATGCTGGCACCGTTTTCAGCGCAGACTCTTGAAGCGAGACTGAAGTAACGGGCATCGCGAGTCATGTCTTTACCCACTGCGGTAACTCCCATTACCGGTATGCTGTATTTGTTCCCGATATCAACCAGACGGCTGAAATTGGCGATCGTGGAGGCTTCCGTCGCGGCATCCCCCACGGCTATCATGGCGGCCATCGCGGCGGGATTCATACTGATGGCCTGTTCTTCTGAGAGTAGAACATTGTGGTTCATTTCGGTCAGGATCGTTGTTCCCGTATCGGTGCGGAGACAAACTGGCTTGGTATTTTCCGGTGGGATGCAGGATCGAATCGAACCGCGACAACCCATCAAACAATCAGCGTGTTCAGCAAGAGGGGCGATGTTTAGATCAATCCTCTCGAGGCCGGAAGTTGGTCCCATCAAAAACCCATGGTCGAAAGCCAGCATGACGGTGCGACCAGATTTGCGGTTAAAAATGCGGGACATCCGATTTTTAATTCCCCAATCGGTATGATTCATGCCCTTGAGATAAAAGGCGCTGGTGTCCGCCGGTGTGGAAAGTCCGAAATTGTCTCCGTCTCTGATGTCGTCTAAGTCTGCCATGGTAAATAGTAGTTCGAGTTATTTTGATTGTTTCCGTTCCCGGAATCGTTGCTTTAATAGTATTAGCTAGGAAAAAAGACCCTGCATCTGGTAAAACATTCCGCACGCTATTTTTTCAGACGGGCGGCGATAAATTGGCGGAAGATTATTGCCCCACTTACAAAATTACTTGTTCTTCACGGACCCACTCGGGTTTTTCATCGAAAAGGGTAAACTCGAAAACCGTTCCGTTTGGAATGCGATAGCCGTTCCAGCCGCAAATTTGCTCTGGATTATCCTCACCACTGGTGGAGAGATGCCCAAAACCCCATCCGCCATAGGTAAAACGGGTTTCAACCTCGGTGACACATTCCTCCGAAAAAAATCCCAAATGGTTGGCCCCGTAGAAATACTCGTTGCTTCCATTAAACCCGGCTGATCGCCCCTCGCCATTCGACAAAATGTCTCTCAGGGTGATTTCGCAAAAAACTTCTTCTGCAGTATCAATTCTTTTGATGCTCATCCATCGGACTTCTCCTGAAATCTCGTTCAACGCGATGGCGAAGTCATTTTCCCCTTTTTTGGTGGTGGTGTTCCAAATTTCTGGATTATGGGAGCGGAAGACAACCAGACTTGAGCGTGGAATCAACGGCTCGCCCCACTTGGAACTGGGATTTAAACGCTGTTTGGATAGCTTTTTCGGAGGTGCCGCCATACCCCAATCGGCTGAGGTTGTCCTGGTGGCTCCCTTTTCTTCGTCCTTGGGACGGAATGGATGCCCACCCGACCAGTCGAATGAAGGATCTGCCGGCTCCGCAACAGAATTCTTTTCAAAAAACGGATTAAATGACGGCAGGATTTCTTTTTCTCGAAGCGCCGTCGAGTCGGAAAAAGTTGATTCCAAGTCGGGAACCTCAGAAATCGGATTATCACCAATCAGATTCAGAAATGGGTTTGCTCCACCTTTTCCGATGTTGTGAGATTCCTTGTTTTCATCGATTTTCAAAAGTGTTTGTGGAGGGCATTCAGTTTTTTTTGCTTCCAGAGTTGGGACCTCCTTCGGCAAATCCCAGAAAGTTGAAAATCCATTGGCTGGTACCACACTGAATCGGAAAGCGGAGATGGCTTTTTCCGCAGCATCCAATAGTTCAGCACGACCTCCCGGGCGATGTTTGCTGCTGAAAAGATCCATATTGGTCTGCTCTTTCCAGACCAGATGAAGATCTTCTACCAGGATTTGACGGTTCGATTCGGAGAACAGAATTTGCGCCTGTTCAGCAGTTGATTTTGAGACGGTGCGCAAGCCATCAGGCAATTCCTCAAATTTTTTCTTAATGACTTCTAGAGCAGCCTTAACAGCGGGCCAGTCTTTTTCTGCAATGTTATTGGCACGGACCTTTTCCTCCAAGTTAACCACATCACCAAGTACATTGCGAAGTAGATTCTGACATTTTCGGAGATCCTCGTTGTTGCTTTGGATCATCTGGCAGCAAATCGTCATTTTCGACAGCCAATCCCCGGCGTTTTCTCCAGACCCCGATTGATTGAGGTATTCCTTACCCAGTTTTCTTAACCGGCGGTCGATGAGTGCTAGTTTGGAGATATCAGTTCCGAGGTGCTGTCTTTCCTCCCGGATCGATTCAGCCAGGAAAAACAGTCGTGCCGCCAGATGGGTCAATCGATGGGCGTTTTCCGGAGCCACGGAATCAATCAACCCAGCGAGACGGACTTGTTTCTCCATCGCTTGACGTTCCATCAAAAATCGCTTTTCACGATGCCACTCCAATTCCTGGGTTCGCGCTTCATCGATTTTCTCATCAAATTCGCACTTTTTGGCGTCTTGGCGAAATAGTTTGGTTGAAGACAGAAAATAGGTCAAGACACAGGAAAGCAGAATGATGATGCCCATCATCACCATCTCGGTCGATGTAAGACCCAGATGGGGGGAAACCGATTGAAAAGTGAAAATGTGCATCCGATGCGAAAAAAACAAAATCTGAATCTCAGAATTATAAAAATAGCAATTATTTCTGGAAAGCCAAGCGGATTTTGTCCCAAACTCAAATCTCCCCGTCAACCTTTATTAATTGTAATGACGCTGCCCCAATCGAGGAATCCGCTTCTCCGATCTTGAGATTGCCGGAATTTGAGACTATTCTGCACTCCTATGAGACTTCCATTTTGTATCTGCCTTTTGATTGTCGCCATCATTTCCGTTCCGATTTACAGCCGTGGTGAGAACCTCACCCCTGAACAGATCGAAAGTCTTCGCTTGAGACTGAGTCAGGTGAAACAAAGTCTGGAGACTCTCAGCTCAACTAAAAACCAGGGTGCCCGCTCTGCTTTTTTGGCCGCCTCGAATGATCCGAAACTAGCGTTAAAATTGTATTTGGATTGCTACAAAAAGGTTAATTATGAGATGGAGGGCCGCAGCGAAGCCGATTTTCGGGCATGGCAGGAGGGGCAGGAGGCAAATTTGAAGTCCAAAGATTTCGTTGAATCACTTCTCGTTCAACTCCGTTACCTGTCTCTAAGTTGCCACGCGGCGGAAGTGGAAAAACTCGATGAGGTGTTTGGCCCTCTCAATAACTACGTGGAAAGCCTGAGCAGTATCCAGGAAATTCCAGATCGTATCCTCACCACAGATATTTCCAACTCCGTCTTTGCCAAAGCTTATGAATTGGAAAAAATGTTGTCGAACAACAAAGCCTGGGAAGGTGTGCCGCTCCAAATTGGAGGGATCTATGATAAAACGATCCTACCTCACCTGCGGGCCAACAACCCGGGCTCGTTAATGAATGCCTGGGATAAGCGAATCGAACAGGAAAAACGGATGGTCATGTTTTTTGAATCGAAAAAACAAGAGGAACTTCGCGGTTTAGATCGGGATGCCAAAGTCAAAACACGTGACAGGCAGGAAAACAGGGGCGGACTCCTTAGAACCTACGATCTCGAACATTTTACTCGCGAAATCCTGCCTCGTCTCCAGTGGAACCGCTTAAAAGATATGTTCCTTTATATTAACCAGTTGGATGCAGCCAAAGAAATGCTCACCTTTGTGCAAACCCACCTGACCACCCCTAATGGCGAGGAATTCTACAATGAATTCGTCAGCGTTCTGGACGGCGGCCTCAAAAAGGAAGAGCCTGCACCGAAAACCGAGTAATCACCCAACCAGATAAAATCGCCGATTGTGCAGGGTACAGTCGGCGATTAAACAGGGTACAATTAGTGAATTAAGGCATTGGAAACCTCTCATTAAGAGTGGTCACTTGTTTCTTTATCTCCGCCAGCTCCGACGGGTTATCCCGGTTTTTGATGGCCAGGTCAATCAAATCACCAATCGTGGACATTTCAGGCTCTTTCATTCCACGCGTCGTCACCGCCGGAGTTCCGATCCTGATGCCACCTCCTTTAAAAGGATTCTCGGTATCGAAGGGAATCGAATTCTTATTCACCGTGATTCCCGCTTTATCCAGGGTTTCCTGAACCACTTTGCCGTTTAATCCCGCAGGCCTCAAATCCACCATAAAAAGGTGATTCTCCGTGCCGCCGGAAATAATCCGATAGCCTAGGCCTCCCAGTTTTGCGGAAAGGGCTTTGGCATTCTTCACCACTTGCTGCTGATAGGTTTTGAAGCCGGGCTGGAGCGCTTCATGAAAACAAACCGCTTTGGCGGCGATGACATGCATCAATGGTCCACCCTGAACCCCCGGAAACACCGTAGAGTCGATTTTTTTGGCCAAATCAGCATTATTGGTGAGGATAATTCCGCCCCGGGGCCCTCTCAAACTCTTGTGGGTAGTTGAGGTCACGAAGTGAGCATGGGGAATGGGTGTCGGGTGCACTCCCGCCGCGACCAGGCCGGCAATATGCGCCATATCGACAAAAAGGTAGGCATCCACCGAATCGGCGATTTCCCGCATCCGCTTAAAATCAATCACCCTGGAATAGGCAGAGGCTCCCGCAGTGATCATTTTGGGAAGATATTCCCGGGCCACTTCCGCCAACTGATCATAGTCGATTTGTTCGGTTTCCTTGGAGACTCCATAGTGTTTGACCGTGTAGAACTTGCCGGAAAAGTTGGCAAAGTGTCCATGGGTCAGGTGGCCTCCGTGACTTAGGTCCATCGTCAAAATCTTGTCGCCCGGCTCCAACACACTGAAGTAGACCGCCGCATTGGCCTGCGACCCCGAGTGGGGTTGGACATTGGCAAAATCGCAATCAAAAAGCTTTTTAACCCGGTCGATGGCGAGTTGCTCGACTTTATCGACATTTTCACATCCTCCATACCAGCGTTTACCGGGGTATCCTTCGGCATATTTGTTCGTCAAACAGCTTCCCTGGGCTTGTTGCACCGCCTTGCTGGCAAAGTTTTCTGAAGCGATCAACTCGATGTTTTGTGACTGCCGCTGCTCCTCCTCTGCAATAATTTCAGCGATTTCCGGATCAGTCCCCAAAAGTTGAGGAGCCGTGGTCATTATGGAACAGGTATTCAGTTTCGCGACACGTCGCTCGTGGCGATTGCCCGTCTCAAACTCTGCACCCAACCAGGCATCGATAATTGCCGTAATCTCTTCATTCGTATTGATTTGACCGGCGAGACAGAGCACATTGGTATTGTTGTGCACTCTGGTTTTGGCGGCGATTTTGGGATCGGTCACCACCGCGGCCTGCACCCCACAATGCCGATTTGCCGCTACTGACATGCCGATTCCCGTGGTGCAGCAAAGGATCCCCAGATCTTTTTTCCCCGTGGCCACCGCCACCGCCACCTGATTGGCATAGTCCGGGTAATCAACGGATTCCGTAGAAAAACAGCCAATATCTTCGATGGCAAAGCCCCCCTTCTTGAGATGAGCAACGACTGCTTGCTTCAATTCGAAACCACCGTGGTCGGTGCCGATTATGATACTTGGCTTTTGCATGAATGTAGCCTGACCTTTAAATCAGGGTCCCGGTTTTTCAACCGTTAACCCGCATTTCTTACGACGGACGACCAAACCAGAGTGCAAGCCCCTCCGCTTATCAAAAATCAAGATCACCAGAAGCGACAAATTTCAGGATTCCAGGCATCGCTTCCTTGATCAAATTACGGCAACGGCGGTATTCGTCAAAATCCTCCCCGATCGGGTCGGGCACATCCAAATCCAAATCCGTATCGCACAAAAATTCCCGGAGAACGAAGGTTTTTTCAAGACTTTCTGGAAAATACGAGCGGATCACTTCGATATGACCGCGCGTCATTCCGAAAATGTGGGTGAATTCCTCGATCATCTGAGGCGTTATCATTTGCGAGCGTTGCTCAGAGATGTCAATATTCTCCTCCGCCATCGCTGCCACCGCATGGGAACTGGGCCACATGCCCTCCATGGCACCGATGCCAGCGGATGCCACCGCGATTTCTTCACCGTTTTTCTCGACAAGAAAACGAAACAAACCCTCAGCCATCGGACTGCGGCAAATATTTCCGGTGCAGACGAAAAGAACACTTTTACTCATTTTAGAACCCCCGTGAAACAGACACTCCTGTCTGTTTCAAATAAAACATTCTTTCACGCGAACTCGGAATGTCAAAGAACGGATATCAAAAATCTAATCGGGAAGCTTTCTGCGCCGTCCGCAAAACCTATCGCATTTACTGCGGGGATTCCAATTTCCACTGCGAAGCCCTCACATCAAAGCGCGATGCAATATTCCCCCACCGCGACGCGATCTTTTTCCACCGCGACGCGATCCTTTTCTACCGCAGTGCCTTAATTCTCTACCGAAGAATGATATTTCTCTACCGCGAGACGATTTTTTTCTACCGCGAAATGATATTTTTCTACCGCGACGGGCCATTCTCTACAGCGGATACAAATTTTTCTACTGTTTTTAAATCGTGTTCTACCGCGGAAAGGTCAACTTCTACCGCGAAACGCTATTTTTCTACCGCGAAATCGAAAGATTTTACCGCGAGCACAAAATTTTCTACCGTTTTGAGATCATTTTCTACCGCGAGGCCTTAATTCTCTACCTCGAAGCCCTGTTTTAACAAAAAAGAGGCCCAGAACAAGTTGAGAGTTCTTAGTTGGTAGTTGAGAGGTTAAGATTGCACTCTGGAGTCTCTCAATTCTCAACTAAGAACTCAACTTGAATCAATCGCTGCCGTCGAGACCCTGCTCGGCGCCTACACCGGTGAAAAAGGCTACCAGTCCGAGGCCATCCGCGACAAGGAACTCACCCGCCTCGATGGCGACGGAGTTCTCCACGTCATCAACACCACCCGCCCCATCTGCAAAACTTTCTCCATACCACTCATTAAGTTTCCACCCCTTAATGAACCGGTCGATTTCCATGAATTTCTCATTTTTGTGAGGCTGCCTTTTAATCTTTGATTCGGTTGAAAGAAAATCAACTAATGGTAGGAGATATCAGTACTAGTCCGAAATTGCCTGCGAAATACAAATTTAATCCAACCGCTTTTCATCGTAGCCTCAGCAATGAGATGTTGAAGGAATCAGTGTTGTGGTCTTTTGAATGGAATTCAGATGATCATTGGCCCTCAGCTAATGAGGCACTTATGGTTCTGCTCGAAAGACAACCGGATGGCTTGGACAATTGGCTCAGAAACGAATACTTTAATATTCCAGATGGCGGAGTCCATCGAGGTCTCGTTTTTGAATATGCCGGCTCAAGAATTTCAAGAGACCCCGAATGGACTGCGTGGCTTTCTGAAATCATTGAAGCCCCTGAAACGGAGCCCTATATTCGAAACGATGCCCTGAAGCACTTTATCGAGAATCAGGAGTATAACAGCCAGGCCGACCTGCTTCTGCGGATGCTTCCAAGAATTTGCCATTATGGCAGTGATGAAATTTTTCTGCGAATTTCTGATTACGTAGAAAGTTCTAAAGCATTTTGGAATGTTCTTGATCAAATAGCTTCCGGGGAATATACCGATTCAGAATTTCCCACAGCTCCCAGAGGGCTCGCGATAGCAGCTATGGGAAGCCTTTTTCCTCGTGAAGCAAAGACCTTGACACGAATCGTCGAACTAATCGAAATGAAACCGGAAGATACGGAGTTTTATATCGACGCGTTTACTGGATTGGCATGCGTAGGTCCCTCTGATTCAGAACTCCCGTGGATACACCAACAGGCCGATAAACTGAGTCGCGAGAAAAAAACTCCAGGATTGATTCCTTTGATCAAAAATTTCCCTGAAGATCCCACGATTCGTGAAGCTATCTTTAGCGGCGCGAGTTACTATGCCGATTGGCCCTATCATCAGCGAATGGTAATCGAAGCGATGGCTGAGAATTATGCCGGACATACCGAAACCAGACTTACTTTGGACGCGATCGCGAATCAGAAAGATCGTTGTGGCGAAATCGATACAATGCCTGTGGTTCAGCCATGCATCCAAGGAGTAGCTTTAGAGCAATTGGCGAAAAAATTCCCTTCCAAAGAGACGTTTCGAATTCTTTCCAATCACATTTCTTCGGAAGATTGCAGAATTCATTCGGTTGTAGCCAAGTGCCTTCTTAGATCATATCCCGCAAATTCCGAGACTTTGGAATTGGTAAATCAAATGGTTACGGATGGCAAATTAAGGCCAAGCGATTATCGATTTTGGGGTGAAATCGCAGAGATGGCGACTCAAAATATATTGATCGAGACTGGCTGTTTGAAAACGTCAGGACCAAACCGAAAGCAGATAATTCGGCTATATTAAAGTCAATCCAAACCAATTTTCCAAAGTCAAATCGTGCGCGGAGTCTATTTCATAAAATTGCTACGGATGAATCCTGCGATTGGTTGGATCGAATCTGGGCTATGGAGGGTCTTATTGAATGTTTCCCTGACTCTGTCGAAGCAAAAGCAGCCGTGTTTGCTCTTGCCAATTCAGGTAAGGGGATTTGCAGAGATAGTGCTTATAACTGTGTCATTCTATTACCCTTAGATAATGACGAAAAGTTCCGTGCTATTTATGCTGGTCTTGAAAGTGATTTCACGAAAACACCCCGGTCACTGGCGCGATATTTTCGCACTACCAAAACTTTTGAGATCTTGGTATCTTTATTTAAGGAAAGTGATCCAGATGATTTCAATGTTCGAGATACGGTATGTATCGAGTTGGCCAGAGGGTTCAAAACCTATCCTGAAACAAGCAGCCTCATCAGAGGATACATTGGAGAAAAAGAGGGTATCTCCGTCAGCGATGAATATTTCTTACAACCGAACACTTTAAAAAGAGTGCTTACCATTTAGCAATAAACCAGCCTCACAATCAGAAAGAAGCCCGGAAATCCCCGCAATCCCTCTTCCCAAAAGCCTTCGAGTCATTCCACTCTTCCTTCCCTAAAATCACTTTAATGGAAGACCCACCTAAGGTTAGATGGCGGTTTTGGACTCTGCATTGTACCCTGTTTGGTCGCGGATTGTACCCTATTGAATGCGAAACCATGAAATGGCCCTTTGAGCATAATTGGGGATAGACGGGGATCGGCATTAAAATTAACTGTCCGGGAAACCAGGAAAAGTGGATCTCAGACTACTAGACCCAACGACCTGGTTTGAACGCCGCCCGGAAATTGGCGGAAACACTCTGGTGATCAAGGGAACCCGCGTTCCCATCCGCACGCTCCTGGCCAGTTTGGCTGAAGGCTCGTCCACAGAAGAGATCCTCACGGATTTCCCGACCGTCTCTTCGGAGGCGCTGCGGGCCGTCATTGCCTTTGCCGCTGCTTCTCAGTTGATAGTTGATAGAAAGAAGAGTCCGATCTTTAAACTATCAACTCTCAACTAAAAGAATGACAAAGAAGCAGGCTTATTATCGTAGCAGATTCTGAAAATCTCTTTAAACCCTTTTTGTATCTGGACTTCAGCCCGGAATTTGATCGGAACACCTCTACTTTTGCGCTTCCGCCCTGGCGATGCTTGCGGTGGGAGCTGGAAATTCGGACGTTAGTTTTTTAGCCACTCCATCCCACACCCGGAGCACACTGTCCTCCCCTGCGGCGATGACGACTTTTCCGTCTCCACTGACCGAAGCCGTGTTGAGCACAGTTGTTCCAGCCCCCGGCAGGGGTAGGTTGGCCAGTTTCAGCGATTTGTCACCGCTGGTCGTTAAAAGTGTGTCGCTGTCGGCGACAAATGAAACTGAAGTGACTTCTTTGGCAAAACCTTCCACTTTCGATTTTTGCCGGTTCTCCGTAATATCCCAGATTTTCACCTGCAAGTCGCCACTGGAACTCACCAGGCTCAAATCATCGGAGTGCCAGTCCACATCAAGAACATGGCTGGTGTGCCCCTCGAAAGTCTGCAGCAATTCGAGCGTTTTGCTGTCAAATATCTTGACCAACCGATCAGTCCCGGCACTCGCAAAGCGCTCCCCACTGGAGGAAAATGCAAAAGCGGTGATGGTATCATCGTGCGCGGCGGTGTTCTCGGCAAGAAGCTCCCAGGTAGTAGTGTTCCAAATGGAAATTTCCCCGCTCCTGGAGGCCACTCCCGTCCCGATTAAGAGCTGATCAGCACCGGGATGAAACTCAAGCGCGGAGACCCGGTCCGAAAAGGGTTTGGCATCGCTGCCGTTGCCCAGACTCTTCGCCAACGACCAGCTTTCTCCTGGTAAATTCCACAGGATCACCTCCTTTTTGGGGGTTAGTACCAAAATCCGATTTTGATCGATAAACTGAATCCCACCACCTGCATGCACCGGGGCCTGATCTTCGAGCCACTCCCCCGAGTGAGCCGCCCACAACCGCAGTCCTCCATCCTTCAGGCCAACGGCCAGAGACGATCCATCCGGAGAAAAAGCCAGGCTGGCGCTGGCGAACTTTTGCACCAATTCCGCCTCAGCCTTGCGGAGAGCTTCAATCTCGGCATTGATCGTGTCCGAGCGGGCCGCAGCCTCAGCGGCGGATGCTTCAGCACTGATTTGTCTGGCAAAGGAGTCGCCCGCGAGCCTGGATGATGCTTCGCGATTTCGCGTGGCCGAAACCACAGCCTGATCCGCCTTTTTCAGAGCTTCCTCCGCAGCGGCGAGATCAGCCGGTTTGGCTTGAGCACCCAGTTTTCGGAGCGCAGTCCAGGCGGCCCGCCTCGCGACCTGGTCGCGAATCGCCTTCGCCAGTTCACTTCCGGAAACTCTCGCTTTTTCAGACTCTGCCTTCCAAAGTTTTTCCTCGTTTGGAACAATGCCATTCCAATAAACTTTCAGACGGTTTCCAATATCCCGCTGCCGGGTCAACGCAGCGATCTCAAGTGTGCTGGCCCCCGCCTTGCTTAGATCTGCAACCAGTTTACCAGTCGCCAAATCCCAAAGCTTCACGACTCCGGTAGCACCCGCCGAAGCCAGTCGATTTCCCGATACCGCCATTTGATTAACCGGACCACCATGGGCATACCGTCGCACTTCTTTGGGAGCCCCTCCCTCCAGTTTGAGATGAACCAGGATCCCATTTTGGTAGGCGACGACCCATTCCGTTCCACCAGCGTTGGCCATACCCAGTCCAGTTATCACTTGCGGCTCAAATTTATACTCTGTGGAACGGGTTTCCAAACCCGTTTGCGAAGCCCAACCGTCCACGGGGCTCAGCCGAAGAGCATGGTCATCGCAACCAACTAACAATTGTTTACATCCATCTACCAGGATGATGGATCTGGCTGCAGTAGGAAGTGTCAGTGAAATCGATTGATCTGGTGTCGCGATTGTAATTCGTTTCACTATTTTATCAGCCCCACTGGAATAGAGAAAGGTTCCGTCCCCGGAAAACACCAGATCATTCACTACACCGGCGTGAGCTTTTATTATCGTCGGCGGTTTCGGAGCCGCTTTGTAATCAACTAAAGCGATCGTACCATCTTTTAAACCAACCGCTAAAATCGTACCGGTCGGGGAAAGTCGGGAAACGGTGGCCTCCTGCGGAAGTAAGTAGGGAGCGTTGGGGCTCAGGTCTCCGCGCTGCCAGATCTTGGCGGTTCGAAAACCACCGGACGCCAGGACACCATCCTGACTAAACGCGAGTGCTTGTACCATGTCCCGATGCGCTGTAGCGGTCTCCAAAGCTGGATCGAGTAGAGAAGTAATCAGCCTGCCGAGCCGCAGGTCATAGAGCTCGATTGATTGCCCCCGACCCACCGCTGCAAAACGGCCATCATTGGTTATGGCGGAACTATAGATTGGCTGTGGACCGCTTAAGTGCGTCCAGCTTTTCGGAGCTGCTGTGGAAACGGCATCGCCTTTGGCACCTTCATTGATCCAGCGTTTTAATAGAGCAAGTTGCTGGGGGGAAAGGTCTTTTGCCTTGGCTTTATTATTTGGCGGGGGCATCACCGGTTCCTCAATATGTGTCGCAGTCGTAAAAATCAACGAGGCATCCGCATCACCCACCACCAGAGCAGGTCCGCTGTCGCCGCCCTTAATCATCATCTGGGGAGACTCCAGGATCAACTCTGCCTTTGCCTTGGTCGAGTTGTGGCACGACAGACAGTTGGCCTTCAAAAACGGATAAATTTCACTTGCGAAGTCCACCGGGGTATTTCTCTCCAGATCCGCAACCGGCAACCCTGCCTGTATAACCGTCATCGGAAAAACAAATAACCATACAGGCTGGAGGCTGGAGGCCATAGACTTTAGGGAAAAGCATGTAATAAAAAATCTCATTCAACAGGGTACAGTCAGCGATTCAACAGGGTACAGTCATCATTTTTTCGGAGGTTCCGGCGGCTTTGGAACGGCTTTTACTTCCACCGTGAGACCCTGCGACCAGCTCGCGAATTTAGTGTCTTTGGCCGCAGCCAGTTTCGTTACGGCATCGAGGCGCTGTACGGCTGCCGCTTTTTCTTTTTCAGCTTCGAGGCGCTTGGCCTCAGCTCCGGCGGCGCTTTTTTGGGCGGCCTCAGCGGCAATTTTTGCAGTGGCGAGAGCCGCCTCCAGGCCAGGTTTGGCCTCGGCACTGGCGGTGGCCAAGTTTTTTGTGACCTGGTCGAGTTCGTTCTTTTTACTGGCGGCCTCGGCTTTGGCTTTGGTTGAGAGATCGGCGTATTTTTTGACCAACTCCTCAATGTGATTTTTCTCGGCTTGAGCCCGCTCTAGGGATTTTGGATTGCGCTTGTATTTGGCAACCCCGGTTCCTTTAAGAATAAAATTCCAAACACCCTCGGTTGGTGCAAAAACATTAGGATTCGAGGTAAAATCGATGGTTAGCTTCCCTTCGTTGGCCTTGTCCGCAATGGTGATGGTGGGCGGAGTTTTCATTCCGGGCAGACCCACGGGGGTAATGGTCAGGTTTCCAGTCCAATCGCTTTTTGAGGTGATTTTTACCGGAATATCCAGTTTTTGGCCCAGAGTTACTGAAAATTTCCCGTCATTCCCAACTTCAATTCTCGCGGGAGTTGGTTCGGATGGATTCACCGAAATGGGGACATCACCATCCAGCCGGGAGCGAAGGCGAGTGGTTTGGGTGCTGGCCACTCCGTGCACCAGCGTGCCGAGGTGTACAGGGCGAATCAGCGGAGTGGATGATGCGTTGAGTTTGATGGTTCCGTTCCAGGCCGCAGCATCCGGTGCAGCGGCGAAGACGAGGCGGGCGGTATTTTCTTTCTCCGAAATGGTCACCGGGGGGCAGACCACCCCGGGGGGCAGGCCCTCGGCAGTCACGGTGACGGCTGACTTAAAACCATCGATCCGATTCAGATTCAAAGTCAGTGGAAAAGTGTCGTCTTTCCGCAGAAACACGGTGGCTGGAAAAGCCTGCAAGTTTTCAAGATAGGGACGCTCCGCCACCGCAATGATCTCAAAATCAGGAGCCGCCTCCCGAACCGCGACTCGGTAAACCTTTTCCGGACCCACGGTGGCAAATTGATTGCTAACCGTGATTTGATAGGGGCCATCCTGGTCGCTGGTGAAATTAACGGCGACATCGCGCGTGGAATCATTAAAGGTCGCCCCGCTTCGATTGGCGGTGTCATCCCCTTCTTTGACTAGCTTCAGAGTTTCTTTGCCGTCTTTCTCGATGGTGACTTTCTCCACCAGCAGATAAGGGTCAATTTTTCCGGCGATCCGATCTGCAATCACCTCGATCCAGTAGTTTTTCCCTTTCACAGCCGTGAAGCGGAGCTTTCCGGGACTCGGGGTTTTGGAATCAAGGGCCAGTGCCATTTCAAAAGGTGGGAACAGGTTGGTGTCTTTTGTCGCCAGGGAGTGATCGGAAATACCGATTTTCACGGGATTTGAGTTTTGATACCTCCAGGAAAATTTCGGAAGCATTCCCCGTGCTGGATTTTCGGGACTAAACTCGGGGTTCGGAGAATTGGCTGGGACGGTGATTTTTACGTCTAGAGTTTCGGCAGGCTTTCCCTCGATCAAGAGATTTTCACCGAGGCTACCGCCGGGAAGGTTTCTACCAATCAGGGTGGCGGCAAAGGTTTCTCCGGCCTTTCCTGCCGGTGGAAAGACCGCATCAATCCACGGACGGGTGCTGGCTTCGAGAATGTAGGGAAAGTTTGGCCCCCCATTGTAGAAATTGTCGTTCACTCCCACCCAGTAACTGCCGTCCGCCGGGGCGGTGAAATCCAGCATCGGATCGCGATCAATGGCATCCCGACTCCGTTCCATTTCCCGACCTGCGCTGTTGACCAGGGAAAGTGCCACATCGGCCTGCGAATCAATCCGCTCAGCCTCACAATGAACCAGAATGCGCTGACCTTTTTTGACGTTGATTTTCCACCAGTCGGTCTGTTTGGAATCGGTGGTTCCGTGGGCCTGGACTTCCAAAGGCAGTTCGGGAGCGGTGCTCCGGTCATGATGCGCGGCCCCGGCCCGATCAGACAAAATCTGATGTCCCGAAGGCAGGATTACCAGAGGTCGCGAAGTCGATTGCCCAAAGTAACCGATGGTCCGAACCAGGCAGTTTTTGCGATGCTCGTATTTCGGCACGGTTACCGAAAATCTCAAACCATCCTGGATCGGGCTGGTTCGATATTCAGAGGTTGGTAGAAGAATCGGCGTGGCCTTGATTTCCGGATCTGAGAAAGCCAGGCCAGTGAGTTCTTCCAAATTCAATCCCATCACCGTGATTTCTGTGGTCGCCCCACTTGGGATCACTGGTGGATTAATCGAGTGCAATTCTGCATTGGGTAACTGGCCGA
>JBGSJM010000141.1:0-14137 GCA_041742015.1 Verrucomicrobiales bacterium | reverse complement strand
AATGTAAATTTCAAAAATTCATTTTGGAGGTTGTGAGTTGGTATTGGATTGATCGCTTTCACCGACAATCGCATCTTTGCCGTAGAATTTAACCAACCGCTTTACTTTTTCCCGCCCCCGTTCTTCTCGGGAGAGATTGGTGTCACGCAGGCTGTAGACACAACCGCAATATTCCTGCTGGTAGAACTCTTCCTTCTTTGAGAGTTCGATCATTCGCTGGCTTCCACCGTGTTTTCGCCAATTGTAGGTCCAATACGTCATACCTACATGCCGCTGGGCGGATCGTTCTCCACACCCATTGATTTGATCCATGTTTTTCCAGCGGGAAATTCCCAGGGTGCTGGAAATCAATTTGAATCCACGTTTTGCCGCTTCGTCAGCAGTTACATTAAACCGCATGTCAAAGCAAGCAGTACAGCGAATTCCCCGTTCTGGCTCGTTCTCCATGCCTTTTGTTCGATCAAACCAGTCCCTAGCGTTGTAATCACCGTCAATGAACTCCATTCCAAGTTTTTTTGCGAAGCGAATATTTTCTTCTTTGCGCATCTCGTATTCATCGCGTGGATGTATGTTAGGATTGTAGAAAAAAATGGTGGTTTGAATTTTTGAAGCAGCCAGTGCTTCCATAATTTCGACCGCACAGGGAGCACAACAAGAATGCAGGAACAGTTTGTTATCACCATTTGGAGTTTCAAGCTTCGGACGGTCATAGACCTCCGCCGAAAATGGATTTGACTGGTTTTGGTTGCTCATAACTTCTGCAATCTTCCCCAAAACTTGATTTTGTCGAGATTCGCCAGGGGTTCCCTCAGGTTATTCCTGGTGATTTACGTCACTTGTATTTCGGTGCGATCCTGAGAATGTTTATCCATGAGAACACTGGTAATTTTCTGTCTGGTTTTTGGGCTTTATGCGGGTGAACCCTCGAGAGCTGGTGAATTGATTGCAAAAGGCGCTGAATTGAAAAAACTTGCCTCGGGAATGAAATTTACTGAAGGCCCGGTCTGGATTCCAAAAGCCAACAAACTAGTGTTTAGCGACATTCCCAATTCCATTCTCATGCAATGGAGTGAAGACAAAGGCCTGGAGGTGTACCGCTCCCAGAGTGAGGAGACCAATGGAAATATTCTCGATTTGGAGGGGCGTTTAATCAGTTGCCGCCATCAAGCCCGGGATGTGGTTCGATCGAATTCAGAGGGTGAGTTGGAAGTCTTGGCCGACAAGTTTGATGGGAATTCGTTTAATTCTCCCAATGATGTTGCCATCAAATCCGATGGATCGCTGTGGTTTACGGATCCACCTTGGGGCCTAAAAGGAGCAAAAGGCGTCCCTGGAAATTGGGTCTATTGCCGCTACCCTGATGGAAAAATCACGGTGGTGTCCAAGGAGCTTGCGATGCCCAATGGAATTAATTTTTCACGCGACGAAGCCCGACTTTACGTTGCTGATACCGGGGGACATCATTTGGTTTCCGATCCAGTACTCCGCAATGCTCCTGCGAAGGTCCATATTTTTAAAGTCAACCCGGATAACACCCTGACCAAGCTGGCAGAGACGATTGACGCTCATTCTGATGGCATGTCTGTGGATCAGCAGGGGAATCTTTATACCACCACCGCGAAAGGCATTGAAATCTTCGATCCTGAGGGTCGGGCGGTTGGTGTCATTCCTGTGCCCGAGCAACCTGCCAACGTAACGTTTGGCGGATCGGATTACAAAACACTTTTTATTACGGCACGGACTTCGCTTTATTCGATTCGGATGACCGTGATCGGTGCAAAACCTCAAAATGCGAAATGGTAGTATCAAGGTGGAATTATCAATTTGACTCAAGAAATATGAAATCCTTTTTTCTTGTATGGTGAGGTTTGGCCAGCGATTCTGATTGAACAGGGTACGATCACCGGCTTAACAGAGTACAGTTTTGGATATGACCAAAAAACGAGTTACCTACATTACTGCCGGCGCGGGCGGTATGTATTGTGGGAGTTGTATTCGTGATAATGCATTGGTCGGGGAGTTACAAAAGATGGGGTGGGATGTTACGCTGCTTCCGCTCTACACCCCGATTCGAACCGATGACGAGGATCATTCTGTCGATCTGGTATTATTCGGCGGTATCAATGTCTATCTCCAACAGAAATATGCGCTTTTCCGGCATCTTCCGTCTTTTTTTGATCGGTGGCTGGATAATCCAAAATTGATCCGTCGGGTTGCTTCAGGCGCACTGTCGGTTGATGCCTCCCAACTCGGGGCGATGACACTTTCCATGGTAAAAGGAGAGGATGGTTTTCAGATGAGGGAAGTAAAAAAGCTGGTTCGCTGGTTGAAGGAAGTCTCTAAACCGGAGGTAATTTGCCTGACAAATCTTCTTGTGGGAGGTTCGATACCTGTACTTAAGCGGGAGTTGCAGATTCCCATCTATGTTACCTTGCAGGGAGACGATGTCTTCATCGACGAATTGGTCGAGCCTTGGCGCAGTAAAGTCCTCGAAACGATGCGCAGTCTGGGGCAACAGGTCGATGGATTTATCACCTTTTCCGAGTACTATCGGGATAAAATGGTTGATTTGTTGGCGGTTGATCGTGGAAAATTTTTGATTACACCACTGGGGATTGAAACCACGGAATTCGATGAAGTTCACGAGTCCCGGAAAGCCAGGGGACGCGGCAAAACGATTGGATATTTTGCCAGGCTCTGTCCAGAAAAAGGTTTGGATATGATAGTCAGTGCTTTTTTGGAACTGGCGTCCACTGATCTGGACTATCGATTGGTCGTCGGTGGCTGGCTGGCGGCGAAGGATGAAGCCTATTTCACCGCCCAGAAAGCTTTGGTAGCCGAAGCTGGGTTAGCTGATCGATTCGAATATATCTGCTCACCGGATCGTGCCGCCAAGTTTGAGTTTTTCAAAAGGATCGATGTCTTTTGCGTTCCGGCGCGGTTTGTGGAGCCAAAGGGGCTTTACCTGCTAGAAGCGATGGCCAGTGGAGTTCCAGTGGTAGCACCCGACAGCGGAGCGTTTCCAGAGTTGATCGGTGCCAGTGGAGGAGGAGAATTGTTTTCCGCTGGCTCAATCAAGTCTTTAGTCGCTAAGCTGGAGTCCTTTGATCCCGCTTCTGGAGAAGCGGGCCGCAACTGGGTGGTAAAAAACGGCAATCAAAGAGTTATGGCAGAAGCTACTTCGAAAATCTTTGCCAAGGAGACTTGATTTAATTCGCAGCAATGGCTTTCTCCACGGCTTCCAACAGTTTCGAATCGTTGGGATCTACGCTCGTTGTGAAACGCCGGAGTAATTTGCCATCTTTACCGACAAGAAATTTTTCGAAATTCCAACCGATTTCGCCGACTTTGTCGGGATTGGCCGCTGAGGTGAGATATTTGAAGAGTTCCAGTTTGTTCTCTCCTTTGACTGGTACTTTGGCAAACATTGGGAAGGTGACATTATATTCGGTGGTGCAGAAATTCTTGATCTCCAGATCGGTTCCGGGCTCTTGATTTCCAAAGTCATTACTTGGAAAGCCGAGAACAACCAATCCCTTGTTTTTATATTGTTCACTGATCGCTTGGAGGCTTTCGTATTGAGGCGTTGCACCGCATTGCGATGCAACATTGACGATTAGGAGGGCTTTGCCTTTGAAACTGGAAAAGTCAACTTCCTTGCCATCGATGTTGGTAGCTTTGAAGGAATGGATCACCGGGGGCGCTTCTTCAGCTGTTAATAAAAATATACTGCCCAATAGGACGGTAAGAATCTGGAATGATGATAGTTTTTTCATATTTTATTGTTATCTAATGTTCATGTAGCCGCCATCAAGCGGAAAAGCCTGGCCGGTGATGAAACCAGAATCATCGCAGCAAAGGTAAAGTGCCATTTCCGCGACTTCGGCGGGTGCCGCCATTCTCCCGATGGGCTGCGCTGCGGAAAGCTTAGCGAACATCTCTTCCTTGTTGTCAGGGTAGTTCTTTGCGAGATAACCATCCACAAAGGGAGTATGAACCCGGGCTGGACAAATACAATTGCAGCGAATCCCCTGCTTGATGTAATCGGCAGCTACTGAAAAGGTCATGGTATGCACTGCTCCTTTGCTGGTTGAGTAGGCAAAACGATCAGGAAGACCAGCAATCGCAGCCACACTCGACATATTCAGGATTACCCCGCTCTTTTTTTCCAGCATTTTGGGTAGGACGGTGTGTAGAAGATGGTAGACGCCCTTTATGTTCACATTCATGATTCGATCAAAATCCTCTGGACTAGTTGTCGCAGCCGTTCCGATGTGGGCAATGCCGGCATTGTTCACGAGAATCTCGATGGACCCGAAACTGGCGAGGGTCGATTCGACCGCAGATTTCACCGAGTTCAGATCAGCCACATTGCAGTGGTAAAAGGTGGATTTACCTCCTCGCTCATTGATGACAGCTTCCGTGGATTTCCCTGATTCTGTATCAAAATCAAAAATTGCGACTCTGGCCCCTGAGGCCGCGAAAGTTTCAGAGATTGCTCTTCCTATCCCGGAGCCGCCTCCGGTGATAATGGCGGTTTTACCCTTAAGTTTCGACATGTTGGGAAGATGATGGATTGAGAGAAAGAATCAAACAAAAAGACATCGGAGCAACTCTCTTATGCACTCGAAATCGATTCGTTTTTCAGCGAGTAAAAGAGAGCCTATTTCAAACCTAAAGAGAGTTTACAGTCAGTTGGTAGTAACTGACTGGTTAAAATTGATTTTACGGAACCGTTGTCCGTCTTCTTTAAATTTTTTATCGATTGTGATGATTTTGGCAGCGATCCGGTTGGCCTGGGAGCTGAATCCACAGAGGGTGGAAAACCAGAATGCCTCTTTGTAGATTTTCAAATTGTTAGGGGATGGCTCACCGAGGCATTGTTCGGCAGCATCAATAAACCAGGAGGGCGCAAATTCATCAATTTCGACTTCGTTTGGGCCCCCAAATCCAAGGTCAAGGTTGATGGTCGTAGGCGACGCTGCGGTGATTGCAGCATCGAGTTTAACTCCTTGTTTTCTCTCGATGATGCCCTTGTAGCTTCCAAGGTTAAGCCTGGCAGTGAGGGATTCAAGGAATATATTGGCTGCCTTGCAACCATCGATCAGATCCTGGCGGAGAGCTTTTCCTTTTGGGGTATTGGGGGTGGTTGCCTCTAGCTTAAGGACCGCCCCTGAAAAGACATAGGAATTTTTAAAGTCGGGAAAACTGCTGACAACGGTTTGAATATGGGCGACATCAGCCATCTCGGCATCGGTCCACTCAGTAGCCAACGGAGAGGGTGGTTCGACGGTTGCCGGCGGGGTTGGAGGGCGGGCATTTGAGATAAAATTCTCGGCTCTTATGATTCTGGATTTGAGCAACTTTTTCATCGAACCACGGGTTTGCAGTTTTTGATCTGCTGTTTCCAGTTTGGCTTTTGCATCTTCCAGGGTTTTGGAATCCATTTGTTGCGAGGGGTTGGGCAATGATTCCAGCAAGGCCAGATCAGCCTGGTATTTTGAAACTACGCTTTTCATGTCGCCGATCCAGAGGTCGGTTGAGGGGCTTTCCACTTTCAAAAAGTCCTCGAAAAAGCGATTGGCTTCACTGTATTGCTCTTGTTCCCAGTTCTTTAATGCTGCAGCAAGCAGGCCAATCGATTCAAAGGAAGTGGAATCAACCACTAGATCTGACCTCAAAACCGGCAGGGGATTGGAGAGAACGACACTGATTCGGTCAAAGAATCGTTCGTAGGGCTTTTGACTGGGCTCGAATCCTTTTTGCGATTTTAAGGCGGCAAAGGCGGTTCGTGCACTTTTTTCGTTACCGATTAGCAGTTCCACCAATCCTTGATTGAAGGTATTCCAAGCCATGGACGGTTGGGTAAAATTTTTGTTCCCTTCCAACTCGCCAAAGATTTTTCGGGCTTCATTTAGTTGGCCCGAAACCATGGCACGTCTTCCGGCTAACATTTTGCCTGCGGCCTCGCGTTCTTCTGGGCTAATGACCCGGTCTCCCGCACTGGTAAGTAGGGAATTCAAATCACTTTGGTCTTTTTTCCCATTTGTTCGAAAAAATAGGAAAACAATCATGAGCAGGCAGGCTCCAAATCCAAGAAAGACTTTTAGCAGGGTTCCTTTGCGTTTCGTTTTAACGCTGTGAAGATTCACTTTGGGCGGTGCCCCAACATCGTTCCTGCGAGCTTGGATTTTTTCCAGAAGTATATCATAAGAGGCCGGGCGGTCCGACGGGGAATACGCCATCATCTGCTCAAATAGCTTGACAGTTGCCGTGGTGGCACTTGGTGCAACCGATTTTAGGTCGACATTGACCGATTTGATGGCAATCAACTCTTCCAGCGAACTTGTATTCGCCAGGAAAGGTGGTTGTCCGGCGAGGGCGTGATAACAAGTTGCCCCAAGCGCGTAAATGTCTCCCAAATAAGTGTCCGGTTCGCGAACCAATTTCTCCGGAGGGACATAAAATGGAGTTGCCCAAAGGTCCTCATTTACATCTGCGCCACCCTGGGCAACAGCGAGTCCGAAATCCACAAGTTTTGCGGTTCCGTCCTTGGTTACAAGCATGTTTCCGGGCTTGATGTCCCGATGAATCAGTTTGTTCTGGTAAGCGGCTTTCAGGCCGGCTACCACATCGTAGGCAATGTCCAGAACCTCCCTTTCTGGAAGCGCTCCATTTTCAGCGATAATTTGTTCAACACTGATGGCTTCCAACAACTCCATGGCTATGTAAAAATAGCCGTTTTCGGAGCCAACTGTGTACACTTTGACCACATTCGGATGGTTTATGGAAGCCGTTAATTTGGCTTCTCGTTCAAACATTTCGGTCAATTTGCGGTCCAGGCTCAATTCTTGGTGGAGGATTTTCAAAGCCACTTCACGCCCCAGCGTGATGTCCTCGGCCACGAACACACGACTCATGCCACCTTCACCAAGTGGTCCTTTGATCTGGTATTGTCCAAGTCTGGTTCGAATCCTGACTGCGACTTGGCAATGAGGGCAAATGATTTTGGAATACGGAGCCAGAGCCGTCACATCAACACCCTGAGAGCACTCGGGGCAGTGGTTAATGATAATTTGGGTGGATTCCTGATCCATTTTTTAGCGAGGTGATCTGAAAGATTCTTCTAAACGGTCACAGATTCTAGCGGTTGAGTTATCGAAAGCCAGTTAAAACAAAAGAATTTCGCCTTCAATTTTTCATTCCGGTTGCTCAGTTCGTATTGAGGTGCTTGTTTAACGTTAGTGAACAATTTTTAACCTTCGCCCATTATGAGTCAGTCGAGTCTAAATCTTCCCCAAATCAAAATTGGACCGTATACCCTCGGAGGCGATTCACCGCTTTTTATTCTGGGGCCTTGCGTTATCGAGTCGGAGGCTTTTATCCGGAAAATCGGTCCCATGATCAAGGACATTTCTGACCAAGTGGGGGCTTTTTTCATATTTAAGGCCAGTTATGACAAGGCGAATCGCAGCTCAGGGGGTGCTTTTCGGGGGATGGATTGCCGCGACGGTTGCCAATTGCTTTCCGAGGTCGGAAGAGATCTTGGCGTTCCAGTAACAACGGATATTCACACGGAGGCGCAGGCCACAATTGCCGGAGAATACATTGATGTGCTGCAAATTCCGGCGTTTTTATGTCGCCAAACCGACCTCATCAGGGCAGCGGCTGAAACTGGAAGAGTGGTCAATGTAAAAAAGGGCCAATTTTTGGCACCTTGGGACGTATCAAACATTGCGGAGAAACTTAGGTCTTTTAATAACGTGAATTTCTTTATCACAGAACGCGGGTCCAGCTTTGGTTATAATAACCTCGTTGCTGACATGAGATCTATTCCTTGGATGCAGGAGGCTGGGTGTCGGGTGGTGTTCGATGCCACTCATTCTGTGCAAAGGCCAGGTGGACTGGGGACAAGTAGTGGGGGAGACGGAAGATTAGCACCATTGCTAGCCCGTTCAGCCGTGGCGGCGGGATGTGACGGGGTCTTTATGGAAACTCATCCTGAGCCTGAAAAAGCACTCAGTGACGGGCCCAACCAAATTCCTCTGGATGAGCTTGGTGGGGTACTGCGAAAATTGATTGAAATCTACCGAGTAGTTCGCAATTGACGATGGCAAGCATGATGAACGATTTTCAACGAATTGGGTTGCTATTTCTTTGTCTTACTGGTTCAGCGTTGGCTGGCCCGGCAATTCCACCGGAAATGACTGATTTTTTTCCAGTGGGACGAAGCTTTAAAGGTGTTAAAATTCCAACTTATTCCACTAATGTGCTGAAGTCCGTTCTGGAAGCGGAAACGATTACTCGAATTGATGAGACTTATCTTGATATTACCAATCTAGTTATTAAGTCTTTCAACTTGGCCGGGAGCGTTGATTCCACGGTCAAAATGGATAAGGCGCTATACAATTTACGCAGCCGGGAGTTGGTTAGCAAAACAGAGGCAGCTGTGAATCACGAAAAATTCGTGATGACAGGTGACCAAATCAAATACGATACTGAAAAAGATGTCAGCACCATGAAGGGAAGAGTAAAAGTGGTCGTGCCCAATGCCAGACAGTTTACCGGGAATTTCGGGATGGATGCCATGACTGCAGGTAGACCATAATCTATCCCTCCACTAACAATTATGAAAATTAGATACATTATTTCAGCGATTGGAAGCTTGTTGGTTTCCTGCTATTCAATTGCGCAGGATGGAAACGCGGTGTTTGAAGACTTGATAGAAAATCAAGAGGCCAAGGAACTGTTAAAATCGGTAAAGGATAACCCACAAGGGGCACTCAAGGCCGCTCAACAAAACCCTGATGATTTGATAAGAAACGCGACTGCGATTTTTGCAGAACAGCAAAAGACAAAGGATCCCAATGCTGTGCCAGCGACCCGGGGGCCAAGTCAGACCGATAAGGCTCTAACAAAATGGAAAACTTTGATTGCTACGCCAGTGACTGGAGAGCAAAGAGAGTCCGCTGACTCAATCGAAAAGCTGAAGAAAGATCTTGGTGGTGATCCGCAAAAGTCAGTCAAGGAGAAGCTGGGCAGTTTTGAATCAAACTCACAGTTTGAAAAACTCAAGTCCGCCGTAACTGAGGCGGTTCCAGGGTTATCAGATATTATATCTAAGGAAAAGACGACCCAACCAATGATTTCCGAAATGCCAGCCATACCCAAGAGTAATGTTGAAGTTCGGGCGGATGCCGGCTTTGATACACCTTTGATACGCTCCGTTTCTCAGGCGCATTTTGAATCTCAACAGGTTGTTCCGGAACCGATACGAAACATGGCACCGACGACTCAACAAATTCCGGACTCGCCGGAGTTATTTTCTTCTGACATTCCCGCGCCTCAGCCTTTGGCTCCTAGGTATCCAAAGCCAGACAAATTTCAGCCAGTGCTGGCTTCAAAGATTGCAGAGGAATCAGCTCCTAAACCCGCTACCGACACGATGGTAATTACTTCCAGTGAATCAGTGATGGACAATAAAAATCATGAATTGACTTTTAATGGAGATGTTAAAGTGGAAATGAATGACATGTGGTTAACTTGTGACACCTTAGTGGTCCATTTGGACAGCAAAAATGAGATGGAACGGATTGTCGCGACTGGAGGAACAGTTGAGATTCAGAAAATCTCTGAAGGTGGAAAATTACAAGTCGCAAAGGCCCGGAAGGCAGAACACGTAGCGGCAACCAATATCACGACTTTATCTGGTGGACCGCCTTATCTTCAAAATGGGGATCAGTATGTTAATACGGATTCTGAAGATTCCACTATTGTGCTCTCGGGTGATGGCAAATACACGGTGGGTAGTCCCAAAAAAGGTTCAACCCGAAATGTTATTGTTGTTCCTATTGGTAATAGTAAAAAAATCACGGGGGATCTTGGGATTGATAAAAAGTTAAACGGATTCGGTCGTTAAAGGAATTTTAGAAACAATAACCGATGAGCTACTCCGACGAAATTCCCAACACACCGGGCAAAAATGTTCGAGGTGTCTCAAGGGATAGCATTCCTTTGGATCCTGCGTCCCAACCACTGCCGCCGATTGGTCCAAAATCTTTGCCGGGGGCTGATGCCCGCGCACCAGTCAATATGCCGCCACCCAGGCAATCAGTTCAGCAAACCGTGCCAGTTCTGCGTCCCCAGCAACGGTCTCCGACTTCACTTGGTGTTCAAAATACCTCGCATGTTTCTTCACCGATTCCGCCACAACCAATCCAGCCAGGGGTAATACAGAATCTGCGTGTTCAGCAATCGTCTGGTGTGGGCACGTCACAGACTCGGCACACTTCAACACCTCCTGCTGTTCAATCACCGCCGTCTGTGGAGCCGCAGCTTGTTGTATCCCCTTTTACCAACAGTTTAGCAAGTCCTAGGAAGTCGAATGAGCACTTGGACCTTACTTTTGCGTCGGGATCCAGTGGTGGTAAGCCCCCAGCCAAGGATTTACTGCTAGATACAGATGGATTGGTGAAAATATATAATGGCCGGACGGTCGTCAATGGTGTAAATATAAACGTCAAACGAGGTGAGATTGTTGGTCTGCTGGGGCCCAACGGAGCCGGGAAAACTACGAGTTTCTATATGATGGTTGGATTAGTTCCACCCAACGGAGGAAGAGTAATTTTTGATGGTCATGATGTAACAAAATTGCCTATGTATAAAAGGGCACGCCTTGGGATGGGTTATCTGCCTCAGGAAGAGTCCATTTTTCGGAAATTGACTGTCGAAGAGAATATCATGGCGGTGATGCAAACCATGAACTATTCTCGAAAGGAGAAACAGGCCCGCTGTGATGAGTTGCTTGAGAGATTCAGCATTACTCACATTAGGAAAAACATAGCGATGGCTTGTTCTGGTGGTGAGAAGCGCCGGGTCACCATCGCTCGGTCTCTGGTACCCAACCCTAGTTTGATCATGCTCGATGAACCCTTTGGTGGAGTTGATCCAATTGCAGTAGGCGAAATTCAAAGTATTGTCAAAGATCTGCGAAGAGAGGGGCTCGCCGTATTGATTACGGATCATAATGCCCGTGAAACACTCGATTTGGTTGACCGAGCCTATCTGATATGCGAGGGGAGGGTGCTTAGGGAGGGTCCCAAAGAGTTTCTCATTAATGATCCAGTTAGCCGCCAGCTTTATTTGGGGGAGCGGTTCTCGATGTAGCGGTATGATGGTGTGTAAATACCTGTCGTTTTTGTAATTCAGTCTTGCTTCAATGGCGCGTAATTTGCTACGATAAGAACTAGGCCGCCAGGGAAAATGCGTTAACAGCACCTGGTCGGTCATAACGTCTAATAAATATGCAAACAGCAAAAAAAGATCGACCTATTACCATTACGGGACGCCACGTGTCAGTTACTGATTCAATGAGAGAACATGCGGAAAGGAAAGTTTCCCAGCTTAACTTTGATTATCCGAAAGTGATTGATGCTAAGGTTCTTCTGGATGTTGAAAAAGATCGTCACAAGGCGGAAATTATCCTTCACTGTGCCAATCATATTGTAATTGAGGCCGATTCGACAACTGGCAATATGTATACATCGATTGATGAAACTATTCATAAAGTGGCTCGTCAAATGAGAAAGCAAAAGACGCGTATGCTAAAATCTCATCGCCCTGATCTTTCGGAAATCCGGAAATTGAAAGAGGGACCGGGAATAATTGACGCTTTGGAATCGGCTAAGCCTGAACCGACGGAGATTTTAGAAAGTGTTCCGTTTTTAGTACATCGGGAAGCGACAAAGATTCGTAAACTGAAGGAAGATGAGGCAGTTGAAGCTCTCGAATTAAGTGACAAACTGTTTCTCGTCTATTCTGACTCAAAGAACGGTAAAGTTTCAATCATCTATCGTCGGGAAGATGGTGATTATGGTGTTGATTGCCCGGATGGGCTTTCATAATTGTGCTATTTTGGCGGCTTCATATGCCGTTAATTAACCAATTTCCACAAGCTCGCCCTGTCTTTCCGGGGGCGAATCTGCGTGTAATAGCACCCTCTGGTCCTTTTAATCCTGAGTCATTCGAGCTTGGAATCGAGTGGCTCAGGAACCGCTACACTGTCTCTTTCTCGGATTCAATTTATGAAAAATCCGGTTATTTCGCCGGTTCGGATGAAAGACGGCTCTTAGAGCTCAACGAGGCAATTCAGGACCAAAGTGTCGATGCGATTGTCTGCGCTAGGGGAGGGTTTGGGTGCACCCGGCTTTTACCGGGAGTCGACATCTCTTCAATCACCCAGGCAAATAAATTGATTCTAGGATTTAGCGATATCACCGCTTTGCATTCTCTATGGGCGATCGCCAGAGTTCGTTCAATTCATGCACCGATGGTCGCTGCGCTAGGGCGTGCTTCAGAAAGAATTCGCGGTGACTGGGTCGCCATGGTCGAGAACCTGTGTCAATCGACTCTTTGGGTTCTGGACCGAGTCGATCAAAGAGGAGACGTGTCCGAAAAGGTGGTGGGACGCTTTTTCGGTGGCAATCTGGCGGTGATGGCTGCACTGGTGGGAACGCCCTATGCCCCCCCGTTGCGAGGTAGTATTCTTTTCTTGGAAGATGTTGGGGAGCGGCCTTATCGGATCGACCGGATGTTGACGACTCTACGCCAGGCCGGGTGGTTTGATGAACTCAACGGTTTGGTGTTGGGTTCATTCACTGAAGGGGAGCCCGGTAACGATGGAGTAACCAATGATCAGGTTTTTGACAACCATTTTAGGTTTGCTCAATTTCCAGTCCTTAAAGGAATTCAAGTCGGACATATTGATGAAAACCAACCGGTAATCTTAGGTTGCCAGGCTAGTATTTCAGGGATTAATTTGGAACTGTTCAATTAACCCGGAGTATTGGTTTCATTCTTTGACGTACGATTCGTACCGAGCACTTACTTTGGCTTTGGACGCATCTCCGTGATGAAAAAAGAATCGGTGGCGAAGATTAAGGGATTCGCCTTTTTGAATCGTGTAGGCTCCATCCCCCATTTTGGAGCCCAAGGCTTTTTCAAAGTGACCTGTTCCAAAACGGTTGGCGGTTAAAAGCCCGTAGTCACGAGCGTGCCAGTGAGTTGGAAATCGGAAATTGGAAGGGTGGTCAAAAATGGCGACACCGACGAGATTGCCCGCTCGACTAGGGCCTGAGTAATCGGCCCATTTGGCGCGCTTGCCCCAGGCTTCATCATTGGTCTCACCGTTGCTATTGATGATTGTACCAGCACCTGTCTTTGTTTTGGTGTGTTTCACTACCATTGTGCTGGCAACTCTAATTCCCAATCCTCCGTCTTTATTGTCACCAAAAGTTACATCCTTTAATGTCGCAGTCAGGTTGCTGTCGTAATCCATAAGAACCTCACGGTTATCAAGCGGAAAAAAGGCCAGCCTCACTGTTTCCTTGAGGATCCCTTCGGTGTTGATTTTCCAAGAATTAACGAAAATCAACTCACCTGAAATTCCTGAAGACATCTTCTTTACCTCGACCAAATCGATTCGTGCTTTTAAATCGCCTGGCGTATCCGGTGCCCAAAAACTGGCACCATTGACATCGCGATGAGAAAAACGAATTGAACGGTGGTGCGGGTGATCCTGTGACTCGCCCTCAACACCCGCTATCATCGGAAAATTTCGCGTTATATTTTCACCATCAGGGCCGATCACAGGGAAGAGATAGGGAACGGACCAAGCTTTCATCTGCCATTCGGTGAAGAGATTTCCATCAATTTTGATTCGGAAGCAATCCTCATGTTGCGAAATTTGGACTTCACTACCGATTAAGGGGGAAACGGATCCAAAAAGAATGAAGGCAAAAACCAATGTTTTCATACCGTCATTTAAGGAAAGTTCACTGGATAAAGCAATGTGTTTATCAGAGTTGATATGTACCTTGCCGAATGAAAAATTTGATTTTGGCTTTCCTTTTGTATCAAATTTTTTTCCAGGATGTGCTCATTTTTAGGTTTCTAACAATCCGTATTGGAATATGACCCTTAAAATAGGGGCGATGGCATGGATTAGTGCTTCAGATATCGGCTTTTGGATTCAAAACAAATTTAAAAAATTTGTGCTAAACAAAAATTCACTAGATTTTGTTCAGCAATTCGCTTTAGTCGTTTTGAGTAATTTAAACAAAGCAATAATGAAAAAACT
>JBGSJM010000140.1:0-10570 GCA_041742015.1 Verrucomicrobiales bacterium | reverse complement strand
CCCCCTGAATGGTAATCTGAACGGGCAACAAGTCGCGGATGATCAACTGTCTACCGCGTCGAGTCAAAAGCCAAAGGATCACTCAAACCTTGTCTCTGAAGTCAAAGTTCACTGTCGATAGGCACAAGATATTTTGCGATTTAAAAATAACTTTCAAAATGATTCTACAAGCCAGGCTCAAAGTAGAAGGAGAAACGACTGGCTTCGGAATATTTTGGTTATTTATGATTTATAAATTGATCGAAACATTCTCTCAAACGGACTTGGTTCCATTTTAATCCTGGTCCAACCAAGGAACCACCAGGTCTCACTCTCGAAGAAAGACCAATCAACCTCCTCAATCTCGCTTTCGAATAGGCTTTCTGTGGATTTATGGTCTCGTCCGCAGAGTCACATTTCCAGCACGACGGAATATTCACGCGGAGACGCGGAGAAAGCACAGGCTGGTGGGAGGACAAATACATCGGTGATTCTGGACTTGGTGGAATTGGATTTGCCTTTTAATCCACAGTCACATCGGCGCACGGGGACAAACATCGGCGCACGCCGCGAACTGCGGATGGCGTCAACTATCAGAGACAGCAAAGCACCCGAATTCCCGCTGCCCCAAGCACCCTGATAGACGCACGATCCCGGAAAAAATCCTTGCCAGATCAAGGGTTTTCGGACATTCTTGTTCCCAAACCTCTCGTGGATATCACCTCGGGAGGTCATACGAATAAATACTTTCGGCAGAGAATTCCAGTCCACCACAATGAGAGATCGTCGCTTCATCGCAGAACATCGTGGCGGCCCGCTTGACAAAGCAAGTCACATCCACCTTGCACGCTGGGCTGTCGACTGTGCGGAGACGGTAATCAACTACTTCGAGGAGGAGAGCGATGATGTGAGACCGAGGAATGCGTTGGCGGTTGGACGGGCTTGGGCGGACGGCGAGGTAAAGACTGGAATAGCTATGAGAGCTTCTGAAGCTTCACACGCTGCCGCCAGGCAAGCCAAGAGCGCGGTTGCAATTTCGGCAGCCCGTGCGGCAGCTCAAGCGGTCGCAACGGCTCACTTTGCAGATCACAGCATGGGGGCATTGATCTACTCTATGAAGGCTTTAGAGGCAGCCGGAATGGATTCACGTGCCGAGTTCACTCGCCAGATCGCGCGACTTCCCGAGCATCTTCGAGACCAAGTCGCGTCCGGGGTAACGGATCGGGCACGAAGGCTCTCCATCCCCAATTAATGATAGGAATTTGCTTTTTCAAGCCCTTTTGTTTGAGCCGTCGGTCCGATTGGGAATGAGAGGGTGCAGGGGGAGAAAGGGATAGAAATCTGTTCATTGCAGTTTTTTATGCTTTGTGTTCATCGAAAATGAGCTGGCTTTGGGGAGAAATCAAGTTTTTCAGAGTCGTTCTCTGGATTTTGCGTGAAAAATCATGACGTGCGGGCACGGAAAAGCCTTCGTTTGCCTGGGGGATTGCAAACGATCCGTGGAGACCTTACCCAAGACATAACCTACGAACTATTCGATCAAAAAGACCGGGAGTTCGTGGTATGTCATGGAGTTGTCAGCATCGAGCACGAGGGTGTTCTCACCATCCAGCGGCAGTTCGGGAGCCGTCCACGCCGGATCACCCTCCATCCACCATTCTGGCGGTGGAGGGCCGATCTGATCGGACCAACTCCAGGTCAGCGGGATATCGATTGGTTCCATCGTCTCAATATTGAAGGGTGGATCCGGTGGAGGCGGAAGGGCGATGATGCCTTCCCAAAGACCGTGTAATCGAAGGAAGAACTCGATTTCTGAGCGGCGCAGGAGCATTCCAGCGTTTTTCATGGTGCCGCGACAGCAGGGGCAACGCAGCGGATCTTCGCCCCAGGTTTTCAGGATGAGATCGCGCCAGAGGGGCTTGAAGGCGCGGTTGCTCTGGCGCTCAGGAGCGGGGAGGATGAAGAGCGTCTCGGTGTTGGACGAAGCCTCGCTAGATTGGGTTTCGCTGGTTTCGCCGGGCTGCTCCATGACGGGTTGGTAAACCCGGTTTTTGCGATCCCAACCCCGGCGCTTGTTGGAGTAGCGACCGTAATATCTCACGGTTTGCTGGCCCTTCGGCGGGATGTGTTCCACCACGGCGGCGATGTTTCCAGGCTGGAGACTTTAGGCGGGAGGGGCGTTTCGGCACAGGGCTTTGATCAGCCCGTTTAACACTTTGGCTGTCTCAGTGGTCCCAATGTGGCCGCGAGCGTAAGCGAGTGGAGTTTCATCAGTCCGAGGACATGAAGAAGTGTCGAACCAATTCTCCGTGACCCATCTTCGCCAATCGGAATTTTTTGCAAATTCTACGTCCAGGCTGACGGCGGATGGGCTTGGCTGGCCACTCGCTTACGCTCGCCGCCACATCTTTGTAAGCTTTTCGGTTTTCCTCTTTGATTGTACCCTCTTAAGTTGCCGATTAAACCCTGTTGAGTGCGATCTGAACCCCAGGGCTTGTTGAGGTTTACCGCAGAGGGCGCGGAGGAACGCAGAGGATTTTTTACTGAATTATCTCTGCGGTTCTCTGCGATCTCTGCGGTTGAAAGTGGAGCCCACAAAAAAAGCCTTCCCGTTCAACTGTATATTTAACTTTTATTTATTAATTGATGGAATTTGTATGGTTAAATAGAGCGACGATATGTATATGCCGATGAGTATGTATATGCCGATCAGTGGCTGGCATCCCTCTGGGATGCACATGTTTCTGCGTGAATCCGGTGGTGTCGCTTCGCTCAACCACCGGCTAATAGCTGAGATGCCTTCGGCATCAGAGGAGTGCTGACTCGAGGTTTCAGCGGTTTGGCTGTGTCCACGCGGACTATAGCTATTTCCCGCGTGCCGTACCGTGCGTCCACGACCAGACCCAACCTCCTTGATCACTGTTTTTCGAGCACCATCAAGAATTGTCCGGCCTGCGTGTCGGTTTGGAACTTGTCGGGACGCTTGGAGTTGGGGTTGTCATTGGCTGAGCACCACTTGAGGGTTTTCCCTTCGACTGTCAAAACGCCTTCATAAGTTTTGCCTTCGTATTGGCCTGATGAGGTGCCTTTTGCATCGATCCGGCGGGTTTTGCCACTGCCTCCCGAAAGGGAATAGGACCCGATACCCATCAGCCCGCCGCCTCTGGGATTGGTGGCGGTTATTTCCTTTTCTGTGATCGCGAGTTGGATTTCTCCGTGGGGTGAGCCGTCGGAATTGGCCATGTAGCCTTTCCAGACACCTATCATCTCGCGCGCGATGTCATTACTCTTCGCATCATTCTCGGTTCCAAGTCCAGTGGGTTTTACCACAGCGGCTTGTTCCTTGACGAAGGCTTGATCAGCTTCACTGAGGCGGGCCAGGGCGATTTTCGTGGTGGTTCCTCCCTGCAGGCGGATGACAACGTTGTCTCCATCCACCTTCACAAAATCTGCGTTCACCGTGCGGCCCGTCGCCACCTCGGTCCAAGTGCGAGCCTGAACGGATAAGGTGAAAACAACCGACAAAAGACCAAAAGTGAATCTGGTATTCATAGATGTTGAATAAAGGCTGATTTCATTTTGCTTTTTCAAGTCTGGAAATCAAGCAAAATCAAAAGATTAAGGTAGCCGCAACGCGCCTCAAAGGACCACTCTAACGAAACAACCTGGGTGCAAAATCGGCGAGATAACCGCGCCACACCGGCCAACTGTGGTCTCCTTCGGTGAGGTGCCATTCATGACGAATGCCCTTCTCCTTCAACAGCGCGGTCAATTTTTTGTTCTCTTCGAGCAGGAAGTCATCCTTTCCGCAGGCGATCCAGAGCAGTTTGAGTTTCCCGTTGGTCGCTTCGGGATCAGCCAGCACGGGAGCAATTGCTTCCTCGGGCACTGCGGCACTGAAGGACCCGATCCAGGAAAAGGTGTCGAGCCCGTTTAGACCGATTGTGAGCGCGTGTAATCCGCCCATGGAAAGGCCGGCGATGGCGCGGTTCTCCCGACCGGATTTTACCCGGTAGAGCGTTTCCACCATTGGCAGGGTTGCTTCGAGAAGATCGCGGCGGAGTTCCTCGGTGTTAGCTGGGGAACGTCCGTCACCGTAGGATTCCGGGATGGGATGCCCGTCGAGCATCACCACGATCATCGGCACGGCGCGCTTTTCCGCGATGAGGTTGTCGAGGATCCAGTGGGCTTTGCCATGGGCCACCCAGGTCGCGAAAGTGTCGCTGTGACCGTGTTGAAGAACCAGCAGTGGATAAGAGTCGGTTCCTTTTTCGTAGCCTGGTGGCGTGTAAACCTGAAACTCGCGGAACCGCCCGATTGGCATGCTCCGGTGGGCGTGGGTGTGGACCGTGCCATGCGGCACTTCGCGGAAATCGTAAACCGCGTCAGCGGCGAGGTGGAGAATGCTGGTGTTCGGCGAACGCTGGGGTTTCAGGCTCGGATTTCCCGGATCTACCATTTTCACTCCGTCGATGATGAAGCTGTATTCATAGATCCCCGGCGACACGGAATCGAGCGTAACCGACCAGAGACCGTCTTCGCCACGAATCAGGGCCTGGGTGCCTTCGATCATTTTCCCCGAGACCGCGACTTGTTTCGCCTCGGGAGCTTTGATTTGAAAAGTCACCGCCCCGTTTTTACCAAAGAGTGGAGAGATCACTGGTTTCGGGCGGGGCGGACGATTCTGCTGGGCAGATACCGGACTGGATAAGACCAGACTGGCGAGTACCCCGACGAGGCTTAGCGCTGGAGTAGAAAAAAGTAAAAATGCTTTCATGGATTGATTGTCTTTGAGTTTCACTAAATGTCTTTGAGTTTTTTGATCCGGCCCATGGCCTGGAGGGTGTGCAGGATGACGGTGGAAATGATCACAAACCCGCCCAGAATCGCCCAGGAACTGGGTTTTTCGCCGAGTAGAAGAAATACCCAAACCGGATTCAGCAAAGGCTCGATAAATCCTATAATGCTGGCATCAAAAGATTTCACCCCATTTCTTACGCCGATGGTAAACAGATAATAAGCAAGTCCGATTTGAAAAACGCCTGCAACCACCACCGCAAAAATATCCCGGTCCGTCCAGGCGGATGGATTGGGCAGGATAAAAGGAATCATGAACAAAATCGCGAAAATGTTTCCATAAAAAACCGAGGAAGCCGGATTTTGGTTCAGGGTTTTGGGATGGCGCAACATCAAAAAATACAAACCCAGACTGGCACCCGAAAGCAGACTGAGAATATTTCCCCAAAATGGATTCGGTGCCAGCGAACTGGCCTTGTCATCAACAAAAAACAGAGTCATTCCGAGCAGACAAACCGTGACCGTGATCAGATCCGTCACCTTAAACTTTTCCTTCAAAACCAACGGAGCCAGAAGCAAGATATAAACCGGAGCCGTGTACTGGAGAAAAATCGAGTTGGCGGCGGTCGTCATTTTGTTTCCCACAGCGTAAAGCGACAGGGTTGCGGCATAAAACATCGCAGCCAGATAGGTGAATCGATCCGCTTTTAACGCCTCAAATTTCGTCAGAAGAGCAATCGTAATCGCCGCAAAAAAGCAGCGCCCCAGGTTGACCTCGTAACCTGAAACGCTCGTCATTTTGATCAAAAGCCCGCCCGAACTCCAAAGGAGCACAGCCAGGACAACAATCCAGACGGGCGAAATTTTCGAGATCAAGTGGTTCATGGTTTTGACTGGACCGTATCAACCACTCGGGTGCAAGCATCGTGAGCAAAACATGATCAAGTATCAGGGCCTGTTCAAAAAGGGCACATTAGCCCATTTAACCTGCCCCTCACTTCACCGTTATCCGGGACTCCCCTTTCCTAGCCACGATCCTACCGATGACTACGTTGCAAAGCGTGTTGGCGGCGGCGAAGATATCCTGGGTGGCGGCGAGATTGGCCTCGGGCACACAGCAGAGCAGGCCACCGCTGGTCTGGGCGTCGGCCAGGAGCAGGCGCAGAGCCTCGCTGACCCCTGGGGCAAAATCGACGCTGGTGGATACGTTCCGCAGGTTTTCGCGGGTTCCTCCGGGGACGCACTTCTGTTTTTCGATCAAATCGATGATTTCCGGCCCGATCATGGGAATGCGAGTGGAATCAAGCTCCGCGCTGACGCCGCTGGCGTTGCAGAGCGAGATAAGATGGCCGAGGAGACCAAATCCTGTTACATCGGTCCCGCCTTTGACCAGACCTTTCCCGGCGACTTCGCTTCCCGGGAGGTTCAGGGTAGTCATCAGTTGGACGCCACGGGCGATCAGTGCTTCGCTTTTTACCAGATCCCTCTTGATTCCAGTGGAAAGTATCCCGGTGCCGAGTGGCTTGGTCAGGACCAGCAGATCGCCTTCGCGCCCGCCCGCGTTGCTCATGATTTTCCGGGGATGCACGATCCCGGTGACGGAGAGGCCGTAGATGGGCTCCGGGTTCTTGATGGAATGCCCTCCGGCGAGGGAGCATTTCGCCTCCCGGACTTTGTCAGCGCCGCCCTTGAGAATTTCGTTGATGACATCCAGCTCGAGAACGTCAACCGGCATGCCGACGATGTTCATCGCAGTTACGGGACGTCCACCCATCGCGTAAATATCAGAAAGTGAATTGGTTGCCGCGATCTGGCCGTAGGTGTAGGGATCATCCACGATTGGGGTAAAAAAATCGACGGTCTGGACCAGCGCGATTTCATCGCTCAGTTGATAGATCCCGGCATCATCGGAAGTGGCAGATCCGATGAGTAGGTTTTTGTCCTCGAAGTGGTTGAGTCCCCGCAGAACCTGCGAGAGCGCCTCCTGGCTCATCTTGGAGGCTCAGCCCGCGCAGGAGGAAAGACTCGTCAGCCTCACATTTTCATCAGTTTTTGCCGCGTCGTTTATGCTCATGGTCGTCAGATTAGGCTTTACCGATACCCCCGGAAAACGCCGGTTGCAAACAGGAAATTGCATTTTTTAGCACGCATGGTGATTTTAGAGAAAGTATCGGCCATTTTCTCCGCGATCTCCGCGCCTCCGCGTGAACCCCTATTCACCTGACCCGCCAGCAACCCACCACCGCAATACTCACGCGGAGGCCGCGGAGACGCGGAGAGTTTTGGAACAGAGTGCTATCGGAAAGGGTCAGCCCTTTCTCAGCGATCGCGATCAACGCAAGCCCCCAATCCCAAAGGGATTGCGAAACCAGGTGTTGCCGCGAGGTCGCGATTACGCATCCCCCTTTGCGGCATCAATTCTCTCATCAAGCAAAAAAATGTTCAGAGAAACGGTTTTTTAAAAAACACCACCAGACCAACTTCCACTTTCATCCGCGAGGTCGCTGTGAAATTTGAACGGCAGATGGAGTGATATCAGAGAAAATGACGCACCCAAAATCCCGCCACCCAAGGGCTCCTGATAGACGCACGTTTCCGGAAAATTCCTTGCCAGATCGCGGGTTCTACGACAATCTTAAGTCATAACTTTCCGTGGATATCACCTCGGGAGGTCATACGAATAAAAACTGTTCGCCAAGAATGAATTCGACATGAGCATTAAAGCATTCATCGCCCTGATCGTTTGTTTCTTGAGCGCCTGTGACCGCCGCGATCCCCAAACACAGATGAATATTCCAGCAGCCAACCAGTCCGACGACAAAGGCCTCTTCCTCTCATGGAGACATCCCGTTTCACATCGGACAGCGATTCTTGAGGAGATGGATGGCATGGTTTGGCTCTACTTGTCCCAGCCTCAGACCACTCAGCCTGCACGGGATTGTCCCGCGTTTGTTACCGCCACACCTCCAGATTCCGTGGATTGGGAGCGCATCAAGCAGACCGGAGAGCCGCCCGGCATCACGAAGGATGTTGCTGCAGATCAGGCATTGATTGAGCATCCATCACCTGAGGACTTTTCTACCGTCTGGTCATCGGACGGCGAGTCCGTCGCTGTGCGCCATCGGGGAGAGATCATCTGCATGATTGTGGCAGGTCAGAAGAGCGGACACTCCAAGGCAGTTGCTGGCAGTAGTCCACTTGGTGAGCCTTTTGACGATTCACTATTCGGATCCACTTTCACCACGGCACCACGCCCATGACCAAAACTCTGACGGCGAACAAGACGCTCCATCCAACGGCGGGCAACGCTCCAGTTTGAATTCGGGCTTCCTTCCCCGCCGTGGATGAGCTAGACGTTATGCAAAGAGATAGGTCATCCCCAATCCAGTGTGTGTATGACCTTGAGGCATACGAGTGTGCGCGGGACAGAATCGCCCCTGTAGCTGACTTCGAATGGTTCGCTATTGACATCGTCGGACATATTGCTGTCTTTGCAGATGCAGGCACCACATGGGTTCCTGACAGATTCTTCCAGGGCTACGACCGTTACGTTCAGCTTTATCACGCACTGGCAAATCTCCCAATACAAGGGCATGCGTTCTTTGAGGCTGGTGCCAAGGATTGTGATCCTTTGGGGATTGTCGCGGCGTGGGCTTCACGGGGTCTCTTTTACTATGATTGGCCCAGTTCGCAGCCCAATCCTAACCCAAATCACCCCTACCGTCTGATCTGTCGCCCGAGTTCAGCTCTTATTGTCTCAGATCTAGACCCTGAACCCCAGAATTATTTAGACTCTGTGCGTCTGCGGACCGTCTCTTTTGAAGTGGATGCCAGTTTCGTGATTGACAGAAATGCATAACAAGACGTTCCTCCTAACGCCTGACCCGCTGCCAGTTCCAGCCGTCATGACCGCTACAACCTCAACCCGCAGTCGAAGCCGCGCCTCCGGTCAGGCGTAGGAGGACTCGACGTTAGCGCAGAGAATGAAGAAGGCTCGATGGTCGGTTCAGGGTGTAGCGACGATTGTCCACGTTGCGATCTCTAACGCGACCATCGCTATCTGGACGTTTGCCATTCGTTTCGAGACTAGCGTCGCGGACTTGACGGGAATTCCAGATTGGGTCTCCGCTGTGATGTTTGAGTTCTCATACTTCCCAGTCCCGCTGTTGCTGACCGGTGGAATGATGCCTTCCGTGTCCATAACCGGACCGACTGATGTCTATTGGCTGGCATCCTCTGTAGTAGGATTTTCCGTCTTCAATTCGTTCGTCTTCGGTTGGCTTTGCCATTGGAGCTACAGACTTTTTAATGGGAGAGGCTAGGAACAGGCTATCTATTCGGAGTCAAGAGTTGCAATATTAATAAGATTAGATATTCCACAGTTGTCCCGAAATAATCAGTTTGGCCCCACTACCAACCGCCGCGATGCAGGAGGGCATCTCAGCCCTTAGCCGGTGGTTGAGCGAAGCGACACCACCGGACAACATCCCAATCACCTCCTCCCCAGCCGGCACCAAAAACAACAAGGGCGTGCTCGTTAAAGCACGCCCTTGGCAATCTTGTCTCCCCCAGTATTACAAACCTGGAATAAATCCAGATAGATATATATTTGTCTAGCTGGAGAGAGCTACGGTTTCACTGGTGCCAACGTTATCCCGATCTCTAGTAGATGGGGAAATCAGGCTTGCCACCACTTCCCCTCTCTCTGCAATAGAGATTGCTTTGGTCCGCTGGGTTTCTCCGGCGCGGGAGATCGCCCCGGGGGCGTTTAGTCCGAAAGCGGCCCAGCGACTGTCCAGCGGAGTCAGCAATTGCTTCAGTTCAGCGATTAATCCGCGCATCCGGCTCTTGAGCTGTTTGACGGCTGCGTCGCGCTCCTGCTTGAACTCGCCGATATTCACATCGAGAAGCTGGGCCGCTTTGTCAGCGGTTTTCAGGGTATCGTATAGCTCCAGAGCCCGCGCTGCGGTGACTCCGTGACCCGCGCTCTCCCAGCCAGTATGCTCGGTGAAAAACGCGGCGAGGATCTTTAACATCTCCTCCTGCTCGGCCACCCGGACCGGGTTGCGGAGGCTGTTGTTGACGAACCCGGCCTCGGCCCAGCGCGTATTCCAGCTCTGACCCAGATGGGGCTTTAATACATTTTTCACGTTGGTGATAAATGTCGTTCCCGCCTTCCGGGCCTCTTTGAGCGCGGGGCTCATCAACTGGCGCTCGGCGCGGGCACCCTGGTAGGTGTTTTCAGCCTCGCGGGCCGCCTGTAAATCCGCTTCCAGTTTGGTAGCGGTGTTGTGTAGTACTCCGACAGTTGTGCCGTGAGTCTTTAGTCCGTCGACCATCTTTTGCGCCATGGGAAAAGCTTGGTCAAGTTGATTAGGTATGGAATTGGTTGCCATTTTCTTTTTTAATTTTGTAGTTGAATGTAATTTTAATATATAGAGCAAACGAATTTGCTGTTGGGAGTAGTTATAGATATATTAATTATCAAGTCAACTGAAAATTATGTGTTTTATCATAAATTATGGATATTTCTGGTGATTTTGGGTTTAAGCGCCCTGTTTTTCCATAGTTTTCTGCAAAACCTCCCGAAATACGGCGTGCTTTGCCGTCATTCACAGAAATGTTGCCGAAACACGGCGGATTTTGCCGTCATCCACAGAAATGTTGCCGAAATACGGCGTACTTTGCCGGCATTCACAGAAATGTTACCGAAATACGGCGTACTTTGCCGTGATTCACGGAAAGGTTGCCGAAACACGGCGTACTTTGCCGTCATTCACAGAAATGTTGCCGA
>JBGSJM010000139.1:0-2051 GCA_041742015.1 Verrucomicrobiales bacterium | reverse complement strand
GTGTGCGACCATTTTAGGGATGATCGCTCAGGATTGGGCTAAGAAAGGCCATGATGTCTCGGTCTTTACCGCATTTCCCGCCTATCTTGAAAACCAATCACCAGTAGTGACCAATGAAACGGTAAGGGGGGTAAATATATTTCGGTGTCGTTTGCCTTTTAATCGATCACGCAAAACGAAAGACAAGGCATTGTCTGGAGCCTTTTTCTTAATAAAGCTTTTTTTCTTTGTAGTTAGTGGCCGAAAGTATGATGTAATTATCAGTTCCACAATGCCACCGGTATTGAACGGCTTGGTAAGTCTCATTGCAGCTCGATTGACTAATGCTCGATTTATCTACCAATGTATGGACATTCATCCGGAAGTGGCCATTACCAATGGAATGATTTCCGAGGGACTGTTGAGCGATTTTTTAAAGAAACTGGATCAACTTACCTGTCGGTTTGCTGACTGTGTTCATGTTTTATCTGATGATATGCGTGATGCCCTGGTTGAGGGTAGAACCGGAGGGGGTGGTATCAAAGTTGCCGTTATATCCAATCCTGCACTTGAAGAGTTAAACGTTTCGGAATCGACAACGGCTCCCGGCACCTTGCTCGATGGGAGTAAGTTCAATTTGTTGTTCGCCGGCAATCTGGGGCGCTTTCAAGCGCTCCCGGAGTTGGTTTCGGCGATGGAAGAATTGGTGGATGAGCCCGATATTCTTCTAACTCTTGTGGGCCATGGGGTTTTGGAAAACAGTTTGAAATCGATGGTTCAGGAAAAGGGGCTTCGAAATGTTCGGTTCGTTGATTTTCAACCGTTATCGATTGCCAGACAGATGATCAAAGAGGCCGATGTTTGTGTGGTGAGTCTGGCAAAGAATGTTTATAAGTACGCTTTTCCAAGTAAGGTCACCACGATATTGGGGCAGGGAATCCCTCTGTTAGGGGTGGTTGAAGCAGAGAGTTGTTTGGCGAAGATGATCAAATCTCGAAGGATCGGTTGGTGTTGCGGTCACGATGCCAAAAGCATTGCCCGGGAAATCAGAACGGCCTACGCCCTTAGAGCGGAATTGGCTTCCTTTCGCGAGAATGTTGCCAAAGCCTATGATGAGGAGTTTCGACCTTCTGTCATTCTTGAGCAGTGGCAGGATCTATTGAATAAGGTTGCTCATGGGCAAAGCTGATAGCCGACAAAGTCCGCGAGTTTTAGTGACCGGTGCCAAGGGATTTGTCGGGACGCATTTAGTGCGGTTTCTAAGAGCTTCTGGCGTTTTTGTGGTTGAGGTTTCATCCCGGGTAATCAGCGATGGCAGCACTCGGCAGTTGGATCTCGGGAGTGACTCTGGTTGGAAAGAAGCGCTGAGTGGTGTGGACATTGTGGTACATTTGGCTGCCAGGGTTCATGTGATGGTTGATTCTTCCCAGAATGCACTTGAATCCTTTCGGGAAATAAATGTCGATGGTACACTGAGAATTGCTGAGATTGCGGCAACTGCAGGGGTTAAGCGTTTTGTGTATTTCAGTAGCATTAAAGCATTGGGTGAATGGACGTTAAGAGGGGAGCCATTTGTGACGGATCAGAAAGGTTGCCCGGATGATCCGTATGGCATTTCCAAGGCCGAGGCAGAAGATGCGTTGATGGTTCGGTTTCAGGAACCCGGACTTATGGAAATTGTGGTTATTCGACCTCCCCTGATTTACGGGAAAGGGGTAAAGGGCAATTTGGCAACGCTTCAAAAGCTTGTGAAGCGGAGGGTTCCGTTGCCGTTGGGATCGGTTTGTAATAAAAGGGATTTGGTGGGGATTGGGAATTTGTGTGACTTGATTTTAGTAGCTTTGATACATCCTGATGCGGCGGGGCATCGCTTTGTGGTTTCCGATGGAAAGGCTGTCTCCACCGCCGAACTCATCCAGTTGATGGCAGGGGCTCAGGGGGGGAAACCAATGCTTATCAAAATTCCTCCAAAATTTTTGCATTGGGCGGCGACGGGAATTGGCAAATCTGAGGTTTGGAGAAGAATTGGTGGGGATTTGGAGGTGGATATCTCTGAAACATGTCGAATTCTG
>JBGSJM010000138.1:0-8895 GCA_041742015.1 Verrucomicrobiales bacterium | reverse complement strand
GCCAGGCATCCCCCTCCACCGAGTAATCCTCCCGCACCGTTCCCCACTGGCGTTCCGCGAGGTAGGGGCCCCAGCGTTGCCAGTTCACTTTCCGCGTGTCGCTTTGAGCGAGACGGCGGATCTCTTGATTGATACCTAATCCGGGCATAATTTCGTTGGGTTTAAGTTGGGTCGAAAACTTTCAACTTCCGGTCCAGCAAAAAAGGAGCCAGAGGAAGCAACGCACAGATAAAGGTGATGACACACCAGCGAAAGGGTAATTTTTTCGTGATCAGCACTATGAGCAGGGCCAGGCAAAGCAGGATGAAAAGGACTCCATGAATCATTCCCGGGATGCGCACAGCAGTGGGCATTTCGCCAAGGTATTTAAGCGGCATCGCAATTCCCAGCAAAATGAGATAGGAAACCCCATCCAGAAAAGACATGAGGCGGAGTCGCCCCACCGGTGTTTTCAGAAACGTTTTCAGCATGATTTCCCCAAACTGTGACCCAAAAGACCAAAACTGCGATTGATCTTTTTCTCGATCCATTAATCTTCCTTTATGATTCTGGACATTCCCAAGGGAGATTTTCAAGGGTACATTTTCGATTGTGATGGGACCCTGGTTGATTCCATGCCTCTGCATTTCAGGGCCTGGACCGCAAGTTTTCAGCATCACCAAGCGCCCTGGGAGTGGAGTGAAGATGCCTTTTACGCCCATGCCGGGATACCTGACCGGGAGATTGTAGGTATGTTAAACAAAGAATTCGGGTGTGATTTGTGTGCCGACGCCATTCACGAATACAAACTCCAATGGTACATGGAGAGAATGAACGAGTTGAAGCCGGTCGAGGAGGTGGCGGAGCAGGTTCGGCGATGTATTTCAGTTGGTATGCCAATTTCAATCGGGACTGGGAGTGACATCGCACTGGTGGAGCCGAGTTTGAAGTTCACCAAACTTTGGGAATATTTCGACATTATCATCACTCCAGCCCAGGTAAAAAGAGGGAAGCCAGCTCCGGATATGTTTCTTCTTGCCGCCGAAAAAATGGGCGTGACACCTGAAAAATGCCTGGTTTTTGAAGACGGAAAAGCCGGGATCGATGCCGCCGAAGCCGCGGGCATGAACTGGGTTTTTGTCGACAGCCGGAATGGGTAGATCGAAATTACCCGCATGCAACAGGGTACAATGCCGCATGCAACAGGGTACAATGCGACCCATAGACACAAAAAACCCGGAAGGTGACCTTCCGGGTTTCCAACAATTAGTTTAGCTATAAACTATTGAGCCAACAGTACGTTATCTTCTTTGGTGTCAAGATAGCCTCCTGAAGAACCTCCTTCTTCGGTAACTTCCCGTTTCGTGAAGATGTTTTCGACCCTGCGATCAGGGGACATCACCGTTGCTCCGGGTTGTGAACTTGAAAGAGGTAATTGGGTGATGTGGCCATCACAAAAGCCCACTACCGCCTTTTTCTTGTCCAACCAGGGATGGTATTCTCCCATGGTCCCCGCACTTTCCATCAATCCATCAAAGACAAGAGGTGAGTTCGAGAATGAAGAATCAGTTTGGCCAACGGCATAACCGAATGTCAATTCATTTTGTTCAAGCTTACCATCATCGTTTGGTGGGCGAAGTTTGTCGGGGTGCTTGGTTTGAATCCAAAAAACCCCTTCGGTGTCAATGTAGTCTGGAATAAGCGAATCAAAAGCAGTATAGGCTTCTGTGAAAGGTTCGCTCGTATCAGCCTCGGGGTCAAATGTCGGATACAATCCATCATTATCGCTCGAAAAGACCCGACATCCCAGCAGGATCTGTCTGATGTTGTTTACCGCTTTAGTCCGCATACCGCTCTCTCGGATCCCGTTGTACGCAGGAGTCGCAACCCCTGCCAGGATACCGATAATCGCGATCACAATCAGCAATTCGATCAGGGTAAATCCCCTTACGACTCTGTTTTTTGTTATTTTCATGATTATTAATTATGTTTATTTAAACCCGAATCCGGGCCTTTATTATTTTGTTTTGTGCATGGGCAATGTAAATACCTCACGCATGGAACATATTGTCATTTTTTTGTGATCTGGACAAGAAAAATCATAAAAAGCCTCTAGAATTCCTGAAAATGATACCAATCGAAGATTTGTTCGAAGACATCATCGTGAAAACGATGCGGGGGCGAAATGTCACTCTGGATGAGCTGGCTGCAAAAACCGGCGAACCACGGGACCTGATTGAGCGCCTCTGTCGGGGCGAATTCTGTGACGAAGGAGCCCTGCCCAAAGTCGCCAGGGTTTTGGGGCTCGATGCCCATGCCCTGCTCGGCTCTGCCTCCAATTCCTGGTACCCGAGGATGGTGGCGATTGATGGACTGGCGCAATTTAACACCCCCTATCGTGACATGAAGGTAAATGCTTTTTTAATATGGGACCCGTCCTCCAGGATCGCTGCCTGTTTTGATACCGGGACCGATGGCTCTGGAATCATCAAAACATCGCAGGAAAAAGATCTACAAGTCACCTCCATCTTCCTGACCCATACTCACAATGATCATATTGCGGATTTGGCTCGCCTGGTCAAAGGACTGGGAAATCCAGAAGCTTTCTCGAACCGGGCTGAGCCCTGGCCATCAACCACACAGTTTTCAGAGGGTAAAACGTTCACCATAGGAAATCTCCAGGTAGAAACCCGGACCACTTCCGGTCACTCGGCAGGTGGGACCACTTATTATATCACCGGCTTGCAACGCCCGGTGGCGGTAGTGGGGGATGCCCTCTTTGCCGGATCGATGGGTGGAGGTCTTGTCTCATTTCAGGATGCCTGGAAGAACAATTTGAATAAAATCCTAACTTTACCAGATAACACCGTGATTTGCCCCGGCCACGGGCCCATGACCAGTGTTGCTGAGGAAAAAAAACACAACCCGTTTTTTGCAGGCGAATTCAGATGATCTCACCCAATCTTCCGCTTATCCTCGCCTCGGGCTCTCCTCGCCGAAAGGATCTCCTCAATGAGGCGGGCTACCATTTCGAGGTGGTCCCTCCGGACATTGAAGAAGTCGAGGACCCCGCCATCGGGATTCGGGAATTGACCGCCCTCAATGCCCGCATTAAAGCCCGTGCCGTTGCAGAAAGATTTCCTGAGCAAGTCACCATCGCCGCAGACACTCTGGTTTTGTTCGGAGACCGCGCTCTCGGAAAACCAGTTGATATGACCGAAGCCGCCGCCATGCTTGGTCTGCTAAACGGCAAAACCCACCAAGTCTATACCGCTGTTTGCCTGATCATGCATTCCGGCGGCGAATTCATCGAATTCGATGTGGCAACCGAGGTGACCTTTAAGTCACTCTCTGCGATGGAGATGAAACGCTATCACGAATTGATCAATCCCCTCGACAAAGCCGGTGCCTACGCCGCGCAGGAACATGGCGAATTGATCATCGCCCAATCAATCGGTTCCTCCACCAATGTGATCGGCTTGCCGATGGAGGAATTGAGTCAAAAATTGAAAATTCACTTTGGCATTGAACCCCGTAGGTAATTGACTTTTTCAGTCCACCCAAAACGAAAACAATCTCCCGTTTTGCACGCTGAATTCGAGGCGTACCGGCAGTCCCTGGCGGCTGCTGAACTTTGAAAACTCGGGAATTGCAACGTCGAGGGCATCGCGTTCCTTGATCGTGACTTTCTGGAGCGGGACGCCTTTATCATCAAGCAGGCTGACGGTGAGAATCCCGAATTTCACGGCGGCATTGACATGCAGGACCCCGCCATCGTGGATGAAGGGCTTGGTGCGAAGAATGCCGGGACGGTAGTTGCCCTCCATCGCCACAAAACGGTCGCGCGGAATTGTTGCGAATCCGATGGAGCCGCGGAATGGAGCCAGCTTGCCGAGCAGTTTGGGATTGTCCTCAAAAGACCAGCGGGAGCTGTGCAGGGTGTTGCGTCCGCTGTAGTAGAAGCGCAACTCGTCGCCTACGTAGATGGGATCGTTCATCGGCGGCGAGATGACACTGCGGTCCCACTCACCGAGCCCACCGTGTGAAAGGAAAGGAGTGCGGTCACTGAGTCTCTGCCAGTTTTTGTTGTCGCGGCTGATGCTGAGCTGAATCGGCAGGGTGACACTGTCGGGATCATTGTGAAACGGCTGAACAAAGCCGATGTGGAGTCCGGCATACGGGACACTGCGCATGTTGTAAATCTCAGTCATGGTGCTGTCTTGTGCATCACTTGCGAGCGAGAGTTCGCCTTTCTCGGGTGACCAGTGGATAAAATCCTCACTTTCGCAGCGAATCACGGCCCGGCCCATGTTGTAGGGCAGATGCGGGTCAGAAGCGTGCGCAGCCTTTTTCTCGGGTGTAACCACGCCTACCGCACGACCATAAAGCACCCAGCGTTGCAGCTTCTCGTCGTAGTTGACGTGAAAGGGCAGGTCGACCGTGGCACGGCTCACGGGTTCATTGACTGGCGTCCAATTAATGCCATTCGGGCTGAAGGCGACGCCCATCGCCACCAGCTTGCCCGGTTTGGCGGCACCGGGAGCCTGAAATTGCCGATTGATCCAGAGATAAGCCATCTTGTAACGGCGCTGCGGATCAGGGTCGCGCGGGTCTTTGATAACTCCGCTGGAGTGGCCAAAGTATTTCCAACCCACCTCCCGCGACCGCATGTAGTCTAGCTTTTCAGCCGGGGCGTCTTTGATGTCGATCTCGCTGCCACTGAGAATCACCCGATTGGTTGGCTCCGTGTCAAACTGCGGGAATAGATGGAGGGCGGGCTTTTCCCAAAGGATGCCATCCTTGCTGGTGAAATAGAAAACACCAATGCCGTAACCATCGAGCCACATTTTGAAAATCTTTTCCTCGTCGTCAAAGAGCACACTCGGCACCACGTAACCCTCTGGCTCCCATTTCTCCCGGGGCACCAGGAGCGGGTTGCTCTCATGTTTGCGGGCTTGCTGAACCCGGCGGGTGAGATGCTCAGTGTGCTCGATGAGATAGTCATCGAGAAAAAGCTGGTGGTTTTTGCCGATGTGAACGGGCTCGTCGGTTGAGATGACCCTGGTGGAAGCAGATAACAGCAGAAAAACCGTAAAAAAATAAGTCCTAAGTGCATTCATGTTCAATTGTGATAGCGATCTGGATTAAGGAGCCGAAGGTCAAATTCTGGTGGCTCATCAGCAAGCAGTTGGCTGACGATTTGACCCGTCACTGGACCGAGGCTGAGGCCCATCATGGCGTGTCCGGTAGCGACGATTAGATTTTTCGCCGCAGCGGTGCGGCCGAGATAGGGCATCCCATCGGGGCTGCAAGGGCGCAGGCCATGCCAGGGTTTTACTTCGGCAAAGTCTCCCTCCTGAAAGGCTGGGTAATACTTTGGCACTGCTTTGATGATCCCCTGGACCCGGCGTGGGTTGATTTCCTCGTTCATTCCGGCGATTTCCATCGTCCCTCCAAACCGCATCGCTCCATTCATGGGGGTGACGGCGATGCGCGCTTCCGTAAAAATCGCGCAAATCCGCGAAAGCTGACGGGGCTGTGGCAGTGTCAAACTGTAGCCTTTCCCCGCCTGCATGGGAAGTCGGAGCGGGAGCCCACTCAGGGTGTCGGGCGTCCAAGAACCGGCGCAGAGAACATATTGACCTGCATTTAAATCTCCGGCACTGGTTACCACGGCGCCAATTTTTTGGCCCTCCCTTTTCCAACCCCAAATGGAGGTTTCCCAGAGAAATTTTACGCCAAGCGAGCGGCAACGCTCCATCACCTCTGCCATCAATCGATTGGGCGAAAGGTGACAGTCTTTTGGATAATAAACTGCCCCGGCAATATCCATCGTCACTCCGGGATCGAGGGCAGCGGTTTGCCTGGGGTCGAGCACTTCGGCGGGAAGACCCAGTTCCCGGGCGCGGGTCGCCGCTGCAGCTTCCTCGGCGAGGCCGTGTTCGGTTTTGCAGAGCATGAGCAGGCCCGCCTTGGTCAGCCCAAAATCAAGTCCATCCTCTGCCAACTCTTCAAAGAGACTGCGGCTGGCGAGGCTGAGATCCCGGATCAGGGGAGCGCAGCGGGCGACATGGCCGGGGGTGGCGGCCCGCCAGAAACGATACCCCCACCCCAGTAAAGAGGAAGATAATCGGGGTTTGATGTAAAATGGGGACTCAGGATTCCACATCCACTTCAGACCCAGGGCCACCATGCCGGGCGCGGCCAGCGGGACAAAATGGCTCGGCACGATCATACCGGCATTGCCGAAAGAACAGCCATCGCGGGACTCCGCCTGCCTTTCCACCACGGTGACGTCAAACCCGGCGCGGGCGGCATAAAGAGCGCTGCATAGACCGATGACTCCGCCCCCGACGATGATGACGTGTTGCGACATTCTCTCAAAGAGTTTGCGGCGAAATGCCGTAACAGAAGGGATCTTCGGGATTCAGCAGCAGAGTGGCTTCAGCATTTACCCAGGCCCGCCCCGTGATCGTCGGGATAATCTGATCGCCAGAAATCTCATAAGAGCCTGCAAACACCGAGCCGATGATACTTTCCTGGAGCCAGACCTCCCCGGGGGCCAGTATCCCATCAGCGGCCAGACAGGCCAGCTTGGCGCTGGTCCCGGTACCGCAGGGCGAGCGATCATAGGCTTTGCCGGGACAGAGCACGAAGTTCCGGCTGTGGTGGTTGGCGTTGTGCGGCGGGCCAAAAAACTCGATATGATCCACCTCGGGATAGCCCTGGGTATTCGCAGCCTGGCGCACTCCCCAGGCCAGGGAAGTCAGTGCTTCGACGTTTTCCAATTTCAAAGCCGGAAGTTGGGAACCACTCACTCCCGTGACGAGGAAAAACCAGTTTCCCGCCCAGGCGACATCCCCCGTCACCACTCCCAGACCAGGTACCGTGATTTGTGCCGCCTTGTGTTTCCGCCAGGAGGGCACGTTGCGGACCGAGACGCTGCCGTCCCCATGTAATCGAGCCATGACCGTGCCGACATGGGTGTCGATGAGGTGATCCCCGGTTTTTAAACGTCCCAAATAGGCCAGGGTGGCCACCAGACCGATGGTGCCGTGACCGCACATGCCGAGCAGTCCGACGTTGTTAAAGAATATGACACCAGCCGATGACCCTTCATTGACCGGCTCCGTGAGCAATGCGCCCACCAGGACATCCGATCCCCGTGGTTCATTGACCACGGCAGATCGAAAGGCATCACACTCGCATTGAAAAACCCGGGCTTGTTCGGCCAGCGATCCCGGCCCCAGATTGGGACCGCCACTGATGACGACGCGGGTTGGTTCGCCTCCGGTATGGGAATCGACAACCTGAACTCGCTTCATGCAAACCTTTTAGGCGGCGACAACGGGGAGATTCGCGATATTTACGAAACAATGTACATGCGGCAGCACCCGGTAATTCCAGATAAAGCCGGGACCCTCCAAGCGCCAGAAATGCCAGTGGGCTTTTTCGTCCGTGCTCTTTTGATCGCGGGTGAACGATATACGGATCTGATCGATCCCACCATTGGCTTTGACGATTTCCATGACCTCGTTGCCGTCCTCTTTGCGGAAGGGATCCAGGAGGGTGCGCATGACCTTTTCCACCAGTTCACGCTGACCACCATTAAGATCCTGGTAGGCGATTCCGGCGTGGGACGCCTGGTCCTTGGGAAAAGTAATTCCCTTGGCTCCATCGCCTGGGTTATTCCCGGAAAGAGCCTGTTTCTGCTGCCCGGCATCCAGGGAGTCAAACACCGCCTGAACCTGTTGAGTCTGGTAGTAAAACACATTGTCATTGCTGTCGCCCTGTTCGCTGTGGCCATAGTAAATGGGGCCACCGAAAGCCGCTCCGGGCATGGAATTACCATCGCAACGCAGCGTCAGGTGATGACCGGTAAACAACCAGGCAAACTCCTTGTCCCCACTCGGATCGCCGAAAATCGTGGACCCACAACCCTCGAAAGAACCACTACTGTCCCACTCGCCATCGCGGCTGAGACGTTCAAATGATTCATCTCCAGACAGGATTGATCGCAGCACCTGCTGAGCGAGATCCTGCTGGGGTTTGGTGTATTCCTTGCCGATTCGCTTTCCGTTAAAAGCACTGTTGTACGAGCCGAGCCGGGAAAGTTGCCCATCTTTACCTTGATGATTCCATGGCAAAACGAGGCTGGTCTTTTGTTCGGCAGTCAGGGTCGCATAGAGTTCCCGAATCAGATTTTCAGCGGGCTTCGGGGCGGATTTGGCAGCAGTCTCTGCGGCGAAGGCCGCAGGCAGCGCTGCAGTTGCGAAGGCTGCTGCAGTGCCACCGCCTATTCGCCGGATAAAATTGCGGCGACTGAGTGAATGCGGGGTATCGCTGCCATCATCGCAATCTGGACAATAAAACTTGGATTCGTGATTCATAACTTTTGATCGATTTGACTTTATCCTTATTCAACACCTCACAGATGAAAGAGTCGAGCGAATCTGTTGCGCAATTGCGCGTGCCTGGTTTCGAAAACCCCGTACTTTGTTCATCCAGAAAATGCCGGATCATTGACAATGCATCTTCCGCAGCTTAAAACTTAAATACTGGTGTGTCCTTGGGGGAGGATCCACCAATAGACGTCGCTCCCTGAGTTGGTGGATACAATTAGGGAGCGGCGCATTTTTTTCTCAACATGCTCCTCATCCTGCCTGTTTGAAATTTTTGAGATTTAGGTCGTAATTCCGCAGGTGATTCATTAAAATACACAACGGATCGTGGTTCTTCACCGCTTTGTTTTTCATTCGTTTCTTATTCCTGGTGTTTGAGGTTGGTACTTAGCCGACGCAGGCATCAGAGAGGTTAGCGAGTATAGAAAAAACAAAATGTGCCCCCCAATAAAAATCCCTGCTCTATCGATCCTGATCCATTTTTTTGTCTCTACTGCGCCGCTCTGTCGGGCTG
>JBGSJM010000137.1:0-3616 GCA_041742015.1 Verrucomicrobiales bacterium | reverse complement strand
CTTGCCCACCCCGGAATTGCTGCCATTTTTGATGCCGGAACAGATGGCAAACTGCCTTATTTTGTCATGGAGTTTGTCCGTGGAAGAACTTTAAAGGACTATCTTGAAGAACACTCGCGGCCAATTCGGAAATTGCTGGTCTTGATGAGGGAAATATCTGAGGCCATCGGACACGTTCATAATCGGCGGGTGATCCATCGTGATTTGAAACCCTCCAATATAATGATTGATGAAAACCATAAACCGATGGTCATTGATTTTGGGCTTGCCCATTTATTGGGTTTCTTTTCCCCTTCTAATTTATCGATGGGCGCGGGCACACTGGCTTATATGAGCCCTGAACAACTACTCATTTATCAATCCCAGTTCAGCCCTTCTGAAGTCTTGTCAGACACAAAGGACATCAGTTACACTTCCGATATTTATTCTTTGGGCCTCATATTTTGCGAGATGCTGTTCGGTCCAAAATGGTTTAGATCACAAAAAATAGGAAGTGATTTTCGTCAAAAAATCTTGGTCGAAGCCTGTCCTTTGCTCAAGGAATTACGCGAACCTGAAAGGCTCCGAAACATCATTAGCAAGGCTTTGCATCAGTTCCCTGAAGATCGCCAACCAAATGGAAATGTTCTTGCAGAGGAGTTGGGTGAGTTTATGGATGGTTCCAGTAATTTCTTAATTCGTGGTTGGTCAACTGACAAAAGGAGGGATTCCATTGGCCTTCCAGCTTTCGAAACCAAGTTGAAACGAATTACCCTGCAACTCTTTGGATTTACAATTATTCGATTCGATAGGGAGTTCGACGTGGCATCGGGAATTCTAGGGAGTAGCAAAGAAAACGGATGGAATCAGGAGCCACCACTTTCGCCTTATTGTTCTTCGGTTTTGGATGCTGACACAATCGCCTGGAATTTGCCAATAAATGCCCGGAATACCTCCCTGGAAGTGGTCAAGCTGGGTCTGGATGGAAAACAATCTTACATTGGGGAATTCGAATTGGAAGGTGCCAATTGTTCAACCAAAGATCTTTTCCAGGTTGAGTCGGAGGTTGATTACCTGTTGACGCTGACTTACGATTTGCACGGAGACTATCATGCGGTTTGTGGGATTTTTCGCCAGGCAGGAAACGATGAGAGGGAGGCGTATTTGAACATGATTGCTACCGTGGAACAGGCACCCGATCTGGATGGCGATGAAAGGGATGTGATAAAGCTGGGATTGATGCTCAAATTCGGGTTATTCGACGAGATTCGACAAACTGTTTTGAAAGGTTTCTCCAATGGTCAGTGGACGCATCGGGATGCTGTCAGGATTGCGGTTTTGGAGGGCCTCCGAAACAGTTATCTGGCTATGATTGAAAGGTTTCGTTCCTTGGGATTATCTGACGAGTCGAGCCGAGTGGAAGTGCAACTTAAGGCGCTCGAAACTGCACTAAATTCTGAAATTTACCATGAATAGTATCATCCGTTTTCAGGTTGTCATTGGGATCGCCTGCAACCTTCTTATCTCCAATCTTAAAGGCAACGAAACGTCCCGCACAACGCTGGTGGATGATAATCTGGGAAAATTGGGAACACTTCAAGGCGCGGTTTACGACGAGAAAAACTCAATGGTGATCCTGATTGGAAATGGATTGGACCTGTCGGGATCTCCCACGATCAGCCAGGTCGCCACCGCTTTTCATTGGGCAGTTTTGGATTCTCCGGAATCATTTTACACATCCATTGATCCATGGCCAGGGAATCCCAAAGCCCCCTGGATGAAGGTTCTGCTCAATGATAATGCGGTCGATAAGCAATTCGGATGGGTCATGTTTGAGGCTGACCGTGTTTTGAAATCATACTCTCTCGGGTTTGACAATTTGACTGGGTTGCCGGCACCGTCCCAGGTCCCTGGATTTCTGGCAGTGCATCAAATAAATTCGTCTCGGGTGAATTCAAACCGGCCCGTGTGGAGTCGTTTTTGGTTTTATTCGAAGGATTTGCGGGTTGTTTCCAATTCTGGATCCATTCAAATACGCCGAGCACAACTGGCCGTCAAAACTGAGAATATGGTCGAGCAAAAGGGGGAACTCGTTCCAGCAAGGGGACAAACAGATCCCGCTGCGGAACAATTCGCTTCCCATTTCAACAATCATTTCAAAGAATTTTCGGATGAGAATCCGATATTTCTCCAGTTGGAACAACAACTGCGCCTGTTGGCGGTCGCTCAATGGCTACACAAAAATAAGATTCCGGTTAGTCTAGAGTGGCTGCATCGATATCACGGTAAATTTTTTGCCACACCTCGGGTCACGCCTTCGATATCTTTTGAATTAGATGAAGAATCAACCAAGGGAAATATTGTCACGAAACTCACGATCAGTGCTTTTGGTGGAGTTGATCTCAAGCCAAACACCATCTTTGAAAAAGGTGACTCACAAGCTTTGGAAAATACCGTTTTGGCTCTTGGATTAAAAAAATCAAGTGCGTCCACCCCCTTTGTTTTCAATGGAAATAATTTTGTTGCCGTTCCACTATCATGGAATTATCCACGTCCTGTCACTCCTCTGCTGAAAGTCCCAATCGACAACGGCAAACAAATAAACGTTGCAACCTGGCAGGCGGATCGATCTCCCGAAGTTGGAATTGCTCTACCGGAACTGCGTTCTTTCAAGGTTGGAGGGCTAAGCGGTAAATTTGCATCCTTCGGGATCCAAGGGATGGAAGAGTCAACAGTTGATGTCCGGGTCTATGAACTTTATGATCGAGAGGGTAATTTGGACGCAACATTCAAAAATCATCAGATTGATCAAGTCAACCAACGGGTCGAGGTGGTCTCTGAAGGAGATAAACGCTGGCGTCTGTATCCCAAAAAAGACGGGAGTACCTGGGCTACTGATGGGAATCAGATTTTAGCGTTTGACATTGGTTCAGGAAAATTGATCGGGGAACAATTTGATGATCAATTGGTTCGGTACAGCTATTCGAAACGGGGAATCCTGCAAAGCATCAAAAATGAAGCCGGGAAAGGCGTCGAGTTCGACCTGGGTTTTAATGGTTCCCGCCTTCTTGCCGTGTCCACCACGGACGGACAACGTGCAAGCCTTTCCAGACGCAACCAAGAGATGGCCAGATCAGAGGCCCGATCCACTGCGGTCGGAACGGTTGCGGGTCTTCCAAAGCGAAGGGTGCAAGGCAAAAGAAACTTTGAATTTATTGATGAACTCGGGAACAAAATATCAGCTACCATTGATCTGGCCAGTGGCGACTATCAATTGATTCCGGGGGATTATTACTCCGCATTTTTAAACTGGGTTGCCCCAAAAATATCCGAACATTTGGCACTCAACCACGAGGTGACCACACCCGTGGCAATGATTGAGGAAGGAGGGTGTATCCTTTTCATGGTGGGAGACAAAGTTCGGGTTATTGGCATGAGTTACCAAAATTTTAAAAAAGCCCTTGCCAATAGGTTCGTGGCTCGGGACACGGAACCCGGCAAGGAATTCGGCTTTAAAAAATTAGTGGCCGAAATGGTGAAATTAATTGTCGAGGAAGGTGCTTTGGGAAAAAGCCTGACAATTTACAGCCATACCAGTGAAGAAAATGTCGAACAACAAATCGCTTATTTGGCACGT
>JBGSJM010000136.1:0-19884 GCA_041742015.1 Verrucomicrobiales bacterium | reverse complement strand
TCTGATTGGAAAGAAATATCGCGAAGCCGTTGCCACTTACCTGGAGACTGTTTCACAGTTGTGTTCGCAGACGGGCACAGATTATCACCGTGTGATTACCGACCAGCCTTATGATCAAACCCTAGCCAAATTTCTATTGGGTAGGAACCCAAGGACCAAAAAGACCGCTACCAACGTTGGCTAGATCAAAGTAATATGAATTTTCTTCAGAGTCCGCTACTTTACGCTTTGCCTCTCGCTTTGTTACCCGTGATCATTCACTTGATCAATCAGAATCGGCATCGGACGGTGACGTGGGCGGCCATGATGTTTCTGCTGGATGCCAAAAAATTGACGAAAGGAATCGCTCGGCTGCGCCAGATCTTGATTTTGTCGACTAGGGTTTTGGCGGTTCTGGCCTTAATTTTTGCGGCAGCCCGGCCGCTGGCATCCGGCTGGATGGCTCTGGGTGCAGGTGGAAAGTCTGATACGGTGATAGTTTTGCTGGATCGCTCCGCCAGCATGGAACAACAGAATTTGGAAACGGGAAAGTCGAAACGATCCACTGCACTCGAAAAACTTGCGGATTTGCTTGAAAAAACGGCACGAGGCAGCCGAATTATTCTGATCGATAGTGCGGGTTTGGAAAAAGTGGAATTAGCCAGTCCGAAAGACCTTGAAGATCTGCCAACTACCTTGCCTACAGACACCACCGCTGATATTCCCGCACTTTTGCAGGCGGCTTTGGATTACATCTCAAATGATAAAAGCAGTCGCACGGATATTTGGTTGGCGTCCGATTTGCGGATGTCTGACTGGCAACCGGGCAATGGCCGGTGGGAAACGATTCGTGCAGCTTTTTCAGGGGTTGTTGGGGTGAGTTTCTTCCTTCTGAATTACCCTGAATCCCGGAATGAAAATGTGGCTGTTTCCGTGTCTAGCTTGGTTCGACGCAATAGCCCCGAAGGACGGGAACTAGTCTTGGATTTAAACCTGCTTCGTCAAAGTTCCGGGAGTGAGTCAGTAAATGTTCCTGTTGAAATGACAATCAATGGAGCCCGCACCGCTGAGACCATGACCGTCAACGGAGCGGAACTCAGGCTTCGGGGACATATTGTGAAGTTGGGCAATTCCGAGCCGACTGGTTGGGGGCGAATCGACCTCCCCGCAGATGGCAACGCTCGGGACAATACCTTCTTTTTTGTTTTTGACGATGCCCCAAAACTAAAGACCGTGATCGTTTCAGACGATTCTTTAACTTCCGGTGCAATATTTGCTGCAGCTTCTGCGCAGGTAGACAATTTGAGAGAGTATTCTGCTGAAATTATTCCAATTTCTCGACAGGCTGAAATTCCCTGGGACGAGACTGCCTTGCTTTTTTGGCAGGCTCCAATTCCAGAAGCTAGCTCAGGATTGGCATTTTTACTTGAACAGTTCGTGGCTACAGGAAAAAGCCTTGTGTTGCTCCCTCCAACTGACGGGGCTGGCAGTCATAAATTTTTGGACTTTGCCTGGAAAGACGAGCCTGTTGCCCCCGAAACCGGTCCGTTCGAAATCGGCTGGTGGCGCACGGATTCAGGCTTGTTGGAAAACACCCAGAATGGAAACCCATTGCCGCTCGGAAGTACCAAAATCTTCCGAACCCGGGATTTTGAAGGCGAAGTCCAGCCACTTCTTAAAATTAAGGATGGTCGAACCGTGATTGCCAGACACATTAACAAATTGCCAGGCAATCTATACATCTGGGCAACGTTGCCACGGAGTTCACACTCCAGCTTCGCGTCGGATGGGGTGGCATTTTTCGCTATGATTCACCGGGCATTAAATTCCGGTGCCGCTTTCCTTTCAAATGCACAGTTAAGGGATGTCGGGAAGGGGAGTCTGCCAATTGGTAAGAAGTGGGACAAGGTCTCGGGCCGGGCTGACGATACTGATACGGTAAATCTCGAATTAAACAGCGGAGCGTTTCAGAGTGGTGATCGGTTGCTCGCGCTGAATCGTCCTGGCGATGAAGATGATATCCGTATCTTAAGTGAAGACGCCTTAGCAGAATTGTTCTCAGGGCTGGACTACAGGGTAATCAAAGACAGTGTCAACAGCCGTTCATCTCTGGCGGCCGAGATTTGGAGGGCGTTTTTGGTGGCAATGGCCCTGGCCATGATCGCTGAAGCAGCCCTTTGTTTGCCCCAGAAAGAGGAACCCACACCCCTTGCTGCCGTATAAAGTTTGTTTCTCCATGGAACTCTCTACCCAAATCGATTGTACCCTGTTTGGTCTCGGATTGTACCCTGTTGAATAGCACATTACACCCTGTTTAATTAAACGATATTTTGAATCCGACTTCAAGTGAATTGACCTTTCAACCAACTCCGGCGGCAATCGCTTTCGGTGTTGGTATTGTATTGGTTACACTGATACTAAGTTACTTGACCTGGCAACGCAGTGGACGATCAAAATCGATTGGATGGCTTGAATTTTTGAGAATATTGCTGGTCTTCCTGGTCGCCGTAGCGATCAACCAGCCGGAATGGCGGGAGGTTTTTGAACCAGAGGAAAAGCCGGTGCTGGCTGTGCTAAGAGACCAATCTTCCAGTATGAAAACTGCGGATGTGATTGATCTTGAAAATCCTTCGCTTCAGCCCAAAACCAGGTTGGAAATTGCAGAGAAGATTGCCAATCCCGAGGGTTGGACAAAGATCGAAGATAATATGAAATTGGTCTTTGAAGGTTTTTCATCGGCCGAAAATCCGGCTGAATCGGCTACCGACCTTAACGGTGCCCTGGATAGTGTACTGGAACTCAATCCTAATCTGCGCGGGGTGGTGTTGATTTCGGATGGCGACTGGAATGTTGGCGAATCTCCAGCACGAGCCGCAACCCGCCTCCGAATGCGGGGAACTCCTGTCTTTAGCCTGCCTATGGGAAGTGAGACGAAGCTACCAGATATTGAGATTTCGTCTTTTGATGTACCAACCTTTGCCATTGTGGGAAAACCCGTAAGATTGCCATTTTCTGTGTCCAGCTCACTGCCCGTGGACTATAGCGCAATCATTGAAGTTACCATGGAGAGTGGTGAAAAGTTGACGAGGGAAATAACGATCCCTGCCATGGGGCGATTTCAGGATAGTTTTTCCTGGAAACCCCAACAAACCGGGGAGACCATACTCTCCATTACAATTCCCGGGGCCGCCCAAGAACGCGACCTTACTAACAACCAGATTAGCGCGCCGATAGCGATTCGAAACGAAAGCCTACAAGTACTTGTTATTGAATCATATCCACGTTGGGAATATCGTTATCTGAGAAATGCTCTGGTACGTGACCCAGGGGTCGATGTTAATTGCCTGCTTTTTCATCCAGATGTGCAATCCGTGGGAGACGGCGAAGGATACTTGGATGAATTTCCAAATCCTGAGTTATTGGCCAAGTATGATGTGATCTTTCTTGGTGATGTTGGTTTAAAAGATAGGCAACTCACGGAGCTGCAATGTAAGGCACTGCGGGATCAGGTCGCCAACCAGGCCGCCGGTTTGGTCTTTTTACCTGGTCTTCGTGGCCACCAAAATGATCTGCTAAAAACTGGTTTGTCAGAACTATTGCCAGTGGTTCTAGACGAAAGTCAGCCGAAAGGCTGGGGATCGCCAACTCCAGGTCAATTCGAATTGACCGACTTAGGAACGAGAAGCCTTTTAATGCGGTTGGAAGACACCGACAACGACAATGCAAACATTTGGGCATCGTTACCCGGTTTTCAATGGTTTGCTGGAGTTACCAGGGCTAAATCAGGGACAGAAGTTCTCGCATCACACAGTTCAGAGACCAATCGCTATGGCCGAATTCCCTTGATCGTAACCAAGACCTTTGGCACAGGCAAGATTCTGTTTATGGGAACTGATGGGGCCTGGCGCTGGCGCAAAGGTGTTGAGGACAAATACCATTACCGATTTTGGGGACAGGTCGCGAGATGGATGGCCTATCAACGTAATATGTCACAGGGTGAAACCATGCGGCTTTTTTATTCGCCGGATCGCCCTCAAACTGGGGATATCCTGACTGTTAATGCCAATGTAATGAGTGTTGGCGGTGAACCACTAAGGACGGCAAATGTTGTGGTCCAGGTAAAAACTCCATCAAATAAAATTCAGTCTATCAGACTTCAGACCGGGGGCGAAGATCAATGGGGGCTGTTTACAGGGAGCTTTGCACCTGTAGAACCAGGTGAATACGAGGTCACGATGACATGCGCAGAAAATGGAGGCACTTTGAATTCTTCGATCACCGTTCAGGGAACCATGAGAGAAAGAATCGGTCAACCAGCCAGGAAAGATGTGATGGAAGAGATCGCCCGAATCACCAAAGGTGAACTCATCGACAAACCTGATTTGGAATTCATTCTCGGAAAAATTTCTTCTCTGCCCAAACCCGAACCTCTCGAAAGGCGCCTCCGAATCTGGGCGCATCCAGCTTGGATTGGCACTTTGGTGTTGTTATTGACGATTTTCTGGATAGGTCGAAAAGCTGTTGGCACTGTCTAATTGATTTGTTATTAAATCTCTGTGAACTCTATTTCACATTACATTTATTGTCGGAAGTTATGGAATTAGTCAATTATTCCTAATTATTTTTTGTATTGTCCGTAACGATCATGGAGTATCGGTTCTGCCACTGAATTCCACTTGATTAGTTCAGATCATCTTACAAATTCCAAAAAGACCATATTATGAAAGCGGCCCCAACCTTACTAGCCGGACTTACTTTTTGTTTCTTTCTTCACAGCGACCTTTTCGCTCAGGGGTTACTCTCGAAGATAAGAGGCAAAGAAAAAGAGAAAATTCTCACCACTTCTGAACTTCAAGACCAGGAGGGGCAAGGCGCGGCGTCGTTTAGCAAAGCACAAGAATTGGAGAATTCTGGCATACTTCGCTCTGCCAGGGATATATATGCCTCAATTGCCAAATCATATCCCAATACCAAAGTCGGTGGAGAAGCCCAATTCCGCTTGGCGCAGATTCGCGAAAGAGAGGGTGAAGGAAAAAAGGCCTATGATGAATACCGGACACTCATAACAAAATACCGAAGCAGCCCCCATTTCCAGATTGCAATCGAAAGGCAATATGCCATCGCTGAAAGTTTAAAGAGCGGTGGTAAAAAAGGACTGTTTGGAGTTGGTGCAAGTGTTCAGCCAACTGACTTAAAAAAAATGTATGAAGAAATTGCCGAGGCAGCCCCATACACCCAATATGCTCCACTTTCGATGATGGCGATCGGTGCTTTAAATGCCAGTGAAGGGTTAAAGGTTGAATCAATTCGAAGTTATCAATCCGTTGTAGATAACTATCGGGGAACCGCCTTTGCGAAAGACTCTCAGTTTGAAATTTACAAGCTCCGAGGCGAGGCTGCCTCGACTTCCAATAGCCCATCAGAGGATAAGGCTCAAGTTGATGCCGGACTCGATTTTGTTTCACAGAACCCGACTGATCAGCGTTCTGAGCAGGTCAAGGCAGGATTGGAGGAAATTGAGGAACGCAGCTTGGAGAAAATGTTTAAAACAGGTCAGTTCTACGAAAAGAGCGGAAATTATAAGTCTGCTCTAGTCTATTATCGGGAGATTGCCAAGAAGCCGGATTCAAAATATTTCTCCCAAGCTGGCGAAAGAATCACCGCCATCCAAAGAATTGAGGCTGGAGAGGAAATTGCCGAGAAAGCAAGTTTGTTTGGAAATTTACCAAGCCTCCCGTCTTTGCCAAAAATCGAAAAGCCCAGCTTTCGCTTTGGGCGAAAAGATGAGGTTGCTCCCCTGCCCCCTACCGACAGTTCTGCGATTTCTCCGGGGGATGTGTCACTCCCAACACAATAAAAGGAATTAGTTTTTCCTAATTTTGCCAAGTGATCCTTGAATTTTACACTCGGAGTGATTATAAGGGTGGTGTAGAATGAAGTTGAGTCTCCGATTTTAATGAAGAAGCTGATATTACCGGTATTTTTTGCAATTTGCCTAATCGCCTTTTTTGTCGGGTGCGCTGGTTATCAGCTTGGTGCAGTTAAGCCATCAGCCTATTCCGGGATTGAACGGATCTTCATTCCCCCTTTTCAGAACGAAACTCTGGAACCGAGAATTTCGAGCTTGGTAACTAACGCTGTTTTGAAACAGATTCAATTGGATGGAACTTACAAAGTAGCTCGGAAAGACGATGCTGATGCAATTCTAAAGGGCACCATTGAAAGGATCACAAAATATCAACTACGGGGGGTGAGAACAGATACCATTCGATCTCAGGAGTTGGGTTTGTATCTTTATATTCGTTGGCACCTGGAAGACCCAATTACTGGCAAGCAAATCGAAGTCAAAAACGGCTGCGCGCCAGAGGAGGTTAAATATGGTTCGGACACTTTTCGAATTGTTCCTGGTGTAGTTGTTGGCGACACCATTCAATTTGTTGATCCCAGCTATCAAGTTGGCGAACGTAATGCTATCGCTGTCGCAGCCGAGGACGCGGCGAAAAAGCTGGTCGATCAGTTGAGCGAAGGCTGGTAAACGGCCATGAAGCTCGAAAGTGCAGGGGGCTTGGTCCAACTGATCTGTAGTCCAATCGGAAACCTTGGTGATTTTACTTTTAGAGCTGTCGATTGCCTGAAAAAAGCGGATTTAATCGCGTGTGAAGATACCAGGCACTCAAAAAGGCTCTTCGGTCATTATCAAATCGTTTTCCAAGAGCTAGTCTCTCTCCATGAGCACAACGAAACCCAGCGAGCCGGGCAACTTGCTCGAAGGATTCAGGAACGAAATGAGGTCCTTGCGTTGTTGTCAGATGCTGGCAGTCCTTCCATATCCGACCCTGGTTTCAGGCTCGTCCAGGAGTGTATTCGCCTCGGGATCAAAGTGGAAGTCATCCCCGGTCCCTCAGCAGTGGTTACTGGACTGATCGGTTCCGGCCTACCAACTGACAAATTCTATTTTGGAGGATTTCTTCCCGTAAAATCAGGGAAGAAAGAGACGGTCCTGACACAGGCCCTCAACAGCGAGGCGACTTCGATTTTCTTTGAATCGCCTCATCGCATCGTGAAGACAATTGAGACTTTGCAGCGCTTGGATTCAGATCGTCAGCTTTGTGTAGCGAGAGAGTTGACCAAAAAGTTTGAAACCTACCACCGGGGCACAGCGGAGGAGATCCTCAAGGACTTTGCCGAATCGACCGTAAAAGGTGAGATTACATTGTTGATTGGTGGGTTATCCCGAAGTGATCGCAAAAAGGGCCGCAGTGATGGGTGATAGTGCCCCTGATGGCGTGATTTAAGCTGGCGAGTCTGGAAGGTTCGAACTGGGGCTGGCAAATCACTTCGTGATTTATGAATGAAAACAAAGCCATTCCTGAACGCCTAATACGTTTTCCCATCGCCTGATAAACAAATCGATAAGAAATAACCCAAGTAAACTCATTAACAGCCAGGGCCACAATTCGACGTATTTCTCTGCAGAACTTCCACTCAGCACCAGATTTTCATCAGATGTCGCGAGATACTGTCCACCTGTGATTTCACAAGCTTTTTTGAGGAGTTCTTCGTCAATCCTTCCCGAGGCCACCTCACTGGAAGGGTTGTGCACATGGCCTGCGGAGACCACCTCTGATCCTGACCTTGCTCGAATCATATAAACTCCAGCATCTCCGGGACGGAACATTGTTTGATACAATCCCGGTCCTTTTTGCTCCAAAACAAGATTTGTGACCAGTTTCATGCCAGCACCCAGCGAGTGGGATGCAACATAAAACACATCAGCATCCACCGAAGCACCATTCCTTCGCGTGCCGGCATCCGATAATAGATCCGCCGTTATGGTTACTGAATCACCGTCATGATTCAGTCTCAAATCCATATGCCGCCCTTGCGGTGGACGGGCGGTTTCCAATAAAATCTGGGCCCACATCTGGCTGTAGCCATCCCAGTCAGCCACCCACAATGCAGCCCAGCGGGATTTGCAGTCGGAAGTGAACGCAGTTACCTTTCCCAAGCCGAAGCGCCAGTGTGCCAGCAATGGATCACCTAAATCCGTCACTAGTGGGATCTGCGACGTTGCTTTGCGGTTTGTTTTCACATATCCCAGAAGTGGTGGAGCCTTGGCTGGATCCCAGCCTTTTAGCATTGGGTGATTCTCCACCATTTGAGGCTCGAAGGCCTCCTCCCGAATCATTCTTCCAGTGTGCACCATGGTATCCTGGGTGAAAATTCGGGTGATATCCGCAGGGTCCATTGTCACATAGTTTTGGCCGCCTCCCGCCGCAGCAATGGTTTGCAGTAGCCCAATCTGCGCCCCTGCACCTACTGCAACTGTTGAGATGGTAATGCCCTCGGCCTGACACTGCGACGCTAGGGCCTGATAGCCTTGACCGGAGGTCTGACCATCGGTCAAAACAATCATGTGTTTGATCTTCGCTTTTACCTTGCCGAGAGCTTCTCTGGCTACCTCCATTGCGGGATAGATGTTGGTTCCACCACCTGAGCCAACCACCGATATTTGATTAGCGATCGAGCTGGAGGACGTCACTTTACTCATTGGAACTACCACATGGGCCTGGGAATCAAAGGCAAACACACCGATATAATCTTTAGGGCTCAGCAGTTCTGTTGTGGCGATAGCTGCCGATTTGCATACCTCTATCTTTTGTCCGGCCATGGATCCCGAGCGGTCAATGACCAAAGCAAGGGCCGATGACATCATCTCCTCCTGATCGGGAGCCTTCAGTTTCACAGGCAAAATCTCTTCTATCGGCGTCCGATAATATCCACCCACTCCAAACGATCTCATCCCACCAATCATCACAAAACCACCCCCCAGTTTTTCCACGTAATCTTTCAGGGCTAGCATCCGTCCCTCTCCGATCAGGTGTGCCGGAACATCTGAGAGAATCACCGCATCGTACCCAGCCATTTCCTGGAGGCTGTTGGGTAACGCGCTCGGCCGCCGGGAATCAATCTGTAACCCTTCTTTCTCCATTGCGTTGACCAGATACCGATCTTCGTTTTCTTCACCTTCGCAGTACAAAATCAAAGGTTTACCCCGCACATCGACAATCGCCAGGGCCTCGTTGTTTTCTGGAATGGCGTCTCTCCCCTCAAAGCCCTCAATGGTTACCCGGTAGTTGTAGATGTTGCGGCGGTCAGGAGAACGTTTGAAGGTGTAAATAAGCGGTTCGCCAGCCGCAATCTCCACTTCGGCACTGTCGTCTTCGATCCCGTTCTCAAATAGTCTCAATTTTCCAGGCCCTGAGATTGATCCCTCGACGGTGGCTGATAAAGTTATCGACGCCCCTTCTGTGATTCGAGTTTGAGATGCACTTAATCGAGTAATTCTTACATCAGGTTCAATGATTCCACCGACCCCGAGGGTGTGAATTTTAATGCCGGAAACTGCCGCCTCTCTTGCGAATTTTAAAAGTGATCCCCGGGTTTCGACTCCATCACCAACAATAACCAGATGGGGGGACGAACCTGCTGGAAAAATTCCACGGGCTAACCGACAACCTTTTTCCAAATTGGTCGCCGCTCCGATTCGATCGATCAAAGCCTCATCAAATCGCAGGGATTTGGTCTTTCCAGGGACTTGGATTATTTCGCCTTCCACGCCAGCAGCCACTACCCCAACGCTCAGGGAAGAATCAAACCCCGAAATGATCTTTTGCGCCTCGGCCAGGGCTTTTCTCACCCCTTCTTTCCCAATACTCCGGGAATGATCCACCACAAAAATGACCGATTGTTGGCTGCTTTCGATCAACTTGGCCGGTGAAGCCAGGCAGGCGAGTCCCAAAACCACACATAACGAGCGTGTGATTAGGAGAGCGCGGCGACGTTGTCGCGACATTGGGTGGACAGAACGATGCCCTGCCAGCACCAGTAAAAAAACTGCTGGTAGCGCAAAGAGCAAAATTTTTGGGTATAGCCAATCGATCATCAGAGCGCCACCCTATCTCACCACGGAACAAATGGCACATCGAAATGAACCGAAATTGCGTGAGCACCAAAACAAATTTCACTTCTCACCCGGCCAACCCCGCGTAAGATTCCCCCCAATATGATCAATTGGATTTCAGCTCACGAATTTGAAGATATCAAATACGAAAAGACCGAAGACGGCCAGGTAGCCAAAATTACCATCAATCGGCCAGAAGTCCGCAATGCTTTTCGCCCCAAAACGGTGAAAGAAATGCTCGTTGCTTTCGACTTGGCTCACGAAGATTCTGGTGTCGGTGTCGTCATATTGACCGGTGAAGGTGATCTTGCTTTCTGTTCCGGCGGTGATCAAAAGGTACGGGAAAACGCCGGCTATGTCGGAGATGATGGTGTTCCTCGTTTAAATATTCTCGATGTACAGAAAAAAATCCGATCTCTCCCGAAACCCGTTATCGCGATGGTTGCGGGCTACGCCATTGGCGGCGGACATGTCCTCCACGTGGTTTGTGATCTAACAATTGCCGCAGATAACGCCATTTTCGGCCAAACTGGCCCCAAAGTTGGCTCTTTCGATGGCGGCCTCGGCTCCAGTTATCTCGCTAGAATTGTCGGTCAAAAGAAAGCCCGCGAAATTTGGTTTCTCTGTCGGCAATACAATGCTGCACAAGCCCTGGATATGGGCTTGGTTAACACTGTTGTCCCACTCAATCAGCTCGAAGCGGAAACGATCAAATGGGCTTACGAAACCTTGGAGCATTCTCCCCTCGCGCTGCGTTGCTTAAAAACGGCGTTAAACGCAGATTGTGATGGTCAAATTGGCCTCCTCGATTTGGCTGGAAACGCCACCCTACTTTATTATATGAGCGAAGAAGCCAAAGAGGGCAAAAATGCTTTTGTGGAAAAGCGGAAACCCGATTTTTCCAAGTTTCCCCGCGTTCCCTAAACATTCCGCCCTTGCCCCGACTACTGGGTGCGCTAGTATTAACCGATTATGAGCAACGCGATTAAAACAGACATTCCCGTCGAGCACGACGATCCCATTAACACCCAAATCCTGGGCGTCTCAGAAGACTTGGTGGAAGGATTTCAAAGATATCCGTTTCAATATATCGCCGAAAAATCGGGAGTTGAATTGGCTGTGGTTCTCGAAAGAATTCGCGCCATGCTTGCTGCCGGGGTTATTCGCCGGGTCCGCCAGACCCTCCTCGCCACAAAACTAGCCAGCGGAGCCCTCTGCGCTTGGAAGGTCGATAATGACAAACTCGACGAGATTTTCGATTGGATGTTCCGCGAAGATCCGTTTTCTGGACACGTCGTCACCCGCTCCACAGACCGCCAGATTTCGGGAGCGGATTACAAGCTCTGGACCACACTCAAAGTGCCTCAAGGAGAAAGCCTGGAAGCCCATGCCGAAGTCCTGAAGCGTCTCACCGGGGCACATGAATACGTGCTCATGCCCGCTCATGGAGTTTTTGCCCTCGGGGTTGGTCATGTCCGCCGCAAATCGATGGAGCCCGGTGCCAAATCCGATACTCCTGCAGAGATGAGCACAACCACCGCCGTTGAGCTAACTGAACTGGAATGGAAAGTTCTACTCGCCATGAAAGGTGAATTGACGCTGGACGAAATTAACGAAAATCCCTGGGTCGGTAGGGCTGCCGAAGCTGGAGTAGATCTCGAAAAGTTCTTTCAGGTCGCCGAAACCCTGGATCGGAAAAAGGTGATCGGGCGCTTTTCCACCTTTCTTGAGCACGTCAAGCCCAGCGAATCCGGCCAAAAGCGGGTCACGCGATTTAATGCCCTTTTTCACTGGAAAGTGCCGCCGGGGCGCCAACAGGAAGCAGGCAGCGAGATTGGCCGCCACGACATCATGACTCACGCGTATTGGCGCGAAGGAGGTGAACGCTTCGGGAATGTCAATGTCATGGGCGTGGTCCACGGCACCGAAAAAGACCGCATCCTCGAGCACAAAGCAGCAATCGACCAGCACCTCGCCGCATGTGGGATCCCGGTGGAATACACCAATGTTTTCTGGGGCGGACGCAGTGAGATCAAGCCTTCCGAGATTTCTCCGATTGTTTACCAGGAGTTTCACGAAAAGTGGAAAAACGCCGGACAAGTGATCAGATAACCACTACCTCACCATGGACATCGCCAAAATAGCAAATCTGGCCAGACTGGAACTGACATCGGAAGAAATCGAGACCTTTGGTGGACAACTCGATCAAATCCTTATGCACATTGAACAACTCAAGTGCATTGATGTTGATCGCATCGATGCGACGGCACATGCGGCTGCGATTTTCGACTCCTATCGCGAAGATGAATTGCAATCGGCACACAGTCTCTCCCAAGAGGCGGCCCTAAGCAATGCCCCGGCGACAGCTCACGACCAAATCAAAATGCCCAAAGTGATCGAATAGACTTCAATTGTACCCTGTTAAGTCCTCCATTAAACCCTGTTAAGTCAAAAAATCTATCACCTTGAACGCTGAAGAATTAACCATCGTCCAACTCCGACAGGCCTATCAGTCCGGTGATCTCACCCCGGTTACTGCCATCCGTTCCATCGCAAAGGCGATCGATTCCAGGGATCCAGAAATTGGCGGTTATCTGGAATATGATTTGGACACGGCGCTGGATCAGGCCAAAAAGGTTGATTTATCCCTGCCGCTTGGTGGCGTCCCGATTGCAATCAAAGATCTCATCAATGTCCGCGGGCAAAACTGCGGCTGTGCCTCGAAGATCCTCACAGGAAAATACCGTGCCCCCTACGACGCCACGGTGATCGCCAAACTGCGGGCAGCGGGCGCGATTCCCTTTGGGCGGACCAATATGGATGAATTTGCAATGGGATCCTCCAACGAAAACTCAGGTATCAAGATCTGCCGCAATCCGCACGATCCCAGTCGTATTCCCGGCGGGTCTTCCGGTGGGTCAGCCGCAGTTGTCGCTGCAAATATGGCGATCGCAGCTCTGGGGTCGGATACGGGAGGATCGATTCGTCAGCCCGCCAGCCACTGTGGAATCGTCGGGTTAAAGCCGTCTTATGGGCGGGTGTCCCGCTATGGATTGGTGGCCTTTGCTTCATCACTGGATCAGATCGGACCCATGACAAAAACAGTTGAAGATTGTGCGCTCCTCATGAACGCCCTGGCGGGACCGGATCCCCGCGATTCGACTTGTTTAAACGAACCGGTTCCTGATTTTACGGAAGCGATTGGACAGGATGTGAAAGGCCTGAAAATAGGTCTTCCCAAAGAGTATTTCGCCGAAGGTATTGATCCTGAGGTGGAAAAGCGGGTCCGGGCAGCAGTGCAAAAACTCGAATCTCTAGGCGCGGAAATCGTCGAAATTTCTCTTCCAAATACGGAGTATGCCGTGGCCACTTATTATATCATTGCGGCGGCGGAAGCCTCCTCCAATCTTTCCCGCTTCGATGGGGTTCGCTACGGTCATCGAGCCGACATTTCGGAGGTGATCAAAGGCGATGAAGCTGTATTGATCACCCATTACAAAATGTCCCGGGCGGAAGGTTTTGGCCCAGAGGTTAAACGGCGAATTCTTCTCGGGACCTACGTCCTAAGCTCTGGTTATTACGACGCCTATTACCTCCGAGCTCAAAAAGTGCGCACTTTGATTCGCAGTGATTTTACAAGAGCCTTTGAAAAAGTTGACTTAATCGCCTCCCCGGTCTGTCCGACTCCGGCCTTTAAGATCGGTGAAAAAAACAGCGATCCCCTGGCTATGTATCTGGCTGATATTTACACGATCTCGACCAATCTAGCCGGGATTTGCGGAATCAGTGTGCCCTGTGGTACGGTGCCGAAATCTGGCAAAGATCTGCCTGTCGGGCTTCAGCTTCTCGGAAAGCCATTTGGAGAATTTGATTTATTAAAAGCTGCCTCTGCCTATGAGCTGGGATAGCTTGAATTATCGATTAGCCCCTTTTCCTCCATTGAGTTGGGGTTAAACCGCATTCTTTTCGGAACCAGCGGGCAAAATAGTTTTGGTCAATGAAACCAATTCTCAGCGCAATGTCCCCGATTGATTCTTGAGATTCTTTCAAGAGTCGGCCAGCTGCTTCAAAGCGAGCTGAGGCAATTAATCTCCCCACCGAGGTATGTGACTCACTTTTTAACTCCCGGTTTAGGTAATCAATGCTCTTGCCCAGCTTCATAGACACAGATTTTGGGGTGAGTTCTTTCATGTCAGCATCCGCGATCCAGCTAGAAACAAGTTTCGTTTTCGGACCTGTGCGGAGTTTGGCGTTTTGGTTTAGCTCCATGGCGAGTGCACTGGCTACCCTAAGCACCCCCGCAGCCACATCCAGAGCCAAATCCTGCTGGTTTGATTTGGACAATTCATACAGGCTTCGTTCGATGATTTGGAGTGAATCGCTAGAAACTGACCATTCGAGAGGCCAATTGACAGATGCTTCAAGATCTAAATCGATAGCCAGACACAATGGGCTGACATTTTTGATTTTTTCAAAGCCGTGGTTTTGCTCTTTTTGCAAAAAAATCAAAGAACCCCGACGAACCGGGATCTTTCTTCCATCCACGAACTGAAAGCCAGAGCCCCGCAAATAGAGTAGCAGTTGTTCAAAAGCATGATGATGAACTTCCACATTTTCCACTCTGGGCATGTGCCGATTTAATGCCAGACGATGAATTCTAGTTCCAGAGACAATAATCTCCAAATTTTTCATCATTAAGGATTGAAACTCTCGGGCCATTAACTGCACAAATTATAGGTCGAAAAAATGCTAATTAGGATCAATTTGTTCTAACACAACCCGGCAAAGCGATCAATCTTGTTTCATGATTGATAACCTGAAAGATCTTCGCCCGGACACCTCTTGGTCCGAAACGGTTTGGGCTCATACCTCCGAAGAAGCGCTCACCGACCATCACACTCAGGGGCGGCTTTGTGTCGCGACGCTGCTGCCTTTTAGAGATGGAAAACCCGATTGGGCGGGTTTTGAAAATAGCATCCGCTGGATGATCGCCTGCGGGGAGCACTACGAGATTGAATTGGTCTTTGTGCTCAATGCTGATACCGGCTATATTTTTAACCTCAGCCTGGACCTGTACCGGGAAGTGATTACTCGTTTTCGGGCTTCATTTCCTGATGAGAAGATCATCGTAGGAACCACGGCAGTCGGTGCCTCCAGAGAGAAATTTGATCCGGCGTGGTATCACCCCCATCTCGATATCCTCCAGAGATTCAAAAATGTGGAGGCGATGATCATGACTTCGCAGAAGCTCAATGCTCTGGAACCGGAGGCGCGGCGGGACGCATACTTTGCGATCGCCGAACACCTAACCGTGCCGGGCATCGTCCATGCCCTGGAGCCTGCTTTTGTGCCGTGGGCCACTCCCTACTCCCCGTGGTTGCTCAAAGAACTGGCAGGACATGAGCGGTTTGTCGGTGGAAAGATCTCGACGCTGGATGAGCCTCACTTTTTGTATTGGGCGGCAATGTGCCGTGATCAAAAGCTAAATTTTTCTCCACACAGCGGAGATGATTTTGGAATAGCCAGTGCCATCAAAGTCGGATTACCCCTGCTAATAGGGGCTGGAGTGTCAGCCTGCCCGTTGATTTGCGCCGCCACGCGGTTTTGGCAAGCGGATACCTTTGATTCCCGGGTTTTTAAACTATTTGAAGCCTTCCAGTCGCTGGAGGATGCTGTGTTCAGACTCAATCACCAGGGTAGTGCTGCGGCTTACAAACACTCGACCGCCGTAGTACTTCACCTCTTGGGAATCATCGAATCCTCTGAAATACATCCCGAATGCCCGGACTTGCGCGAAGGCGACGAATCCGCGCGAATGAAGGAGGCGCTGATTCGCCCGTTACGAATCGCCGGGCGTCTGAATATTCCAAATTATAAACTCGGCAACGCATGAAGCCCGAAATTTCCAAGTTGTGCATCCATACCATCACAACAAAACCGTGGGACATCCATCTTGCCATGGACAAATATGCCGAAGCGGGAATCGCCGGTATCACCGTTTGGCGGCAGTGGATCGAAGGCAAGAATATTTCCAAAATTGGAGATGCGCTCCGTGATCGAAACATCGAAGTCGTATCCCTCTGCCGGGGTGGTTTCTTTCCTGCATCCAGCGCTGCCGGCCTCGGGAAAGCAATCGAGGACAATCGTAAGGTGATTCGTGAAGCAGCGGAACTTGGGGCACCTATGATAGTCTTGGTCTGTGGAGCCATCCCCAGGCTGCCTCTCGAAACTTCACGCCAACAAATCACGAATGGTATCGCCGATTTACTCCCGTTGGTGGAAGAATATTGCATCAAATTAGCCATCGAACCACTTCACCCAATGTATGCTGACGACCGCAGCGCGATAAATACCCTGTCCAGTGCCAACGATGTTTGTGACCAACTTAATCACCCGCTAGTCGGGGTTGCAGTGGATGTTTATCATGTCTGGTGGGATTCCGATCTAAAAAACCAAATTGAACGCACTGCAAAGAATAACCGCCTATTTGCCTTCCACATCAGCGACTGGATGACACCCACCCGTGATCTTCTAAACGACCGTGGTTTGATGGGCGAAGGCTGCATCAATATCCCGGGGATTCGTGCCATGGTCGAGGCCCATGGCTTCACCGGGTTCAATGAAGTCGAAATCTTTTCCAACCGTTGGTGGGCTGCAAATCAGGATGATTTTCTAGCCTCCATCAAAACCGCATACCTTAACCACAGTTAAATTTTATGAAAACTCATCAAATCGGCATCATTCTCAATGGCGTCACTGGGCGCATGGGGACCAATCAACACCTGATCCGTTCAATTCTTGCGATCCGCCAACAGGGTGGCATCAGAGTTTCTGCGGACGAAATCATTCAGGTAGATCCCATCCTGACGGGACGGAATGAAAACAAACTCAAAGCCCTTGCCGAAAAATATGGGGTGCAAAGATGGACCACTGATCTGGAGGCCGCACTGTGCGACGATTACAATGCAATCTTTTTTGATGCCAGCACGACTCTGCACCGGGCGAAGTTTGTCGAACTGGCCGCCGCAGCAGGCAAGGCAATTTATTGCGAGAAACCCACCGCAGTGACGACTGCCGAAGCCATCCGGCTGGCAGAAATTTGTCGCAAGGCAGGCGTCAAAAATGGAGTGGTTCAGGACAAACTTTGGCTTCCTGGGATCCGAAAACTCCAGACTTTAATTAACCAGGGATTCTTCGGAAGGATCCTCTCGGTTCGCTGCGAATTCGGCTACTGGGTCTTTACCGGTCACGACGGAACACAACCCGCCCAGCGCCCCAGTTGGAATTACCGAAAAGAAGATGGCGGCGGAATCATCATCGACATGCTCTGCCATTGGCGGTATCTCGTTGATCATACATTTGGCAAAGTAAAAAGCGTCAGTTGCACGGGAGCCACACATATTCCTGAGCGGATCGATGAGATGGGCAACCTATACGCCTGCACGGCGGACGATTCCTGCTACGCTACATTTGAGCTGGAAAACGGCATAATCTGTCAGTTCAACAGTTCCTGGGATGTTCGGGTGCGCCGCGATGACCTGTTTACCATGCAGGTTGATGGAACCAATGGCTCAGCAATTGTTGGGCTCAGAAAATGCTGGATTCAGCCGCTGGGTGCAACCCCGAAGCCGATCTGGAATCCAGATATCCCCCAGCCGATCAATTTTTTCGAAGGCTGGCAGGAAGTGCCTGAAACGATTGAATTTGAGAACGCATTTAAAATTCAGTGGGAATTGTTCATTCGGCACGTGGTTTTGGATGAGCCCTTCCCTTTTGATCTAATGGAAGGAGCCAAAGGTGTCCAACTTGCCGAATCCGCAATCGAGTCTTGGGAGAAGCGACAGTGGATGAACCTAGAAGACCTCTAAGATCAACGGATATTTTACTGGCTATTTGGACTAACCTCTTATTTAGTGCAGCTAAAATCTAAAAGCAGTTCATGTCATCCGATTCCGATACCCGCACCTTGGCGATTTTTACCGATTTCGAAAACGTGGCTCTGGGTGCCAATCAGGCCAAGTATCCTCAATTCGAAATCGAAAAAATCCTCGAGCGACTCCTCGTGAAAGGAAACATAGTGGTTCGAAAAGCCTATTGCGATTGGTCCCGTTACCAGAGATACAAGCGGGGCATGCACGAGGCGAATTTTGAATTGATCGATATCCCCCACCTTTCCCAATCAGGAAAAAACTCGGCTGACATCCGGATGGTTGTGGATGCGCTCGACCTCTGTTATACAAAAAATCACATCAATACCTTTGTCGTCGTCAGCGGCGATTCTGACTTTTCTCCTTTGGTGAGCAAGCTTCGAGAAAACGACAAGATTGTGATCGGAGTTGGGGTTAAAAACTCCACCTCAGAGCTTTTTATCTCCATATGTGACGAATTCATCTTTTATGACGACTTGGTCATTCAAAAAGAAAAGCGTAAACCTAATCCCAAACGACCTGCTACAAAAGCCGTACCGCAGGTGCAGACTTCTGAGCCCGCAGAGGCGAACAACGACAAGGGTGATAAGCGGGAAAAGGCCATCGATCTGGTTGTTCAGACCCTCGAATCGCTTTTGGAAGAACGCGGCGATGAATCAAGGATTTGGGGGTCCATGGTCAAGCAGGCAATAAAGCGGATCAATCCAGGATTCAACGAGCGTTATCACGGTTTCAAAAGTTTCAATAGTGTTTTGGAGGAAGCACAAAAGCAAGGCCTCCTAGCGCTCGAAATCGACCAGAAGTCAGGTGGTTACATTGTTCGGCTAACTGAGGAATAGACCGTATTTTGGGGCTCTTTTAAAACTTCTCTTCTATCGAATTCCAGGCTCATCTTGCTGATCGAACCGCAGGCTGGTGCTGGCTCATACAATGAATCGCACCGCCCTCGCGAACAATTAACTGACAATCAAAACCAACGATTTTACGGTCGGGATAACACTCGGCAATGATATTCATGGCTGAATCATCCCGATCCGGCTGCCCATAGGTGGGAACCAGGACTGCTCCGTTGAGCAGGAGGAAGTTTAGATAACTGGCAGCGAGACGCTCCCCCCTTGCGTAGATCGGATCAGGAATGGGAACCGTCATAATTTGATAGGGAGCGCCCGATGAGGTGCGAAATTCTCTGACGCGGCGAAGGTTTTCAGCCAACACAGAGAAATTCTCGTCCGTGGGACTTGATGCTTCAGCCAGGAGAATTCCGTCCTTCTGGAAAAAACGGGCCAGGTTATCAATGTGACCATCTGTATCATCACCGACGAGACCATCACCCAACCATAAGATCTCGTCCACCCCTAGGGCTTCACTTAGCATACTTTCAGCCTCCTCCCGTGTAATCAAACCATTCCGATTTGGATTAGACTTAAGTCAGATGGAACATTTAAGAGTGGGCCACACTACTTCAAACCCGAATATCGTGAATGGTGTAATATCACAGATGCATCAATTGACATAGAAGGTAATATGGTATTCATTTATGAAGTCACTGACAGGCTTATTGGGCTGTGGAAGGAAATATATAAGATTCATAATGATGACAGTATTAGCAAACTAGCCAAAATTGAAACTGAAACTTTTCGAGAGGATAACGCCAGAATTGCAGTGGATAATGATGGTAATTATATTATTCATGAATTGCAAGGGGGAATTATACAATTACCAAATATTAATAAAATAGATAGGATAGGAAATGTTTTATGGCCAGATACAGTCCCGAAGGAGAACTGAGATGGCGACATTTGTTATTTTCTGCCAAAGAGAATGGCAGTAGTTTGCCTAGAGTCGTATCCATCAATGATATCGCTGAGTTGCCTGACGGTAGCATTGTGGTGGCAGGGAGACTGGAACGAAAAGATACGATTGGACCGCAACGGCTTGATGCATGGGTAATGAAAGTAGGACCAAACGGATGTTTTGATCCTGAATGCAGTCATGTTCTCAATGGTGACAGGT
>JBGSJM010000135.1:0-27387 GCA_041742015.1 Verrucomicrobiales bacterium | reverse complement strand
GAACGAGTGTAAGGGAAAAAGCGAAAAAGAGGCAGGCAATTAACCGCTGGTGCATAACTAAGAATGCCCCAAATTATGAGGTCTGGCAAGGACTCTTCGATCCGGCGGGTTTTCGGCTTGGGTTTCTGGAAAGCCTTTGTCAAGCAGCATTCGGCAAGAGCGACAAACTATTGACGGTTCAAGCAATTAAACAGGGTACAATCGGCGATTCAACAGGGTACGATTGGCGTTTGATTACCCCCGCATCCACGCCAATAGTTGCGCGGCCATTTGAGAGCCGGTGGTTTGTTTGATCAGTTTTCCGTTTTTCAGCAGCGCGAAAGCTGGGATACCTCTGATGCGGAATTGTTCGGCGACGCTTCCGAGCTCTTCGGTATTGATCTTGACGAAGATTGCTTCGCCCATGGCGAGTTTTGCAGCTTTGCCAAATTCGGGAGCCATGGTTCGGCAGGGGCCGCACCACGGAGCCCAAAAGTCAATCACCACGGGGAGAGGGCTCGCCGCAGTCAACGCAGCAAAACTCAGCGCGCTGTTGATATCCACAGGCTGACAAATTGTGGGCAGTTCCTTTTGGCAGGAACCGCAACGGCCCTGCTGGCCTAGCCGGGAGTAGGTGATCCGATTTCCCGTTCCGCAGTGTGGGCATGGCTGAATCACTCCGCGTTCGTCACATTCCAGAGTTTCGTTTTTCATGTTAGTGAGTAGATACGAAACGTACCACAGATACGACGTGCTGAAAACAAACCCTTATCAAAAATAGTTTCCGCAGTAGTTCTTTCAATTACCCGATTTCCAAAACTGCGAAAACAGGGCAGTGATCGGATGCTATTTTTTCATCAATCACCCGGTGTTCCAGGATGCGGATCGGATCGGAGCTTCGATGGAGAATATAATCGATTCGCGACGTTGGTGCTGAAGATGGCGCGCTCGGAGCTGGGTAATCCTCCAGGGCGAAGGTCCATTTTTTCTTTAGCTCTGTGATCGGATCTGTTCCGGGCACAGCATTCAGGTCTCCTGCAAGGATGGTTGGCAGCTTTCCAGCTTCTTGTCCCATGGTGTCGGTGGCTGAAGCATCACTGGCGAAGTGGGTATTGATCGCCCGGGCTTCGGCGATCCGGTCTTCGGCAAATGCGCCGTGTTGAAAATGGGTGGTGATGAAACGGATTTTGTTCCCTCGAACAGTCTCAATTACCGCTGCCACCGCAGCGCGGGGATAGGTGACCAGTTCCGGTGTCGCCTCGGTGTAGGGCAGAGGTTGAATATGAACGTCAAGAACGGGAAATTTGCTGAGGATTCCATTCCCGAACAATCCACCTTCGTAGTGCTGGGTGGGGCCAAAATGGCCCGTCAGCCCAGTCTGTTCAGCCAGCAGGCGGAGTTCATGGAGTCGAGAGGAGCGTTTCACATGCACATCGATCTCTTGCAGCGCGACCAAGTCTGGATTGGCAGCCTTGATCACGGCAGCTAAGCGGGGGATGTCATAAACGCCGTCATTGCCCTGACCGTAGTGAATGTTATAACACAAAATCCGCAGGGAAATTTTGGTTGTATCTGCGGCTGTGATAGATTGGATGGACGAGGCCCCGAATCCCAGAGTGGCAAGACTGGCAAATCGGCGGCGGTTAAGCGTGTGAAGCAGACTCATGGAATAAATTGGAGTTCTGCAATCATAACAAAATTTCCGGGAATGATATTCAATTTATCAGCGGATTTGCGGCGCAGCTAAATAGAAAAATTAACCAGACTGCAGTGGAGTCCAGAGTGGTTCGCCGCTGAAAATTCTCCATTTGGCCTCACCGGGGGCGACTCCGTAAATGGGGATTTTCAGTTTGTGCTCGGTGGCTGCGCTGGCGATGGCTTCGTGGATTCTGTGACGGTCGTACCGACAGGAAAAATGCCCCAGGACGAGCTTGTGGAGATTCGGGATCTGGGTTGCCATTTCTATGACTTCATTTAGAACTGCATGGCGGTCTTTCTGCCCACCGGAATTGGCAGTGTCTTCAGACAGGAAAGTGGCTTCGTGAATGAGAATTCTGGGATTTCGCCAAAATTCGGGCCTTTCCAATGGGGTGTCCGCGGAGTAGGTGAGTATGGTTTCTTTAATAACTTCAGAAATGACATCCTCGCCCATTTCCTGATGGAGTTTGCCGATCTCGGGGCTGGATAGATCCTGGTATTCTGCCTTCAACTTGCGGCGCTCTGATATTAGGGAAAAGCTCAGACTCTTGGTGGCACCACCTTCATGTGGAGAATGGCGATTGTAATAGGCTTCGAGATACCAGCCATTTCTTAAGGGGATGCGGTCACCGGAATCGATCCCAACCCATTTGGCCTCAGTTGCGACATGGGGATCAAACCTGGACTGGAAATCTTGAAGAGCGGGAAATGAGCCGGAATCTTTTGGGTAAAAGATCGTCGGTGCACCGGGCCGGGAGTTGACTTGAACAAACTGAAGTAGACCGGAGAGGTGATCCCGATCAGCATGACTGCAGGCAATGAGCCTCACTTTTCGACCTTTTTGCTGGAGAAAAGAAGCGGCTCCGTCTCCGCAGTCGAAAAGAAGTCCCAGCGGTTCGATCATCCAAAAGGTGGAATAAAGGGCGGTGGAACTGCCGCTGATTTCCAGATTCATACCAAGAATGGATTACTCCCCTTTGAGAAGTCGGTCAACGGATAGATGAAAATGAAATTTTTTAAGAAATTTTAAGTAGTTAGCTAAGAAAAATTGATTATTTTTAAAATTAAACTAATTTCATAGGTCATGACATTGCGTTTTTTAGCCGGAATTCTGCTTATTGCTGTAGCTGCCATTGTTGCCCCGTGGATGGTTGGCAGCTGGCTGGATCACGGTTCGGTAGACGTGGTGCAGTCTGTGTATACGGTTACGGTTCCAGCGATGGCTGAGGGAGCACCGGAGAAACGCCGGGTAATAGAACTGAAGCCGCTGCCTGGGCCGAATCGTGAAACCATTTCCGATGGGACTGCAATAAGTCGGCGCGCAATCCCAAAAGGAGTGGCCACTTCTTTCAAAACGAGCGCGCTAGCTATGATTCGAGGGGAGCGGAATGAAAAAGTCCCAGTGAGTGAGATGGCCTTTCAAGCGGCCGCCCGCCACAGTGGGAGAATTTCTAGTGAGATGGGTCGACTTGGCATTACTCTGGGCCAACCGATCTATATGAGAATCTTTAGGGAGGAAAAAGAATTAGAACTATGGGTTCAAAAAGCAGGAGAGTCCGAATTCATCTTGTTTAAAGTTTACCGAGTTTTGAATGCCCCTAATCGGGTTGGCCCGAAGACCCAGGCAGGAGATGGACGTGGCGCGGAGGGCTTTTACTATGTGTCAGGTAGCAGGCTGCGGTTTGAGACTGAACAAAATCTGGGATTTGATTTGGGATATCCCAATGCGTCGGATCGTTTTTACAAGCGCAGTGGTGGTGGAGCCATGGTTCATGGGGAGCGTTTCTCGGAGGGAGGGTATGCGCTTTCCAATCCGGCGATTGAGGAGGTATACACTATCGCGGCTGCAGCTTTGAACGGAGGGCAGAGTTTTTTCCGGGTTCATTGTTTCCCTTTCCGGATGGACGACAAAAGAATGGATCCAAAAATCAGTCTGCATCCTGAGCAGGATGCTTTTTGGGCGAATCTAAAAGAAGGCTACGACTTTTTTGAGGTCCTGCGGTTTCCTCCCAATGTGACAGTGTTGAAAGATGGGAGATACCAGTTTGTGACAGATTAGTTTTTTTGTCGATTCCAGCGCTTTTTGCTTTCCTACAAGGCTGGGATTTGTTCTAATGAAAAGTTAGCTGAAAGAATTTTCGATTTTATCAATTGAATTTTTTTCTGGATTGATCCAGTCAGCGACCCTAACATTAGTTAAAATCCAATATTTGAGTTTTGTACGCGAACGAAAATTATCTCATTGAGCTTCTGAAAGAAGCATCCCTGATCACCAATATACAGATTGAGGATGTCTCCCATCAGAAGAAATCGGGACAAAGCCTGTTGGACGCACTGGTCTCGCAAGGTAAAGTTTCAGAAGAAAGTGTCGCTCAGACATTGGCGATTAATTCTGGAATGGAATTTGTCGATCTTCTGAAAATGCCCAAAATCGATCCCGCAGTGATAAAGCTTATTTCGGCGGACGCTGCGGCTCGGTTTAAAGTGATCCCGATTCTCAAAAATGGCGGGGATTTGGTCGTAGCGGTGGTTGATCCTTTGGATTTCGATGCCCTGGACTCAGTCCGGCACGTGTTACCGTTGGAGCCACAATTCGTTTGCGCGACCAAGTCGGCGATTGAAGGCTTGATTGTTGAGCATTTTCAGACTGAGTTGGACGCGGGTCAAATGAAGTCCCTCGGTAAAGAGGCCATCAAGATGGCAGGCGCAAGTGTCTCTGGGGACGATGCACCGGTGATCCGGATGGTGTATCAGATTTTGCAGGAGGCTTATCAGGCCAAAGCTTCGGATATTCATATTGAGCCCATGGAAACTGAACTCCGGGTGCGATACCGTATCGATGGAGCCCTCCATAAAACCCAGACCCACCCAAGTGAATTGGCTGGCAACATCGTAAGCCGGATTAAGATCATGACGGGATCGATGTCAGTTGCGGAAAAACGTCTCCCGCAGGATGGGCGGATCCAGGCGACTTTTGGAAAAGGTGAGCTTGATCTCCGGGTTTCGACGGTACCGACCACCAGGGGGGAAAGTGTGGTCATGCGTATTCTGGATAAAAGTTCGCTTTCGTTAGGGCTCGATAAGCTGGGTTTTTTCACCGATGATCAGGCGATATTTGATGATTTGATTCGTCTGCCCGATGGAATTATCCTCGTCACTGGTCCAACTGGATCTGGAAAAACCACCACCTTATATTCCTGTCTTCACGCGATCAACAAGTCGGACCGAAAGATCATTACGGTAGAGGATCCGGTGGAATACTTGCTTTCCGGGATTAATCAGGTTCAGGTTAAGGAAAGTATTGGAATGACCTTTGCCGCAGCATTGCGTGCCATTCTCCGACAGGCCCCCAACATTATCATGATTGGGGAGATTCGAGATCTTGAAACCGCTTCGATCGCCATTAATGCGAGTTTGACGGGTCACCTTGTATTCAGTACTTTGCACACCAATGATGCCCCATCTGCGGTGGCTCGTCTGGCTGATATTGGCGTGAAAAAGTTTCTCATTGCCAGTGCGATACGCTCGATTATGGCTCAGCGACTGGTAAGGAAGATTTGCAAGGATTGCGGTGCAAGTGCCGTGCTAGGTGAAAAAGAGATCCACGTTCTTAATTTGACCAGGGAGCAGTTGGTGGGCGCGAAAATTGTCAAGGGAGCCGGGTGTCGGAACTGTCGGATGACTGGGTACCGGGGGCGAATCGGTCTGTTTGAAATTTTTAACATCATTGAGGAAGTGCGGTTGTTGATCAACGCTGACGAGTCCACTCCAGAATTGAGAAAGCGGGCTCGGCAATTGGGGATGAGAACCTTGCGTGAAGATGGAATTCGGAAAATTCTTTCAGGATTAACCACTGCCGAAGAAGTGATTCGGGTCACCATGTCAGACAGTCATTAGACCTCCACCTAAAAAAAATTATGACGACAGATAGCGTTATCGACCTTTTGATTTCCCGGGGTTTTCTCGAATCCCACCAGCGTGACACTTACATCAAAGCGATCCGGGATAGTGGGGTGGAAGTCACCCAAGCGGTTGAGCAATTCGGGTTAATCAATCGCGAGCAGTTGTTACAACTCATTGCTCATGATATCGGTGGAAACTATTATAATCTCGCCGATTTCGAGCCGCCTCCTCAAATGTTGGCGACTTTACCGGCTGGGATGGCCAAGTTATACAAATGTGTCCCCATTCAAATTACGGAGCGCGGATTGGAAGTGGTCTTTTTGAATCCTCTGGATCCTCAGAATATTGAAGAGCTTGGGTTTGCGTTAAATGCTACGATTTTACCAGCGGTGGCAGCTCCTGAACAGGTGGAGTCCTTAATTCAACGTTGTTATGGAAGTGGAAAAGCTGCGGCGGGAGCTTCTGGTGGAGGAAGTGGAAGTGATGTTGATGATCCCATGAAGGCAATTCGGGATGAAATCGCCCAAATGAGCAAAGAGGATGTTGAGGAGGAATCCAATTCTGCCCCGATTATTCGCTATGTTGATCTGGTTCTCTATCAGGCGATTAAGGAGAAGGCATCAGACATTCATTTTGAGCCCTTTGAAGATGACTTCAAAATTCGTTATCGGGTGGATGGCGCGCTTTACGAAATGGCTCCGCCTCCACAGCACTTGAAAAATGCGATCATTTCGCGGATCAAGGTCATGTCCAACCTTAATATTGCGGAGACCCGTTTGCCGCAGGATGGACGGATTAGTCAGGAAGTTCATGGCAAGGCGATTGACATGCGGGTTTCAACCCTGCCAACGGTTTACGGGGAGAGTGTGGTGTTGCGGGTGCTGGACCGTTCCAATGCTAATTTGGATCTGGAGATGTTAAATCTCCCTCCAGCGATATTTCAATATATCGAAGACACCATCGTGAAACCAAACGGGATTTTTATTTGTACCGGGCCGACTGGAGCAGGAAAAACCACCACCTTGTACGCTTGTCTTCGTAGGGTTAACACGATTGATAGTAAGCTTCTTACCGCCGAAGATCCGGTTGAGTATGAAATCGATGGGATCATTCAGGTGCCGGTCCAGGAAGCGATTGGCTTGACCTTCGGACGTGTTTTGAGGGCCTTTCTTCGTCAGGACCCAGACCGAATCCTGGTGGGAGAGATGCGGGATTTGGAGACGGCGCAGATTGCGATACAGGCATCACTTACCGGGCACTTGGTTCTTAGTACTCTTCACACCAACGATGCTCCGGGAGCAGTCACCCGTCTGGTTGATATGGGCTGCGAGCCTTTCCTGGTGGCGGCAACTCTGGAAGGGGTTCTTGGGCAACGTCTCCTCCGCAGGATTTGTCCAAATTGCAAGGTTGCCTACACCCCGAGTGAAGCGGTTCTGGCCCAGATCGGTTTGACCCGATCCGACATTGGCGGGAAACAGTTTTTTACCGGGCAAGGTTGCGATACCTGCAACGACACCGGGTACAAAGGTCGCCAGGGTTTGTTTGAACTCCTTAATATGACCGACCCGATCCGGGATTTAGTTTCCAAGCGGGCTGCAACGGTGGTTTTGAAGCAAAAAGCACGTGAATTAGGTATGAAAACGTTGCGTGAAGATGGCTTGAGAAACATTTTTGATGGAATCACCACGATCGAAGAAGTTCTTAAATACACTTGATGATCCAAGTTTATTATCGACAAAATACTTCAGTTTCAGTTAAGCTCTTGCAAGGGCACTGCTGAGGCCCAAACACTTTTATTTACCGACTCAAAGATATTTTTATGGCAAGTTTTGAATACATCGCCCTCGATGCGAGGGGTGAGGAGACAACTGGAACCCTCAGCGCAAATGATGAGGCAGATGCGATTAATCAGCTCAGAAAAAGTGGCTTATATCCAACTCAGGTTGCCCCGGCAGGGCGAGGCGGCGTGTCGAGTTCCGCTAAACGAAGCGCCAAAAAAAGTTCATCAGCAAAAGCCAAGGCCAAAGCCGCCAAAGGGGGGAAAGTTAAGGGCAAGGTGCTCATGATTTTTACCCGGCAGTTGGCCACACTGGTGGATGCTGGTCTGCCCCTGCTGCGGGGATTGACGGTGCTTGCCAAACAGGAGAAAAATCGAAACATGGCCAGTGCCATCAATCATCTGGCCGATGCGGTTGCTGGTGGGTCCACGTTTTCTGAGGGACTGGGACAACACCCAAAAATCTTTGACAAACTCTATGTGAACATGGTGAAAGCCGGAGAGTTGGGCGGGGTTCTTGAGTTGGTTCTCAATCGTCTTGCGGAATACCAGGAAAAAGCGGAAAAGTTAAAAAACAAAATCGTAGCAGCAATGGTTTATCCGATTGTTGTGATTGTGATCGCCATCGGGATTCTGGTTTTCCTCATGATGGTGATTGTTCCAAAATTCGAGCAAATCTTTGCTGAGATGTTGGATGGTGCTCAGTTGCCTGCTCTGACAAGGTATGTGGTCGGTTTTAGTCGATGGATGCAGGATTACTGGTGGCTGGTTGGCGGAATTTTGGCGATCTGCTTTATTATTTGGAAACTCATCTCCACGAGCCGGGGAGGGCGCAAAGCGCTTGACCGGATGGCGCTGAAGATCCCCCTATTTGGACCAATTCAATTAAAAAGTTCGATTTCCAGATTCACCAGAACCCTTGGGACCCTTGTCACCAGCGGGGTGCCGATTCTTCAGGCGTTGAATATCACCAGAGATACGGCGGGGAATGTGATTGTTGCTGAGGCCATTGAAAATGTTCATGCTGCCGTTCGTGAGGGTGATTCAGTTGTGGCCCCGCTGGAGGCGAGTAAGATTTTCCCACCCATGGTGATTAGCATGGTGGACGTTGGTGAGGAGACTGGCCAGCTTCCAGACATGCTTTTGAAAGTTGCTGACGTTTATGATGACGAAGTCGACAACGCAGTTGATGGGATGACATCTCTGATCGAGCCGATCATGATCGTGGTGCTGGCTTTGATTGTGGGGACCATTGTTATCGCGTTATTCCTTCCGATGATTGAGATTATCAAGAAGATGAATGCCTAAAATTAAGGAGAAAAAGCCCATACGATGTATTGACATTGTATGGTCTCTAATCTTATTCTGAGGCTATGCAGATGGATAAAAAAAACCAACAAGGGTTCTCCCTGACTGAGTTGTTAGTGGTGATTGTGATTATCATCGTTCTTGCAGGCTTTACGATTGGAGCATTGCCAGGAATCTACAGTCGTATTAATCGGGCTAATACCGAAGTTTTTATCGAGGAACTTGAATCGGGGTTGAGTCGATATCAGATTGACTACGGCAACTATCCGTTAAATGAACCAAGTGGCAGAGATCCGGATGCTCGAGAAACTGTGGGCAGTTTAGGAGCGGGGATTCTTTATAAGGCGCTTTCGGGTGACCCTGATGGTGATGGGGAAGTCAATGAGAACGAAAAAGTCTTTGTTGATAAACTTGGGGGCAAATACAATTTAACCTTAAAGACTAAAAGAACAATCAGTGATCCAAGTGGTGGTGGCGGCTATATGATCGTCGACCCATTTAATAGCCCGATCCGCTATCTGGCAGAGAAACCCAATAAAAAGGGTGACAAACTGACCATGAATCCGACCTATGATATTTGGTCCATTGTGGATACCAATCCCGGTGATCTTAGCGAAAAAAATCAGTCCAAATACATCACCAACTGGAAGCGAAATTGATTTTTGCAGGTAAAACCTGTTGAATGTGAAGAAGGGGCGCTTTCGCGCCCCTTCTCGTTTCGGGTTCAAGCAGCGAGTTAGGCTTCCCTCCCTTCGTTGGCTTGCAACGGTCGCAAATGATAGGTTCGCTGAAATCGTCAAGTTCGGGATCTCATTCTCCAAATGGGACAGCTTCGTAATCGTCGCCAACTGGTTCGGCAGACTCGGAAAAGAGCAGTGGAATCGACAGGGTGGTTCAAACGGCGGAGGTCTTTCAACTGCCCGCTCCCGCATTCCGTGTCGGCCTGCGGCGCACCATCGTGACTATCTTCGGTCCGAGACCTTTTGAGGAAATGGATCGTGATGACAGGATGCGTGCCTGTTACCAGCACTGCGCCCTAAAATGGGTGATGTCAGAGCGGATGACCAATCAAACCCTGCGAGAACGCTTCCATCTTATTCCGTCTGTCCCCACTCCCCTATTCGATTACGGTAAAATATTCCGTCTGTCCCCACTCCCCTAATTCGATAGGGATTGAGGGGGTGCAATCATTCAGATTCAGGTTATGGGTTATCTCCCCGGTATTGGGCAGACCATCCCCGTCCAGATCCATATTTGGCAGATGGGGACTGAGATTGAGAGTGGCTTCCAGGTGATTGGGAATGCCATAATGGTGATCGAACAGGGTTTAATCATTGATCGAACAGGGTTTAATGGGAGTTTAATGGTTGATCGAACAGGGTTTATTCAACATCTTTTGACTGTCTTATCAAATCGATATTCGACTGCTGATCCCAAATACCTTGTCTGGCCCCACTTTCCTGCACGATCCACGTCCCCCGCTAGCGCCACTGACTTTTGACATCGAAGCAAACTGGATGATCGAAATGGAGCGCGATTTCGGTAAAGCTTTTTCAACCCAGGATACACTTGATCCGGAGACTTCTAATCGACGGATTCAGGATCTTGTTTCAAGTCGCATCTTCCCCGCCCGTGAAGTCTTCAATTACCAGATAGAGCGTAGGTAGTAAAAACAGAGTGATAAAGGTCGCAAACAGTATCCCGAAAGCGAGAGTTACCGCCATCGGGATTACCATGACGGCTTGGACGCTTCGCTCCAGGATGATCGGGACTAATCCAATAAAGGTAGTCAATGACGTCAAGAAAATCGCGCGAAAGCGCGCCGCACCAGCTTCCCTGGCCGCATCGGAGGCTTTCAGTCCGTTGGCCCTGGCCCTATTTACAAAATCGACAAAAACGAGGCTGTCATTCACGGCGACTCCAGCGAGGGCTATAATTCCGCATAGTGATAAGACACTGAAAGGGATCCCAAGGAGGAGATGACCGACAATCGCGCCGATGAAGCCAAAAGGAATCACGGTCATGATGATTAGCGGCTGTATATAGGAACGCAGCGGAACAGCCATAAAGGCATAGATACAGAAAACCGCTATAATGAAGCCCCGGCCCAGTTCTTTGAGCGATTTAATCTCTTCTTTGTTCTGGCCGGCGAGGCTCATGGAGACACCGGGGTAGTCCCGGTTTAAAACCTCGGACGGGAAGGTTTTCATGACCCGGGATGCGATTTTTCCCGGTTCTGCGATTCGTTTGTTAGCCGCCGCAGTGATCCTTGCGACGCGAAGGCCGTCAACTCGCTCTACGGTAGAAAATCCCTCTTTAAATTCAATGTCCACGGCATTGTCGAAGGGGATCTCGTCTCCATTGGCATTGCGAAGAAACGTATTTTTTAAGTGGTAGACGGATTCTCTTTCGGTTTGCGGATATCTGACCATGACTTTTACTTCGTCGTTACCGCGCTGGACACGCTGGGCCTCCACTCCATAGAATCCGTTTCGTACCTGCTCGGATACCTCAGCCCGGGTTAAGCCGATCGCACTGGCTTCGGGTTTTAATTGGAGGTGGATTTCACCGCTGCCTTCGGTAACGCTGTTTTTTACGTTGTAGATTCCATCGTAGGATTGTAGTCGTTCCTTAAGCTTATCACCGGCGGCCTTTAGTTCCTCGAGATCTCTGCCTGCCAGTTCTATATTAATGGCGGCTCCGGTGTCTGCCAGTATGGAGGTTTCCACGGTGAACGATTCGGCTCCGGGAATGGCTCCGACCTTTTCGCTCCAGCTGGCGGCGAGATCGTGAACACTGACGGTTCGGGTTTCAGAGGGGGACAATTCGATGAAAAATTCGGCATGACGCGCATCGAGTAGCCGCGTTCGGATGTGCTTCAGACTGGTAGTTTTGCCGCCGGTTTCTTCGTCGGAAATCCGGAGCGCGTCTTCGATTCGGCGAAGCTCCCTTCCCGTGGTTTCGATTGAGGACCCTGATGACATCTCTACTTTCGCGATCAAAAAGTCGCTGGGCAGGTCGGGGAAGAAGACGAACCGTACCACTCCAAAATAGAGTCCGGCGACGGAAAAAGCGAGGATCATAATGAATATAGCAATCGTTCCGTAACGGAAATCGAGCGCCACTTTCAGTGCGGGGCGATAGACGTGGTCAATAAATCGCCTCAGGAGTCGATCCACCGCGACGCGGGGGTAGCTATACCACCGAATTTTTCCGCCGGGATCTTCCGGTTTCAGATGGAGTAGGTGTGCGGGGAGAATCCATTTGCTCTCTATCAGGGAAAAGGCGAGACACAACATCACAACGGCTCCGATCGACATCCAGATGGGACCGAGGCTCCCGGTTGTTTGGGTCATAGGGAGAAAGGCTACGATGGTAGTGATCACCCCGAAAGTTACCGGCATCGCGACCTCGGCTGCGCCCGCGATTACAGAGGAGGCACCCGCTCCCCTTTTCTCTACGGTGGTATGGATGTTTTCGGCAATGACGATAGCGTCATCCACGACGATTCCGAGGACCAGGATAAACCCGAAGATACTGATCATGTTGACCGATACATCGAACATCGGCATGAAGAAAAGCGCGCCGCAAAATGCGACCGGGATTCCGACAATCACCCAGAATGCCAGTCGGAGCTGCAGGAAAAGAAGCAGGACAAGGAATACCAACAAGGCACCGATCCCAAGATTGACAAGCATGAGGTTGATCCGGCCTTTGAGGTAGCTTGAGGCATCGGTCCAGCAGGTCAGAGTGACGGTGTCGGGCAAGTCCCTGTTTTTTTCCTCTATATAAGTTCTGACCTCCCGGGCGGTGCGAAGTATGTTTTCTCCGGGCACAGATCTGATCATCAGGCTAAGGGACGGCTCGCCATCGAAACGAGTATATTTATCGGATTGGGCAAATCGATCGACAACGGTGGCGACATCGCCAACTGTGATCCCTCTACCATTGACGGGCTGGCGAAGGGGAATGGCCCGGAACTCTTCACCGACATAGGCCTGGGCATTGGTTCTCAGCCAGACTGCGCCCTGATCGTTGCGGAGAGTTCCTCCGGCGAGATCGAGTGAATTGGTGCGAATCGCTGCAACCACCTCGGGAATAGTGATGCCGTGCTGACGCATTTTGTCGGGGGAAACTTCGATAGAGATTTCATACTCTTTGCTGTCTTCGAGAATGGCTTGTGACACTCCGGGGAGAAGTAGCAATTCGCCCCGGACTGATTGCATGAGCATCGTCATGCTCTTTTCGTCGAGATCTCCGTGTAGTTGAACTGAGATGACTTCGTCCCCATCCGCTACGGCTCTTCGGATGACTGGATTTTCGGCCCGCCCGGGAAATCCCGATATCGCATTAACCTCAATACTGACTTCATCCATCACGATGGGCAGATCGAAACCGTGCATGACATCGAGTTGAACGAAGCCAAAATTTTCCGAGGCCCGGGAAAAGACCCGCCCGATTCCCTCGACTTCGCTAACCGCCTCTTCAATTTTGATCAACACTCCCTGCTCGATCTCTTGTGGCGTCGCGCCGGGGACGGCCGTTTCAACGATGATGTGGTTCATCCGCATCGTGGGGAATACATTTTTCTCGATCGATACCATCGAGATCAGACCGCCTAACAACAGGACTAACATGACCAGATTGGCCGCAACCGGGTTTGCAACGAACCATGCAATGGCACCTGGTTTGGTCATCGAATGTTGGTAGAATTGTGTTCGACTTCGACTTCCACTCGCTCTCCTTCGTAGGCGAGATGGGGGGAGGTGAGGACCACTCTTTCCCCCGGAGTCAATCCGCGAACATATATTTGATCAGCGGTCTCGTGGACTTTGTCGATCCGACGAATCGAAAGGGTGTCTTTATCCGCGATGACCACTTCCTGTTCGCCCCGGAGAGTGCCCCTTGGCAGTTCGACGAGATCATCTATCGGCTCGCTATTCACTACAGCTTTAACAAACTGGCCGAGTACGATGGGTTGAAGTTTTCCTTTGCCTTCAGTAAACCAGAGGTAGGGATCTTTGATTTGTGCTATGGCATATAGAGATCGCGTTTTTTCATCTATCGTATTTTCGGTTCGCACGATGGTGCCCTTTCTCACGCCTCCGGGGAAATGGATAGTGACGTCTATGATGCCGTCATTGTCTGTCTTTAGTGGGCCCCGGGGAAGGTTTAGAAATGGAATTTCGGAGTAGTCAATCGGCAGTCGAATTTCCGCGTAATCGATCGCCACCAACGTAGCCAGAAAAAACCCGGGCGTTAGAAATTGACCCACATCGACCTGTTTATCGATTAAAAGAGCGTTATAAGGGGCTCGGATCACGGTGCGTTCCAAGCTGGTCTCCGCCTTTTTCAGTTCGGCTTGGGACGCTAACAAGTTACTGCGGGCGACTTCCAGTGGTGTCTCTCTTGTTACTTCGGGTGGCGGTTCTTTGTCGCGGTCTATTTCGGGTTTTTTTTCATTTTCCTCTTCCCAATCTTTTATGGAGTCCCGGGCGAGTCGCTCCTCGTCTGCGAGCAGTTTTTTGCAAACGGAAAGGCGGGATTCTGCGACATTGGCGGCGGTTTCATAATCGGTCGGATCGATTTTGAGAATCACATCCCCTTTCTTGAAGAACTCGCCAACGTGGAAGCTCTCGCTGGTTTCGATGATCTTTCCGGAGACTTCCGCTGAAATACTGGTGCGGGCAGCCGCCTCAACGAATCCACTTGTCTCGATCGAGAGCCGGGTAGGTTTCGGCATCACATCCAAAGCGCGAACCGAACGGTTTTTTTTTTCGAATGACTCCGGCCGGGGCTGAGTTCGGTTCCCCGTAGTTAAAGAGTATAAGACCACCCCCCCGACCAAAAGGAATACAATAGGCGCCAAAACTTGTAGGGCTAATTTCAAACAGCAATCCTGGTCCGGTTATGAAGGGGAAACTTTTTGGCTGCTTTCTTCGTGAATGAAGATATCGAGGTATTTTACGAGTTCTTCTTTGGTTAGGATATTATTTTGATCCAAATCCAGCTTTGGATTTTTTTTCATCAGAATTTTTAAAAGCATATCATCTTCCGAAGTTTTCCCGGGATTCATTTTTTTATCGAGATGATTTCTCAATTCCAAGAGGGAAAGTGTTTCGTCCCGATCCGTATCAGCCTTACGGAAAAGACCGTAGAGTTTTCCGGCCCACTGCTCCAGCTCCGCCTTTTCAGCCGCCCGCCGCGCGGCTGAATCGAGACCTTCTTGAGTTTGAGCAAAACCAATGACAGGAAATAACGCGAATACCGTCACAACTGTCATAATCCAGGATACATTGTGATAATTTGAGCTAATATCCGCCATTTCTAAAAACTTTCCTTGTGCTATTCTTGAATTAATCAAAATTATAAACGATTTCCCGCAAAGTTATACAAACATTTTTCCAGTTCCCATTTTCAGTCTCAAATCGCGAAAGCTCGTTAATTAGGTGGCGGTTAATGTGGAAAAAGTAGCAGCCATGATATTTCAATCATCTAATCTATCTCAATATCTACGAGTTCGAGTTAATTCGTATCATTTTAAGGCCTAGATATGGAGATCGTTGAAATTATAGTTATCGCGAGCGCCGGTCACGCACCTGAAAAAGTGGTCACTGCCGCGTGTCGTGCCGACGCGATGGGATGTCTGGTCATTGATCATCCCGATGCGGTCGGGAAAGCATTGGAACGTCTCGATTTTACGGCTCGCTACAGCGATCAACCGGTCGCTTTGTTGCTTTCCTCGGTAACTCCGTCGGACCTGGCGACGTTGCTGGATCGGGATGGGAATCCGGAGGTGCGACTCATTCTCGGGGCGGAAGAAACGGGCGAGCGACTCGAAGTTTGGAGCCGGTTTTTCGAAAAGGAAGGACGGACGTTCTCCGCCCAGGTAACGAATTGCGAAGATGGTCTCGCCGCCGCAAAAGCAGGTGCCCATTGTATCATTTTGAAAGGCTCGGAGAGCGGCGGGTGCGTCGGGGATATGACGGCTTTCGTCCTCGCTCAAAAGTGGCGTAAAATCGCTGACGAACAGAGCCTCGAGGTGCCATTTCTGGTCCAGGGCGGTATCGGGATTGACACTGCGGCCGCAGTTGTTGCCGCCGGAGCGCGAGGTGTGGTCCTTGACAGTCAATTGCTCCTTGCCCGCGAGTCCTCGCTTGATCCGGCTGTCCAAAAATGGATCAAAAGCGCGGACGGCAGCGAAGTTTCCAATGTTCACGGGTGGAATTTCTTTCATCGCCCTAACAGCGCCACGATCGAAAAATTGCGGAGCGCACCCTGTACAGTGGATGACCGTACAGGGTACCGTGAGATTTTGTCAGAGGCGGAGGGGGACTGTTTCCCTTTCGGCCAGGACATCTGTCTGGCTGCCGGTCTCGCCGATCAATTTGTGACCGTGGGCGGAATTATCGAAGGAATCCGGGCCGGAGTGAATTATCGCCTCGCCGCGGCGGCCCGACTGCAACATTTGGGGCCGGATTCGGATTTTGCGATCGGTCACGGGATCAAATATCCGATTCTTCAGGGCCCAATGACGCGGGTCAGTGACACCACGGAATTCGCCCACGCGGTTTCTTCAAATGGCGCGCTTTCCTTTCTCGCTCTCGCTGTGATGCGGAAGTCTGAAGCCGAAAAGCTGCTCCAAAAAGCTCAAACTCACCTCAAAGGCATGTCCTGGGGCGTTGGTGTTTTAGGGTTTCTTCCGGCGGCGATTCGGGCCGAGCAGACCGGGGTCATTTTGAAAAACAAACCGCCCTTTGCCATCATCGCCGGCGGTCGGCCCGATCAGGCGAAGGAATTTGAGGACGAAGGGATCGCGACCTACCTGCATGTTCCGTCGCCCGGCCTATTGCGTAATTTTCTCCGTCAGGGAGCACGGCGATTCATCTTTGAAGGAAGGGAATGTGGCGGCCACGTCGGTCCGAGATCGAGTTTTGTGCTTTGGCAGTCGATCTGCGAAATCGTGCTCGAGCAGTGCGAAAAGAAACCGATCAAAGATCTCCATCTCGTCTTCGCCGGCGGCATCCACGACGATGTTTCCTCGGCGATGATCGCCGCAATGACCGCGCCTCTCGCCGAAAAAGGGGTGAAAATCGGGCTCTTGATGGGTACGGCCTACCTTTTCACCAAAGAAGCGGTCGAATCCGGCGCGATCGTGCCGCGGTTCCAAAAAGAAGCGGTTGATTGCGAGGAAACCGTCCTTCTCCAAACCGGTCCGGGCCACGCGATTCGTTGCGTGAAGACTCCGTATTGCGACACTTTTGAAGTGGAAAAAATCCGCCTCGAAAAAGAAGGCGCCACCCACGAAGACATCGTCCGCAATCTCGAAGGAATGAATATCGGTCGCCTGCGGGTCGCATCCAAAGGGCTGGACCGGAAAAAGACCGAAAACTCCACGGCCCGCCAATTGGTCAAAGTTCCCGAAACCGAACAATACGATCGCGGCATGTATATGATCGGCCAGATCGCCGCGCTCGAAGATGAAGTCATTTCCATGGCGGATCTCCACGATCGAGTCTGCAATGGCGGTGTGGCAAGGCTCAAAACTTTCGCCAAAACCCCTGCCAAAGTCATCCGGGAGCAGAAGCCGAGCGAAATCGCCATCATCGGCATGTCCTGTTACTATCCCGATGCCGCCAGCCTTGATGAATACTGGGAGAACATTCTCCATCAACATTCTGCGATTCGCGAGGTCCCGAAAACTCATTGGGACTGGCGACTTTACTTCGACGAAGATCCGAAAGCAAAAGACCGCATCGTTTCCAAATGGGGTGGTTTTGTCAAAGACATCTTGTTTGATCCGATGCGCTATGGCATTACCCCGAAGAGCATGGAAGCCATTGAGCCACTGCAGCTTCTGGCGCTCGAAGCCGTCAATCAAGCCCTGATCGACGCCGGCTACGAAAAGCGCCCTTTCAACCGCGAACGAACCGCCTGCATTGTCGGAATCGGCGGGGGAGCCGGGCCCAAGTCGGTCGCCTACGGGTTTCGGACCTGCATCAGACTGGCGGATTTTTTCGAAGACATGCCGATCATGTCGGATGAAATTATAGCGAAAGCAGGCGATGTGCTTCCCGAGTGGACCGAGGACTCTTTCCCTGGATTTCTCTCCAACATTTGTTCCGGCCGGGTCTCAAATCGATTTGACCTCGGTGGCACCAATTACGCGATCGACGCCGCCTGCGCCTCCAGCCTCGCGTCCCTCGACGCCTGTGTTCGTGAGCTGGAATTCGGAAATGCCGATATGGCCATCGCGATGGGAGCCGACGCGGTTCAGACCCCTCTTTCCTACGTGGCTTTCAGCAAAACCCACGCCCTTTCCAGAAAAGGGAAAAGCCGACCATTCGACGCGGAAGGCGACGGGATCGTGCTCTCCGAAGGCGTCGGAGTGGTCGTCCTGAAGCGTCTCGAAGACGCTGAAAAAGCCGGGGATCGAATCTATGCCGTGATTAAGGGAATCGGTTCCTCGAGCGACGGAAAAGCCCTCGGGCTCACCGCTCCCAATGCCGTCGGTCAGGCCCGCGCCCTCGAACGCGCCTACGCCAAAGCCAACATTCATCCCAGCAACGTCGACCTTATCGAAGCTCACGGAACTGGCACCGTGGTCGGCGACCGCACCGAAGCCACCGCGCTCTCAACTGTGCTTCGCGAGTCCGGTGCGGCTCGACAATCCTGCGCCCTCGGCTCGGTGAAATCGATGATTGGCCATACCAAATGCGCCGCCGGGATTGCCGGATTAATCAAAACCGCCAAGGCCCTCCATCACAAAGTCGTCCCGCCGACCCTGGTCGAGACGCCCAATCCCACAGCGAATTTTAATGAAAGTGCTCTCTATCTGAACAGGACAGCCCGCCCCTGGATTCACGACACCGGCTCACCCCGGATTGCAGGCGTCAGTGCCTTCGGTTTTGGTGGCACGAACTACCATACCGTCCTTTCCGAATACACTGCATCTTTCTCGGGAAATGTCGAGGCTGCGGCCCGGGAATGGCCCACCGAACTGTTCGTCTGGAGAGGTGAAAAATCGGAGATCATTGAGGCAACGGAGCAGCTCGCGGCTCAGCTCAAAAAATCCGAAGCTGATTTTCACCTCGGCGAACTCGCCGATGCGGTGAATCGCAAGGCGAAGAATGGCCCTGGCACCCTCGCCATCATTGCGAAGGATAAAGCCGATCTCACTGCGAAGCTGAAATCAGCCGGAGAGAAACTGAAAAAGACCGACTTGTTCGAAGATCCAACCGGGATCATCTACCGCCGGCACGAGGCTGACGCCAAACCCAAAATCGGATTCCTGTTTTCCGGCCAGGGCTCGCAATATCCGGACATGCTTGCCGACCTCGCCGTAAATTTTCCCCTTGTGCGGGAATCTTTTGATCTTGCCAGCACCGTGGTAGGTGACCGGATTCCGAGATCGCTGGGCCAATATATCTACCCGCCCTCAGCCTTCACTCCGGAGGAGGAAAATCAAAACGTGACCGATCTCGCCCAAACTGAGATCGCCCAGCCTGCTCTCGGGGCATGTGGCGTCAGCATCACCTGCCTTCTCGCCGAATTCGGAATCACCGCTGAAGCTTTCGCGGGTCATAGTTACGGGGAGTTTGTCGCGATGCACGCCAGTGGCGCGATCAGCGAAGCGCAACTATACGAAATTTCATTCCTGCGCGGTCGGGCGATTCGTGATAATCTCCAGGGCGGCTCCGCCATGCTGGCAATCAAAGCTGATGCCAAAACGGTACGCACCCTGCTTTCGACTGAACAGGATATCTATATTGCCAATATCAATTCCCCGACTCAAACCGTGGTTTCACTGGCCGAGTCGACATTGTCCGGGTTTCAGGAAAAACTGACGGCTCAAGGTGTCGATTCAAAGCGAATTCCGGTAGCCTGCGGCTTTCATTCTCCGTTTGTCGAAAAAGCATCTCTTCAACTCGAGAAAGCCCTCGATCAACTTGAGATAGGCAAAGGTGCCGGCGAAAGCGTCTACTCAAACAACACCGGCTCCAGGTATCCGGATCAGGCCAAAGAACAGAAATCTCTACTTAGTAACCATCTCATCGGGACCGTCGATTTCCTGGGAATGGTGCGGGGGATGCGGCGTGACGGGATCAATCTCTTCGTCGAGATCGGACCCGGCTCCGTGTTAACCGGCTTGTGTAACGAAATTTTCGAGGGTGCCACCGATGTGCATACTTTTTCCACCGACCGGAAAGGGCGTCACGGCGTGACTCAACTTCAGTATTTGATCGGTCATTTTCTGACCCTCGGCTTCGATCCCGACACCGGATACTTTTCGCGAATTCGTCATCTCCAAACCCGGACCGTAGATAAAATCCTCCACCCCGGAGAAGGGGGCGGGAAGTCCCATATGTGGATCGTTAATGGAGTCCGCAGCAAGAGGTTCGGCCAGCCGGAACCTCTACTTCTCGGACAACCTCATCCGAGTATAGAAAAATCAGGCAAAAAAGAGGGTATCCTTCAGTTAAGATCAACTCCGAAAACACGACCCAATTCGAGCGAAATCTCTTCAATGAAAAACGCAAACTCTCGACCTGTCGCCGTCCAGCCGGAATACGCAAATGGATCGTCGAACGGGACCAACCCGCCGATATCATTTCAGCAGACTTCCGGATCCGATCAAGCCATGATAGGATTTCAGAATCTGATGTCGCAGTTTCTGGAAACCCAGCGCTCTGTGATGAACGCCTATCTGAGTGGAGGCTCCGCGCCGCAGACCCTGCCGAAACAACCGGTCAATCCGCAAATTCAGCCCAATCTGCCGCCTGTGGAAAGTAACGGCAACCGCCAGCCGGATACCTCCCTTTTCGAAACCAAGCGCTCTCTTCAGGCGCAAAGTAGCAGATCCAACGGCGCTCCGAAGCGTCTCGATTCCGTGAAGCTCGATCCAACGGTTCGAGCTCCAGAACCCGCTCCTGCCGAAGCTTTGCCTGCCGAAGTTTCCCTCGCGGACATAGTGAACCACCTCTTCGAAATTGTCGGTGAACGGACCGGTTATCCCAGGGAAATGCTCGATGTCGATCTCGATCTTGAAGCCGATTTGGGCATCGATTCTATCAAACGTATTGAAATTCTCGGTGAACTGGCCGAATTCATTATGCCCGACTCTACCAATATTGGCGGCGAGGGAAATCTCGATATCGAAAAGTTGTCCAGCCTTCGGACCCTCCAGCAAATCCTCGACTACCTCGGAGAGTTTCTCGAATCGAGTCGGGAAGAATTGGTCGCTGCGAGCGGTGCAAAAAAAAAAGTAAAGGTGTAACCGACAGCCCATTTTCGATCCGGCGCGGACTCGTCAAACTGAAGTCCCTTCCAGTTCCAAAGGCGGGAGCGTCTCTAATACCAAACGGAATCGTCCTCATCACCGACGATGGAGTTGGAGCCGCCGACACATTTGCCGATCGACTTGCTGATTTCGGCCAGGATGTTGTCGTCGTAAAACACCGCGAAGTCGACCTTTATATTCCCGGCAGCTACGAAGTGAATCTACTAAATCCCGGGCAGGTCACTGCTCTCGTGGAAGATATTCGGGGAAATTTGGGGGCTATCGCCGGGATCGTTCACCTGCTTCCGATTTCGAAAATAGAGAAAGGCGATCCCGCTCAACGCGCCGCTCTTGAGGTCAAATCTCTATATTTACTAACCAAAACCATCGAGCCGGAAATGGTAAAGATCGCCGGAAGCGGGAATGCCTTTGTGATCGGCGCTACCGCGCTCGGCGGCCAGTTTGGCTTTGGTGATACCCGCCTCGGATCGCTGGCTCGCGCCGGAAGTGGGGCCGTCAGCGGATATCTGAAATGCCTCGGTATGGAGTGGCCCAATGTTCTGATACGCTCGATCGACTTTTCTGAATCCGCCAATCCGCAGAACGTCGTCGACTGTATCGAGAAAGAACTCACCGATCCTGCCGGTCCTTTTGAGGTGGGCTACCTCGGTAATTCGCGTTACACTTGGGAGCCGACGACCGCAATGATCGATCCCGTTGCCGCAGAAACTAATATCGAGATCGATTCCACTTCGACGATACTCATCACTGGAGGAGCCCGCGGGATCACCGCAGCCATTGCTGAAGAGTGGGGGAGGAAATTTCAGTCCCGTCTCATTTTACTGGGGCGCTCCCCGCTGCCTCCGGAGGAGGAAAACCCTGTTACCGCCGGAATCAGTGGAAAAGCGGAACTCAAGAAAATGATCATGGAAGAGATTGCGGCGGAAGGAATCAAGCCGAATCCCTCCCTCGTCGAAACCCGCTATCGCCGGTTCATGATCGGGCGCGAAATTCGCAATAATATAGCAAAGATTCGCGCAACCGGTTCGAAAGTCGAGTATCACAGTGTCGACGTCCGCGATCGCAAGCGGCTCGCCAGGGTGTGCGACGAAATCAATATCAAATACGGAAACATAGACGGAGTGATTCACGGAGCCGGAGTCATCGATGATAAACTGGTGAAGGATAAAACGCCCGAATCATTTGACCGCGTCTTTGGCACCAAGGTGGAAAGCTCCTACACCTTCGCCGAAATTCTGAAACCCGATTCTCTAAAGTTTGTCTCTTTCTTCGCCTCCATCGCGAGTCGCTACGGCAACCAGGGCCAATCCGACTATGCCGCCGCCAACGAAGTGCTCTGCAAATTGGCCACCGAGCTGGACAAACAGTGGAAAGCGAGGGTTTTCGCCGTCGCCTGGGGCCCCTGGAGCGGAATCGGCATGGTATCCGATCTCGAAAAGCACCTCACCGCTCGCGGCATCGCCCTGATAGGTAAAGAAATCGGTTGCCGCATGTTTATCGAGGAAGTTCTCCACGGTAAAAAAGGCGAGAGCGAAGTCATCATCGCCGGAGGAGCCGAAAACCTGATCACTCCGTCCACCAATCAGGCAAACGTGGAAGTCACCGCCGTTTCATAGCGCCGTAAAGCGATGCCGTAATGGATTCGATCGAAAATACTACCGAACTCTTTCTCCTTTCCGCATCCTCGGGTGAAGGTCTCCGCGAAGTGCTTTCTCGACTCGCCGAACCATCCCATGCCGATACCACCCTCCGGGATCTTGTGAACGACCATTTCCAGCACCTTCAACCCCATCCTCTCCGTCTCGCCATCGTCGCCAGAGACCTCGACGATCTCCAAACCAAAATATCACGAGCTCTGGAAAAGCTTTCCGCCGGGGCAAAAAAAATCAGCGATACCAGTGGCATTTTCTATACGGAATCTCCTATCAATCTATCCGCCGACGGCCCTGAGCCGAAAATCGCCTTTCTCTTCCCCGGGGAAGGCTCCCAATACCCCGGCATGCTGGCGGATCTCGCGTCGGCATTTCCGCAAGTTCATGAGATTCTCCATCACTGCGAAGCACTCGGAAAATCCTCTGCCATCGACGGAAAGAGCATCCTCCGTTTTTTCCGACCCGTGGATACCCTGTCGGAGAACGAACTGTCGGAAATCCGGATCGACCTGACCCGAATCGATCAAGCCATGTTTGCGATCGTCATCGCTGACTGGATTATGTATCATATCATCGGGCAACTGAGGATTCGTCCTGATGTCATCGCCGGTCACAGCGCCGGTGAACTCATCGCCCTGATGTCATCTGGGATTCTAACCGGTTCGGACGAACAGTTCGCAATCCTGCGGGACGGTTTTCAGGATATCGGAAAATACAAACCCGAAGGAGCCTCGGAAAGTAAACTTTTGGCCATCGGCAAACCGGCGAAATTTGCCGCGGAGCTAATTGATCAGGCCCGCGCGGAAACCGGCAAAACGGTCGAGGCTTACGTTGCCATGAAAAACTGCCCCCATCAGTCCGTGATCGTCGGAACGAAGGAGGGCGTGGAATTGGTCGAAACCGTCATAGCCAAACGCGGTGTGATGTGTCAGCGGCTCGAAATCGAGCAACCCTATCACACACCTCTTTTCGCTCCTTATCTGAGTCTGCTGCGAAAAATGTTCGAACCGTTCACGTTTCATCCCGTCGAATTTCCGGTTTACTCCTGCACCACCGCCGAACTTTTTCCATCCGATCCCGGGCAAATCTTTGAACTCACCACCGCTCACTGGGAGTCGCCGGTAGAGTTTATTCAACTCATCGAAAATCAATACCGGGACGGGGTTCGCTGCCTTATCGAGGTGGGTCCGCGGAATCATCTGTGTTCTTTTACAGAAGATATATTGCGCGGGAAGAACGATATCCTTGTGGTCCCCTCGAATTTGGAGCGAACCGCTGGAATAACCCAAATACAGCACCTCGTTGCTCAACTGTTCGTGCATGGTTTTGAAGTTGATCCTGCGATACTTTTTGATAGTGAAATTCCCCACGAGGAAGTCGGCCTCGATACGAGAGCAGAAATTCTCGCGGCCCATCTCAGGCTCATGGAAGAGTTTCTCGGTGTGCAAGAAGAAGTAATGACGCGCTATCTCGCAAGCCGCGCTCCGAAAGTGCCCCGCAATGCCGGGTCGCCGTCCGACCTCCCAATGATCGACGAAATCATCGAGTTCGAACCCGGTGTCCGCATCGTGACCCGCCGCTCCATGGTGATCGATGAGGATATGTTTTCAAGCCAACACACCGTGGGTGGACGGGAGCTAAGTCAGGTCGATCCCGATCAACACGGCCTCCCTATTGTGCCGATGACATTCAGTATAGAAATGCTCGCTGAATCAGCGCAAATCCTGTGCCCCGGCCTCGTGGTCACTGCGATGTCGAAAGTCAGACTTTACAAAGGACTGGACTACTCCACGACGGATCTATCTACCGCGCAAGTCTCAGCGGAAGTGAACTGCAATAAATCCACCGATGACATTGTGATTGTCGAGGCCGGGTTGTACCAATGGAAAGACGGTGAAACCATCGATTTGAAGCGGCCCGCCGCTACCGCCTTTCTCGAAATGCGAAGTCATTTTCCGCTAGCCCCGCCCGCCGCTCCGTTCGAAGTCATCGATGAGCGACCTTGTGAAATTACGATCCCCCAACTATATCAAAATCTTTTTCACGGTGAGGAATACCAGGGTGTCGTGGAGTTGTTGAAAATCGGCGATGACGGCATTGAAGCTGAAATCGAAGTTCTTCCTCGTTCCCGTTTGCTTCGCTCCAATCCCGACCCCCGGTTCGTATTTGATCCTGTCCTGCTCGATATGGCACTCCATCCCATGTGCGCCTGGCATCTTGATCAGGACGATCAATCCGGGCGGATCTTTTTGCCTATCGGAGTTGATCAGATCGACTTTTTCGGTCCGTGTCCCGAGCCCGGTCAGAGGTTTCGCTCCCGAACCAAACTTGTCAAAGAATCGACCCGGCAATTTAATCAGGACGTCGAACTGGTAGATCAAAACGGCAACGTGTGGTGTTCAATGAAGGGCAATCTCTATTGGCGTTTTTATCTGCCTTTTCGGAAATTCAATTTTCACGGTCCGAAGAATGTTTATATGTTGAGTGAAGATTTGGAGGTCCCTTCGGAATTGGGTAGCGCCAAAATTCTCGTTATCCCTGAAGATCTGTTAAGCCCCACGATGCAGCCGATAGGCGCGAAAGTGACCTTGAGCGACACCGAATATGGTGAATTTCAAAAACTTGATCTCCCGGCCGAGCGCCGCACTCAATGGCTCTTTGGCAGAATCACCGCCAAGGAGGCGGTCCGCACGAGGTGGGCCGCGATGACTGGCGAAATGCTTTTCACCGCCGATGTTGAGATTCACCATGACAAGTCAGGTCGTCCTTTCGCCATGATGCGGGGCAGGGAAACTCCATCCGATTTCCCTCATCTGTCTCTTTCGCATTGCGGGACGACCATCATTGCGATCGCCTCCGGTCATCCGCAGATCGGGATCGACATCGAAACCATAGTTCCCCGGGAGAAAAGTTTTCTCGATATCGCTTTCTGTGCGAACGAACTCTCTATCCTAAACCGGATTGATTCCGGGCGACAGGAATGGGTGGCCCGCTTCTGGTGCGCCAAAGAAGCCGTCGGGAAAGCGTTCGGTCGCGGCCTGGAACATGGTCCACGGAGCGTTGAGGTGGTTCATGCCGATCCGGATTCCGGGATACTTCAAATCAAGTTAAATCGAACCATGCTGAAAACCTACCCAGGTTATACCGATCAAGTTATAGTGATTCACACAAAACAATCCGGGGGTATGGCAATTGCATTCACCGGATGTGAAACCGCCCCGGTCACTCTTGTGAGCCAATCAGCTATTCATTAAAATGCCTGATACCAACGAAATCATTTCCGACTTCCGCATTATCCTTTCCGATTTCAACGGCCGGGAATACTCTGGGCCCGTCGAGCACGATACCCTCTTCATGCAGGACATCGGGTTCTCATCCATCGATGTCGTAATCCTCGGCGAAACACTGGAAACCTACTACAAATCCGACATTTCTTTCGGTGATTTCATTAACGAAATGAGTCGCCAAAATGTTCAGGACGTTCCCGTTGGGGCGCTCGCGGAATACCTCGCGAAAACTCTTTGACAGATATTTCGCATGCCATTTCTCGAAACCAACGGTTGCCGCTTCTACTATCAGCAAAAAGGAAAAGGAGATGACGTCGTCCTCATCCATGCCTTTACCAGCAGCACCGCGATATGGTTGTTTACCAATACGATAGATCGTCTCGCCAAAAAATATCGGGTCACCGCCTACGATTTGCGCGGCCACGGGTCCAGCGAAGTCACTCCCGCGGGATACCGCTCCGACGAAATGGCCCTAGATTTTTTCGAGATCAATAGAGAATTGGACGTCGGGAGATGCGTCGTCGTAGGCCACAGCTTCGGAGGCGTGATAGGTATGCACGCTGCATTTCTCGATCCAGATGCAATCAAAGGAGTCATCTTTTCAGACACCTATTTCCCGGGCCTGAAATCGATTGAACCCAACATGGGGCAATCAGAGCCCTGGGCAGAGCTTCGGGCTCAACTTCACAAAAGCGATATCGAAATCGGTCCCACTGTCGATTTCGGAAAGCTATTTGAGAGCGTCAAGGGGATGACCTCCGGGCAAAAAGCGGATCTTACCAAAAACATGGGAGCCATGTCCGCCAACTGGATCGCGACATTAGGTAGACTTGCCGGGACCAACGCCGGCGAAGCCGCCTTCAAAGAATCCGGCTTTGGGATGGATCAAATCGCTGCCGTAGCATGTCCCGTCCTCGCGCTCTACGATGAATACTCTCCCTTTCATCAGACCAGGGAATTTCTCGAAGCCAGGCTCGTTAATATCAAATCCGAAATCGTTTCAAAAGCTAAACACCTGGCCCCACTACAGAACACCCATCAATTTTTGAAGTTGGTTGAGGGAGGAATCGCAGAGATGCACAGCCTCTGAAATCTGCCTTTTTACCGGTTCATAATTCCTGATGGCCGCGCCCGCCCCGGCCATCGCAGCCGGCGGGGTGATCGGATTCAACGGGCGAAGCGGGGACGCAGCGGGCGAAGCGAGAAGCGGGGACGCGGGCGAAGCGAGAAGCGGGGACGGACAAATAGTTGTGAAGCATTCCGGCTCTCCCTAACGAAATCGATCCGATGCCCACACACTCCGTATATGGGGTGAAGTCCCCATTGCGGATGCCTTTGTCAGCTCTATCATTGTAACTTATGTCAACTGAAACATTACTAATCATTGTAGTTGTTGTCCTATTGTTGGGCGGCGGCGGCTTCTTCTACAACAGACGGGGACGCTGAATGCAAAACCACTTCCACCTAACTCTATGAGATTTT
>JBGSJM010000134.1:0-11873 GCA_041742015.1 Verrucomicrobiales bacterium | reverse complement strand
GTTCCCCGAAAACTCGGTTTCCTTAGGATCATTGCCATAGGCATAAAAATGAAAGCCCAAGTCGAGGGCGGTTTTTGCAGTGATCAAAATAAGAATGAGAATCGTGGGCGCACCTAGCATAGTTATGGCAAAAGCTCCGATTAAAACTAGAATCTGCCAAATAGCGACACGTCCGTATGGCTGGAAGGATTGCAGATGAAGATTAGTTTTGCGGTATTTTCTTTGACCAATGAAGTTCCACAAAAAGGAAAATAGGTGGCTTAGAAACAAAGTTACGAAGGCCCAGAAGCATTTTTTGATGACGTTTCCAAACAATTCAGGAAAACCATCCTGAGTCGTATTTTGATAAGCGTCGTTTGGAGAAAGTAAGCACACTAAAAACGCCAGAGCCGTGCAAAAAAAGCTGAAGTGAAGCAAAAAACAAACTACTACGACGAGCCTAGGCTGAGAAACACCCTCCTGGGAGATTGCCATTTTGGGAATATTCAGAATACCGATGATCAGACACTCTGACCAGTAAAGAGCAACCACATCAAACAACTGCCAATTCCAAATGATAATTCCGACCACTGGGATCATATTCGCCAGTGCAAGTACAACCCCTGATAGTTGAGGATGGCCACTGGCAGCAGAAGAAACACGGTCCAGAATCATGAATTGGATTGTCAGGGAGGTAAGATCAAATGTCCAATCAGAATCAGAAAGGCGAAGCGTTGGGTTTTGTCATTTTTTTCTAGCATTAAGCGACACTGGGTCCATCTTCCCGCCGTCTTGTGAAGTTAATGAGTTCTACAATTGCGAGTCGAGCAAATGCCGATGTGATCGAATCGATGTATGCAGATTGGAAGGAGAATCCCCAATCTGTTGGTGAAGAATGGTCTAGTTTTTTCGATGGGTTTGAACTCGGATTAACGATGAGTCCAGAAATTCATCGAAATTCGAAAACTGGAAGTAAAAAATCATCTGCGCTTCCCGGAGCGGCCATTTCGGACGGGGGTGATCACATTCTAATGATCAAGACTCTTTCCCTGGTTGATATTTATCGCAGGTTGGGGCATAGTGGTGCTCATCTCGATCCATTAGCTACTGAGGTTGCCAATCCGTCCGCATTGTCTCTTTCAGAACTTGGGATTGAAGAGGACATGCTTAAGGGAACTGTGGCCCCTAATGTCTTCGGCAATGTTCAACCCCTCCCGCTTGGTGAGATTGTTGATCGACTTAGGAGGACTTATTGTGATAAAATTGGGTTTGAGTTCATGCATATCAATAATCCAGCTATTCGGAATTGGATTCTTGAAAAAGTGGAACAACGGATTGATTTACCAAAAGAAGATCACGAAAATGTTTTGAATGTGTTCAAATGGCTCACCCATTCCGATGGGTTTGAGCAGTTTCTTCATCGCAAATACGTTGGACAAAAGCGTTTTTCGCTTGAGGGTGGTGATGCACTGATGGTCGCTTTGAATGGGATCTTCGAAAAATGCCCCCAACACGGAGTCTCTCAGATTGTCATGGGGATGGCACACAGGGGGCGGCTGAACGTTCTTGCCAATTTCCTCCAAAAACCTCTTTCTGTAATTCTTTACGAGTTTTCTGAGAATTATGTGCCAAACCTCGTGGCCGGTGATGGTGATGTCAAATATCACCTGGGTTTTGATGTGGTTCGCCAGACCATTTCAGGAAAAGTTGTGGAAATCCACCTTGGCGCAAATCCCAGCCATTTGGAGGCAGTTAATGGAGTGATCGAAGGTAAGGCTCGAGCAAAACAGCGTCAACGCGACCCGCAGATGCGGGATTCGGGTGCTGACCGGCGAAGTGTTTTGCCGATTCTGATTCATGGAGACGCTGCCTTTTCTGGGCAGGGAAGTGTGGCTGAAACACTAAACCTGTCTCAACTCGTTGGTTATCGTACCGGAGGTACAATTCATATCGTCGTCAATAATCAGATCGGTTTTACAACAACTCCGCAAGATGCTAGGTCGTCAGCCTATTGTACCGACATGGTCAAGATGATCGACGCGCCTGTTTTTCATGTCAATGGCGATTCACCACTCGACGTTCTCTTCGTCTCCGAACTGGCTGCGCTTTACCGACAAACTTTCCAGACCGATGTGGTAATCGACATCGTGTGTTATCGCCGTCATGGCCATAACGAAGGTGATGAACCTGCCTTTACAATGCCCCAAAGGTATCGGGATATCCGTTCTCACGACACTCCGGCTGCGATTTTTCGTAGGCAAATGATTCAAGCCGGGCGAATTGCGGATACTGAAGCCAAGGAAGTTGAAGATGAATATAAAAACCATCTGGAAACTCAGCTTGAGGAGTTGAGGTCGGCTGAAAGGAAAGGGGAAGGGCATGTAATTGGTCACCAGGGCTCTGGGGAGCCAGTCAATGCTCAGCCTACCTATCATTACAAAATTATCCCAACAGGGTATCCACTTGCTAAGCTCAAACAGATTGGAGAGCAAATCACAAGGATTCCAGAGGGAGTTAAAGTCAATCCCAAGCTTGCTCAGCGATTCCTGGCGGCCCGGGCTGATGCGATTCAAAAAGGAGAGGGAATCAACTGGGCTCTGGCTGAATCACTAGCCTTTGGCTCCTTGCTGCTTGATGAGAAGGCCGTTCGTTTGTCGGGACAAGATTGCCGCAGAGGTACCTTCAGCCAAAGGCACGCTGTTCTTTATGACCCCGAAACTCGCGAGCGATACACGCCTCTAAATAATTTGGAAAAAGATCAGAAAGCTAAGCTTTGGGTCTATAACAGCCTTCTATCCGAATTTGCGGTTTTAGGTTTCGAATACGGTTATTCGCTTCTAAGCACCGATGTATTGGTTCTTTGGGAAGCTCAATTCGGGGACTTTGTCAATGGTGCGCAAGTTATTATCGACCAGTTTATCTGTTCTGCAGAATCAAAATGGCAAAAAACTAGCAATCTGGTGTTGTTGTTGCCTCATGGCTATGAAGGTCAGGGACCTGAACACAGTAGCGCCCGACTTGAGCGGTTTCTCCAACTCTGTGCCCAGGATAATATTCAGGTGTGTAATTTGACGACGCCTGCCCAATATTTTCACGTGTTGAGGCGCCAGATGGTCAGGGCAGATATCCTCAAGCCGCTGATTCTCATGACACCGAAAAGCCTGTTGAATAATTCTGAATGTGTATCTTCATTGAAGGATTTGGCTGAGGGGACCTATTTCTGCGAATTCTTCGATGACGATGGGAAAGCTCGAAGGTCGGATGACAAGGTAAACCGCCTGATATTTTGCACTGGAAAAGTTTACTATGATCTTATCGCCTATCGAGAAAATCATGAAATTAGAGACACTGCAATCATTCGGATTGAACAACTTTATCCATATGATGGGGAAGGTCTGAAAAGTCTTGTTGCCAAGTACTCCAACGCTTCCAAGTTGGTTTGGTGTCAGGAAGAGCCTCTCAACATGGGAGCTTGGTCATTTATTGGGCCTCGAATTCAGCAACTTACAGCGCACCGGGTCCGCTATGCCGGAAGAGGGCGGGCCGCTAGTACCGCGACGGGTTCCAAAGCGATCCACAATCACGAACAGGCTACCCTTGTCGAAGAAGCGTTTAATAAATAGCTTTCTTGTGAATTATTTTCAAAATTAGACTCACTCCATGGCTTACGATCTAAAGATTCCTTCGGTTGGCGAATCAATTACCGCCGCCACGATTGCGAAGTGGCATAAGGCAAACGGTGATTACATTCACGCTGGAGAAGAAGTTCTGACGATTGAGACTGACAAAGTGTCCCAAACGTTGGAGGCTCAGGTTAGCGGGATATTGCACCATCTCGTAACTGAAGGCGATGAGGTTAATATTGGAGCCGTAGTCGCTTCGATTGATGAATCTGTTGCCGCGCCTGATGGTGCTGCTGTAATTGCGCCTGTTATATTAGCCCCAAAAGCCGAAATCACAGAAAATGAGGCGAAGGCGACTTCTGTTGCATCTGCCATAGCAGGGGATCGAGGTATCGATCTTTCAAAACTGAAAGGCTCCGGGCCTGGCGGGAAAATCACGAAAATCGATGTTATGTCAGCCTCACCAAACTCTGGTGGATTAAGTGAAAATGGAGGCGCGAAACGGACGACCCGGCAAAAGATGACTCCATTAAGGAGGAAAATAGCCGACCATCTTGTTAATGCCCAGCACGACGCTGCCATTCTCACCACCTTCAACGAGTGCAATATGCATGCTGTCATGACTATCCGTAAGCAGGTGCAGGATAGATTTGTCGAAAAATATGGGGTAAAACTTGGCTTTATGTCAATCTTCCTTAAGGCTGTGGTAGGAGCCCTCCAAACCATTCCAATGATTAATGCGCGGATCGAGGGAGATGAGATTGTGACAAATCATTTTTTCGATATTGGTGTAGCGGTTGGAACGGAAAAGGGACTTGTGGTGCCTGTGGTGCGCGATGTGGATAAAAAATCTTTGGCTGAATTGGAGTCAGACATAGCCAACTATGCCAAAAAGGCTCGCGATGGGAAAATTCAATTGAGCGATTTACAAGGCGGGGTTTTTACCGTGACCAACGGTGGAACCTACGGATCACTGCTCAGTACCCCCATCATTAATCCGCCACAGGCAGGAATCCTGGGGATGCACTCGATTCAGGAGCGTCCCATTGCCGAAGACGGTCAGGTGGTGATCCGCCCGATGATGTATCTTGCCCTTAGCTATGATCACCGGATTGTTGATGGCAAAGAAGCTGTGACCTTCCTAGTAAAGTTGAAGCAAGGAATCGAGTCTCCAGAGTTGATTCTAGCAGGAATTTAAAGGAGAAGCGAAGTTCGCTTAGAGTCCCCGCAATTTGGCGTGGACCTGGGCAACTTTTCCCATGTAGTGGTCAAGTTTGAAATCGTTGGCAGCTTTGGAGATGTGCGCCTTCATTTGTTCCGTCTCACCGATCGCTTCAAAGTAGATGCCAAGATACAGGTAAGCGTAAAGAAACGCGTTTTTTGCCCGCTCTGACTTTGTTGGATCTCCCTGGCTATCAGCGGCCTCAAGTACAGCTTCGACTGAACCTTTCCCCGAAAAGAGTGCGTGGATCTCTTTCATAGGGACCCGCGCATCTTCGGTGATTGGAATCAAGTTTTTTCGCGCCATTTCGACTGATCCTCCGGGAGATCTGACTGAGCAGAGAAAATGCCAGACGGCGTTCTCCACATCCTGAGCATTGACTGCCTGGTGACGTTCAAACTGCTCTTTTCCTTCCTGAAACAAGTTGCCATAGTAGAGCGAGATTCCCCGCTGCCATAGATAGGGATCTCGTTCCGGGGCCAAAGCTATCACCTCGTTAAAATCCGCGAGGGAGCCCTTGATATCAGCTTCAAAAAATTTATGCTCCCCACGCCGTTGTAAGATCTCAGAGCGGAATCCTTTAAATTCGTCTGAGATGGGACCACTGGTTAGTTTCAGGAAAGTCTCAACGTCACCACGGTTAAGGGCATCGACAATTGCGGCATGATTTGCTGGTGGATCTGGAGTAACTGGTGCAACGGCCACGGCTGGTGTAGCCGGGGAATTGTTTGTTTCTCCTTCCTGCCCGAAAAGTTCCAAAGCAGAAAAGGATAGGATCAGAAAGAAGGTTCGTAAAAACGGTTTCATGGCTGGATTGTGAGAATGGCTTTTCCTATTGAACTGGCTACGGTCGATATGTATTGGCAGGAGACATAGGCAACAAACGCTGGGATCATAGGTAACACTTTTTCAGTCCTGTGAAAGCTCAAACTTCTTATTCTGCTGGCGGCGAAAGCGCTTTACTAGAGATAAAGAATGCCCGTTTTGTGGCTGCGGGAATTTCATTTGTGATTGTGGGTCGATTGCGCAGCCATCAATTTTGAGGCAAGGGATTCGACAGGGGTCTCATTGCGTGCTTGAGTTGCCGTTCATTCGATGCCAGGCAGGTTTGGTCATGTACATTTTCAAAAGACAGGTATTTTTAGTCCAGCGGAGCGGTTTTTGAGACTCTGCTAAATAATGGCCATGGGTAAACCTAAATACAGCATCGGGATAGACCTCGGCACCACCAATTGCGCGCTGGCTTTTGCGCCGCTGGATGCAAAGGCATCTGCCTCGGAGATTTTGCCGATTTCCCAGTGGATCAGCAGCGCCACATTGGCGGCACTGGAGACGCTGCCGTCTTTTCTTTACCTGCCCAGTGATGAGGAATCAGCGGCTCTGGGCGGTCAATCCAAAGGTGGCAACTGGGTGACGGGGCTTTTCGCCCGCGACCAAACCATGGCTCACCCCGGGCGGGTGGTTTCCTCAGCCAAATCCTGGCTCAGCACCGCGTCAATCGACCAGACCACCAATTTTTTGCCCTGGGGCAGTGATCAACTCTCCGAAGCAGAGAAGCTGTCACCGGTTCGGGCATCCTCTCTGTTGCTCAATTACCTCCGCAGCGCCTGGGATGATGCCTTTCCCCAGGCGAAATTCGACGAGCAGCAGATCACAATCACGGTCCCGGCCTCCTTTGATGCTTCTGCCCAGCGACTGACCCTGAAGGCGGCGCAGGATGCCGGTTTTCCGAAAAGCGTCCGGCTTTTGGAGGAACCCCAGGCGGCTTTTTGTCGCTGGCTGGAGGCCAACGATGCCCTGGCCACCTTTCAAAAATCGATCCCGGAACTGGTGGAAAGAGCCCAGTGCGTTCTGGTTGTGGATGTGGGCGGAGGCACCTCGGATTTTAGTCTGTTTGAGGTGCGGATGAGGAGCAACCAGAAGCTCCCCGAGATCAAAAGGGTGGCAGTGAGTGATCACATCCTGTTGGGGGGGGACAACATCGACCTGGCCATGGCTCATGTGATAGCGGAGGTCCAACTTGATGGCTCTCTTTCACCGGACCAGTGGAGTCACCTGATTGCCCAGTGTCGCCGCATCAAAGAAGAAGCGCTCTCTCACCCCGATCAGAAAGAGGAATTCAAACTCGCGGTCCCTGGCCGAGGGTCGGGATTATTTGCGGGAACGCTAACTGCCGCGTTCTTGCCGGAAGATATTCAGATCATCTTGTTTGAGGGCTTTTATCCCGAGTGCGAGGCGGACGATAAACCCGAGCGGGCCACTGCTGGGCTGCGAGAATTTGGCCTACCCTACGCCAAGGACAGCGCGGTAACCCGACATTTAGCAGAGTTTTTAAGTGCCAGACCTGCGATCGATGCGGTGCTTTTTAATGGGGGCAGCCTTAAACCCCTCGCCATTCAGGAGCGACTCACCCACGTGATTGGCAAGTGGCAAGGTAAAACCCCGGCGGTTCTTCCCAATATCGAGCCAGATTTGGCGGTGGCACGAGGAGCGGCCAGTTACGGATGGATGTTGCAAAACCAATCCAGTAGAATCGAGGCGGGTGCGTCTCGCACGATATTTTTGGAGGTCAAAACGGAGGGTGAAAGTGAATCGTTGGTGTGTGTCCTGCCCAAAGGCACGCCGCAGGAGCAGGATGTGGTGGTGGATGATTTGAATCTGGAACTCCAGGCCAATCAGCCGGTGGTCTTTCAACTGGTCTCATCGACCCGGCACGATCACATCAAAGCCGGGGAGGTGATTTCTCCGGGCAAATCAGATTTTCACCGCCTGCCACCGCTTCAAACCATCGCCAAAGCCGGGGGGCGAAATTCCATCCCGGTCCATTTGAATTCACGGGTGAATGCAATCGGGTTGCTCCAGATCGAGTGTGTCGACCTGAAGGATTTGGAGCAGCGGTGGCCTCTGGAATTTTGCCTAAGCGGGGTGGGTCATCCGGTCAAAAGCGGCGGGGCGGCAAAAGATTTGGGCTTTTCGCGGAGCACTCTGGATGCGGCGCGTGGGCGGATCGAAAAACTTTTTAACCGCCCATCCGACCCGACTGACAAATTAACGGTAAATCGGCTGACTGGCAGTCTGGAAAAGCTTTTCAACCAACCCAAACAGGAGTGGAACGCACTTTTGCTGCGGAAGCTGTGGGAGACGCACATTCAATGTCTCGAGTGGAATTACCTCTCCATCGACCACGAGGAATGCTGGATCGCATTTGCTGGGTTCCTGCTCCGGCCAGGGTTTGGGGTGCAATTTGATGAGGCGAGAATCGATCAGCTATGGCGTCCTGAGGAAACCGGATACGAATACCGGGATAAACGGATCGAACTGGCCCGCTACGTAATGTGGCGAAGGGTATCCGGTGGTTTAAACCGGGAACGGCAGGAAGCTTTGACTGCGGAGTGCCTTAAAAAATTTAGATTACCGGCAAAGCCAAGCGCCGAGACAGTTAGGTTGGTTGGTGCTCTGGAAAGGCTTGGACGGGACCAAAAAGGTGAACTCTGTGACTGTCTGCTACTCAGGGGAAGTGAGCTGGCTACGGCAGGTGGGTATTCCGATCCATACTGGAATTCTTTGATGTTGCTGCTAAATCGCGCCCCTATCTATGCAGGCCCGGAAACCGTTCTTCCAGCCGAAAAAGTTGCAACTGCTTTTGAGACGCTTCGAAAGCTGGACTGGAACGAATCACCCTTAATTTCCATCGTCCCGCTCTTTCTAAGGGCAGCCCGGCTGGTTGACAATCCGGCTTTGGATTTGCCGAAGAAGTTGCGAAGCGATATAATATACAAGCTCCGGAAGTCCGGGGTTGCCCCGGTTAAATTATCGCCAATTGAACGCTTTCAGGAATTGGAGGGCAGCGAACAAATCAGCCTGCTGGGGGAATCACTACCTCCCGGATTGATCCTGCGATAGGTTTTCGATTTTTGACTGGTGCTACCGACCTACTCGATTGGAAAAAGTTTTAAAAAAGAAAGAGCGGGTTGAACAACAATGCCCCCAATCTGGTCCATAAATCGTTCTTAACCTTTTCGCACCTGAAAAAGCGACCTAATAATTTAGAAATTGATTCACAATAAATTGTGCCGAGATTGGCGAATTGTCCTACCATGAAACGAGGCACAGGCTCTTGCGGAACTATTTTGCTGGTAATTCTCACCTGTATCGCAGGCATTCTGTTTTGGATTGCCTATCCGCTGATCTTCGCTCCGAGCATTAACCCGGAGAATACCAAATGGCCCTCCAACCTGACCCTGATCAAAAGAGGCGAATGGGGAAACGAAGCGATTTCCAACCCCGGTAAGATCGCATTGATGAAAGAGATCAAAAAAATTACGATTCATCATGACGGCATGCCTTCGCTCCCCATGAAGACGGAGGAAAACATCCGATCAAGAATTGTCTCGATTCGAAAATCCCACTCCAAAACTTATGCCGATATCGGCTATCATTACATTGTTGATCCCAAGGGAAGAATTTGGGAAGGTCGCCCCATCAGCTATATTGGCGCGCATGTTCAGGGCCACAATTCAAATAATATCGGTATCCTATTTCTGGGAAACACCTCTGATGTCGCGCCTACTCCCGAGGGGTTAAAAGGGCTCTACACCTTTGTTCGCTATCTCCGGCAGCGCTATGAGATCAAAAAAGAAGCGGTTTACACCCATGGCGAACTTGGGCAGACCGATTGTCCGGGAAAATATCTGCAGGAAGAGATAACCAAGGCTAGAAAGAGAGGTGAGTTTGATTTAAAAGTATCAGTCTTGCCCTTTACCTTTCAGCGATTCAACAAAAAATTGCAGTCACTCTGGAGCGATTTTGAAGAATGGATTCAAAAGCTGATGCCCCGCTCCAAATAAGCGGTTCCCACTTCGCAATTCACCTGCTCCCAAGCCGCCCGAAAACGAACTGCCAGCGAGGGGTTAAGTCGCTCACAGGCCAGATTGATGTCGACAAATTGAAATTCCAACAATTCGCGAGGGCACAGAGTAATTTGTTCGATTCGCTGACTATTTAGCACTCCTCCGTCGAAAATGAAATGAACTGATTCCGGTTTGTAATCCCGGCGCTCCAGATATTCGACCGAAAGAAGCCGACCCAGGGCTAGATCGATACCCAACTCTTCCCGGATTTCCCGGACACAGGTTTCGCGAGGAGACTCGTCCTTGTCAACGCTGCCTCCCGGGAGCAGCCAATGATCTCGATAGGTCGGATTCACGACCAGCACTTCGCCGGTCTCATTGCGAATAAGTGCTCCCGAGGCCAGATTTACGGTGTTCAATTGCGCGTAATACACATCTTCGGGCAGCAAATCCATAAGCTTGATTATAGCACTTTTGCCTGTTGAACCAAGCGATGAAAACGTGGAGGCTGTTACTGTGAGTGTAATCAAATCCAACGACAAAAATGAAACGCCTGATGATTTTGATCAGGAAGATAACGATATACTATCTGATGATTTGTCTTTTGGCCAAAGCTCGAAAAACTTTAACGAGCTGCCCATCATGGAAAGCGATGACGAAAAGAGCCCGTGCCTCTCAAAAAATGAACGATCTCGGATCGCTGCAAGGCTCAAGCGACTTTCGTCAATGTCTCCACGTGAGATTGAAAAAGCACTGATCCAACGGGGGTATCGTGGACAAGAATTTGCACGGAGAGCGGGCGCAGTTCTCGCATATCGCCACATGCAGAGGCTCCGCCGGGACTTTATTGAAAACGAACCGGAAGAAAATCTGGCTTTGAGAGAGAACTACCTTTTTCTTGGAGCCACGGGGTCCGGAAAAACCTTTCTGACCGAGATGCTGTTCAAAGACATTCTCGGGGTTCCCACCGTCGTAGCTGATATGACCCGTTACTCGGAAACGGGATACATCGGTGATGATGTACTCATGCTTCTGTCCGAGTTGTTTGAGACGGCGGGCCAGGACCGCGCTTGGGCGAGTTGTGGAGTCATTTGCCTCGATGAATTTGACAAATTGGCTGCGAGTCGTTCCGCTGCGAGGTTTGCGGGCGAAGGCACCACCAAGGATGTAAGCGGTTTTGGAGTACAGCGGGGTCTTTTAAACTTACTCTCAGGCAGATCTTCACCATTCCCGACCGATTACGGGTACAGCGCTTTTGGCCAGCGACTGACGATGCCCCTGCAACACATCATGTTTATTGCCTGTGGAGCTTTCAGTGGATTGAAACAGGTTGCGGAACTTGCCGAGGGAGGTGGGGCAGCCTCGATTGGTTTCCTGGCTCAGATTAAAAGAGACATCGACGATTCCCTGGTGTCCAAAATTGGCTTTGCCCTGTTGGAGGATACCCGTGCTTTCTCAAACTACGGCATTTTGCCGGAACTCGTGGGACGCTTCTCCCGTATGGTGCCTTTCCAACCTCTTAGTCCTGAAGTCTTGCGCGCCATTCTCGAAGACAATGTCCTAAAATCCTATCGCAAGGAATTTGAATCTGAAAAGGTTGAGCTGATTGTGGAGGAAGCTGTTATCGATCACATTATCGATTCTGCACGTCGTCGTGAGACTGGTGCACGGGCAGTGCGGGCCGCACTGGTCCCCCACCTGGAAGAAGCTGCTTTCAAAACATTTGGGGAAGGAGGAGGGGCCACGGTCCGATTATCCGTCAAGCAGGGTGAAATCGAGATCCATGTCTCCCTGCAGACCTAGCTAGAAACCAAAAAGCCGGTGAAATCGCTTCACCAGCTTCGAGGTAAAATAGTTCAATCTTTAATCCCAATCCAACAATTCGAGATTCGGAAAATTGATCCGGTAGTGATGCCGTTTTCGTTTGGATTTGGCGAACTCTTGTTCGAATTCTAAGTCACTCTGGAGATCGTCATTTTCGTAGGCAATTGGATCTTCGTCTTGGGTCATTGCAAAGCGGGGAATCTCCTCGATCTCTTCAATTTGATCGACTTTCCCATCGTGGATAACATCATCAATTGTCAAATCTTCGAATCGGTGTAGTTCTTTCATTTAATCTTGAGTTAAGGTTAAAGACCACCCGGGGAGGGTGACCTCCAACTCATGATATGACGTTTTTATTTTAACATCAAACATTTT
>JBGSJM010000133.1:0-5121 GCA_041742015.1 Verrucomicrobiales bacterium | reverse complement strand
GGATATCTTCTTGCCAACATGATGAGCCCTGCGCTCTGGAGATGGCGGGAAACTAGGCCCATGCATGAGGAAAACGGCAAGCTCCGGGGAGCCAATCGGCGACTCAAAGATCTGCAACGAGAATTTCATTGGTATACATTTACCAATGATATGTCGAAGCCGGGCGGTGATAATTGGGGGCTCCTTAACTTTGATGACGAAGAAAAACGACTTGGAAAAGAGTTCATCCAGACGATCCGGAAAGATTACGATGAAACCCTGAAATACCTGCTGAAACTCGATTCAGAGTCCCAATTTGGCCAGATTGTTCTTCAAGACTTCTACAAGCAGGGGTATTTTCCACGCTTGAAAAATGAAACCATCGAGGGCATGAACGCCTACCAGAGAATCTGTCCGTTTGGTAAAGGTTCAGGAAAATGTGTGGCTCTGGCGATGTTGTGGGCTTCCTCACTGGCGGTTTGTGCCCGATTCCCTCTTGATCAGATGATTATTGTCGCCAACAAGGCTCATCTTTTTGTTTTCCTGGATGATGGAGAATCGGTCAACCTTTTCAATAACTCCAAATGGTATAACCACACTCGGATAAATAATGACTCGGACTTGGCGGTGCAGGCGAAGGCGGTCGTCACTGGCAGCGATGTGATGTTCATTTACATTCCTGGAAAAGGAATGTGCGACATTTATAACGGCTGGAGTGAAATTGAACGTTCCACCATTGAAAAAATCACCAGCCGCTGCGGAGATTTTATGGGTGCTCCACTGATGGTGGGCGATCTGAACAAGGTTGTTTTTAACGTCAATGAAAAATCAATTCCAGATCCCTCGAAATACGACTGCCGTGAAGCCTATCAAAGAGAGGTTTACCTTTTGGCCGATCAGAATCCCCGTTCGGCTTTTGCCCACTCAAAATACGCTTTCCGCGATTGGAGAAACACGGAGCCTCAAGTTTATGCTTATGCATCAATGAGAGACTACGAGGTGGGAGAGCGCGCCAAGTCAATCACCAGCATCGAAGATGCACTTAAAGTGGTGGAGTCTCTCCGGGCCAGTGATTCAATTTTCGAATCCCGAGATCGCCTGGCTCTTCCCGACGAAACTCTTTTGTTTGGGGCTGGAGATGACCGTGACCGCGCCCTGCTGCTGTTTTCTCTGCTCCAAAAGTCGAAACTTCCTACCCGCCGTTTGCTGGTGGGATTTAGTGAGGAGTCCAGCTTTGTCGTCTGCAACGATAAGTGGATCAATCTCTCGAATCTGGAAATCAGTACCAAAAGACCAGAAGGATTGACCCACCTTTTTGATCACAACCATTGCTGGAAAACGAATCAAATCATCGAAGCCAAATTCGCCTCAAAATCTAAAAAAAGATTTAACAGCGAAATCACCAGGACGATCAACATCGAGTCGGGTAAGCCAACTCTTCCCGATGTGCTGGAGGAGATGGCCAAAATCAAAATAATCACCCGAAAGGGTGCCGAGCAACTCTGGCAGGAACTCAAAATAACCGATATCGACAGCCTCAAAAAAGCCGCCCAGGAAAAGAAGATTCAGTTGTTGAAAGGATTTTCCAGGGCCAGGGAGAAGAAAATCCTGGAAAAAATTGAAGAGTTGACCCCGGGGATGATTGCTTAGTTTTACTTGATTTCTTAACTTGCTTTTGAAGTAAACCGGCTCTCCATTCTGGCCATCGTGGAGGAAAAACAAACAAAGGGGTTTCTTAGTGAACTTTGGAGCAAAGACGGTGGGGTCCGCGAAGTTTTAAAACTGGCGGCACCCATGATGTTGACGACGGGAGCATGGGCTCTCATGCTCTTCGCGGATCGACTCATCCTGTTTAAAAGTTCCATAACCGAGTTTAACGCAGCTTTGCCGGCGGGAACCCTGTTTTGGATGTCGATGTCTCTGTTCGTCGGCATTGCGAGTTATACCAATACCTTTGTCGCCCAGTATTTCGGAGCCGGAAAACCTGAACGGATCGGCGCTTCCGTCTGGCAGGGGATCCGCCTCGGAATCTATACATCCCCATTTTTCCTGCTGCTGATTCCCATCGCAAAGCTGTATTTTTTCGGAACGGCACGGGTCGGTGTCGACGATCCGGCGGCCACAGAAGCTGCCATGGCGATTGCCGCTGCTGAGTATGATTATTTTAAGATTCTCGTGCTGGGTTGTTCCTCTTCAATCATTACCGCTGCCCAGGGCGCGTTGTTTAATGGTCAAGGAAAAACCAAAATCGTCATGTTGGTCAATCTGGGAGCCGTGGTCCTCAATATCTTTCTCGACTATGGCTTGATCCTTGGTCAATTTGGTTTTCCGAAAATGGGAATCATCGGTGCCGGGATTGCCACCACCGCATCTTCCTGGGCCATGGTACTGACTTTTGCCATCCTCATGCGCCAGAAAAAATACTGGGAAGGCTGTCACCTGCGCTCGACCTGGCGGCATGATTCGGAACTCATGGGCCGGATGATTAAATTTGGAACTCCCAACGGTCTTCCCATGCTGGTTGAGTCGATCACCTTCCATACCCTGGTGAAGATGGTCCTTGGTTTTGGAGTGCTGAAAGCCGCCGCCAGCAGCATGGTATTAAGCATCAATCAACTCGCCCATTTCCCACTGGTTGGTCTGGGGATCGCCTGTAGTATTCTGGTGGGGCAGCGGGTCGCCTCTGGTCGACAGGCTCAGGCCAGAGGCGCCATCAACAGTGCCCTGATCATTGGTCTGGCCTATTGCTCATTGTTTGTGATTCTATATCTCTTGATTCCTGACTACGTAATCACCTTCCATAGGGAGATGATGCCAAGAGACGCCGCCTTCTTCAGCATCCGGGAAACCGCCGTCATCCTGCTGCGGCTGGCAGGTCTGTATTTGATTATTGAGTGCATCCAGTTGGTCTTTTCAGGAGCAATCAAGGGCGCTGGGGATACTTGGTTCGTTTTGAAAGCCATCGTCGTGGTTGCGGTACTGACGATGATTGGTTACTACGTGGCCAATCACTTCGGTCTCTATGCCATGTGGAGTGTCTATATTCTTCAGATCGCTTTACTCGGTGCCGCCTGTGTGTTCCGATTTTCCGGCGGGAAATGGAAAAACTTTTCAATCATGGGTAAAGATGCCATCAGAAGTGTTCCCGAAAGTGATGCCACTTGATGGGCTCATGGCAGCAATCCGCACATGGCAACCAATCTGAGGAAGCTTCTCCGCAAACACTTTCACCATGATTCTTTCCGCCCTGGTCAGGAACAGGTTATTAATACACTGTTAGAGGGGCGGTCAGCCCTGGCGGTGTTTCCCACTGGGGGTGGCAAAAGTCTCTGTTACCAACTCCCAGCCCTGACTTTTGATGGATTAACACTGGTGATATCACCACTCATCGCACTGATGAAAGATCAGGTTGAGTCACTGACTTCTCTAGGTATAGCGGCGGCCCGGTTGGATTCAACCCTGGAGTTGATTGAAGTTCGGGAAATATACGAACAGATGCGCCAGGGAACCGTAAAACTGTTGTATATTGCCCCGGAACGACTCGGCAACGAAGGCTTTCTGCGGCAGCTACGGCAATGCCAGATCGCCATGCTGGCCGTTGACGAAGCACACTGCATTTCGGAATGGGGCCATAATTTCCGGCCTGACTATTTGAAACTCGCGGATCTGGCGAGGGATCTCGGTATATCAAGAATTCTCGCCCTGACCGCCACCGCCACCCCGGATGTGGCAGCAGATATCCGAAAACGATTTGGTATAGCCTCAGGTGATCACATCCAGACACCATTTTACCGGGAAAATTTGACCTTCAAAGTCTCGCCTTGCCGTGCCTCAGGCAAAAAAGACCTCCTGGTGGAAAAAATCAAGTCACGTCCGCCCGGACCAACCGTGGTTTACGTTACCCTGCAGCGAACTGCCGAGGAGGTGGCGGGCCATCTTTCCCGGGCAGGACTGCGTGCCCGCGCCTACCACGCCGGGATGCGGGATGATCACCGTGCCGACCTGCAGGATGACTTCATGAATGACAAAGAGAGTATCGTAGTCGCAACGATCGCTTTCGGGATGGGGATCGACAAGGCAAACGTCCGCTATGTCTATCACTACAATCTACCCAAATCCCTCGAAAACTACGTTCAAGAATCCGGTCGGGCCGGGCGTGACGGTGAGCCCGCCATCTGCGAGATCCTCGCTTCCCGCAGCGATCTTACCGTGCTGGAGAATTTTGTCTATGGAGATACCCCGAGTCCGACTGCGATCAAATCGCTGGTCGAGCATTTGCTCTACCAGGGTGACCGATTTAGTATATCGAAATACGATCTTTCATTTAGTAAAGATATCCGCCCCCTCGTCATCGCCACGGCGGTCACCTACCTGGAAATGGACGGAGTCATCATTCCGGAAGGCCTCTACTACGCCGGGTATCGATATCTATTTCTTCAGCCAAAAGAAAGGATTCTCTCCGGTCTTTCCGCAGAAAGACGCTCTCTCCTGGAAAAAATCTTCAAAGCCTCCGCAAAGGCGAGAATCTGGCACACCGTTGATGTGACGGAGATGGCCACCGTGATCAACGAACCGGAGAGTGAGATTCGCACCGCCTTGGATGATCTATCCGATCTGGGCGAGATCAAATCCCAGCCCAGTGGCCTGCGGCATGCATATCGACTCAATCCCGGGGGAGAAAGAAACGTCTCCATATTGACCAAACGCCTCATGGAGTTGTTTGAAAACCGGGAGCGCAGCGAAATCAATCGGCTCCGGCTCGTCATCGATCATTGTGAAAGTGCCGAGTGCCTGGCTGGTCGGATTTTGAGTTACTTTGGGGATGCCCACCTCAAATGTGGCCATTGCAGCGTCTGCACGGGGGAAAATCCCGGGAAAGAACTCCCCTCTCAGCCTCCCCGGAACATCACCCCCGAACAGGTCGAAGTGATTCAAGCCTTGAATGCGAAAAATCACCGGGCCCTGAAACAACCCCGGCAACTCGCCCGATTTCTCTGCGGTCTGTCCAGTCCGGCCGCCACCCGGGCAAAGCTGAGCCAAAATGATGATTTCGGGATGCTCGAAGAAGTCCCGTTTCTGGAAGTCCTCGCACACACCGATTCCTTGATCTGAGAAAAAAGCGAGCCCGGCCTAACAGGGTTG
>JBGSJM010000132.1:0-12122 GCA_041742015.1 Verrucomicrobiales bacterium | reverse complement strand
GCATAATCCAAGAAATGGCAAATCTCACAGATATCTTTGCAATAATCGATTCAGAACACGCGCGCGAGCTCTGCGTGGATCAATTTGAGATCGATTCCATTGAACGACAATTTCAATGTCGTCTGCCAGATGACTTGAAGGCGTTCTACCGAAGATACAGTTCAGTCAAACTATTCCCTGATGAATGGGGACCTACTTACAGATTTGTACCGGTCAAGGATATCCGGCCAACATGGATCGATATTCTAGGTATTAATGCCGAAGATCCTGGTCCCAGTAATTGGCTCACCTTTTGCGACGTTCTGGATGGTAATTACGTTGCGATCGATGTCATTTCTCAAGACTCAAAGACTAATAATATTATTGATTGCTTCCACGAGACATTTGCCATTCCGGGTGGATCTACGATTGTAGCGAAGTCATTTACCGAATTTCTAGATCGAGCAATCCTCGGCGGCGGAGGTGTACCATACTTCGTCCGTGAAGGCAACGAGTCATACGGAGACGCATTTACTGACTGCGAGCGTTGACCACCAATTACAAGATACCGAACAAGACGAGACACGCAACCCCTATCAGCCGCCCTGTTTTCATGCTCTTCCGTAGTTACAACCTTAACCCCGTGATCGATGTGCGCCGCCGCTGATAGGGGTGCGTGCTCTTTTACGTTCGGTGGAAAATAAGAATCTAATAACAGAAACAATATGGGACCAATAGGAATGCCAGAGATAATCATGATTTTCGTGGTTCTGATCATGCTTGCCATCCCGGTCGGCATCGTAGTCGCACTCGTGTGGTATTTCTCCTCACGTAGCAAATCGCCTCAACTGACTCAACCACCGCAGATTCTCAGGGACACTCAAGAACGACTGGCAGAGATTGACAGCCTTCGCTCACAGAATTTGATTTCCGAATCCGAGTATGAAGAGAGGAGACGGCAAATACTCAGTGGCATCTAATCAGATAATTCTAGAAACCAAACAAGACGGCACATCCAACGACGGGCAACGTCCTTCTTTGAATTCGAGCTTCCATTTCGCCGGTGCCACAGCTACACGTTGCCAGAATCATGGAATTACTGCGAATCACAGCCGAATCCAACAGTTTCAGATCGTTTGTTACCACGGCTATTTGCGTGATCGTATCAATCGCGTGCTTGATTTTCTCGATAGTCGCATGGGGAGAGTCCACCGCATTCAGTTTCATTTTTGGAGCGACCGGAGTTGTTTTGGGTGGGATCACGGCAACGATGTTTAGGGGGCTACTTTCTCCATTTCAATGGGAGTTTGTGATCGAGCCGAATCAACTCCGATTCGGGAGAGCCGGGCGCATAGAGTCACAACGGATTTTTACTCGCGCCGACATCAAGTGTCTCATTTGGGATGGACCTGCCGATCCCTCCCTCATGGTACATACAGGCAGGCCGATCGCTCCTCCCCTTGCGCCTGGACTTATCCACACTTGGTCTCAAATGGAGTCGGTAATCAGGACAGTTCAGGAGAACTGGCCCGAGGTGCCAGTGTTTAGTCTTGAACAATTTCAAGCAATTTTTCGCAAAGATCGCCGAACAAGACGTCACTCCTAACGCCTGACCCGCCTCCAGTTTCAGCCGTCATGACCGTTACAACCTCAACCCGTGTTCCTCCCTCTCCCCCGGTCAGGTGTAGGAGGACTCAACGTTCTGCAAAGAAATTCCCGTGCTTGAACTTTCACCGCGATTTGGTAGTCTTCCCGTATGCAAACGGTGATCGAGATCGAAAATGCTATCGGGCGGCTTCCCCGAGAAGAGATGTTCAAATTGCTCGAACGCCTTGAGACTAAGGCGGGAGACACTTGGGATCTACAGATTGAACAAGATGTGCGGGAGGGTCGCCTTGATTTGATCGCGCAACAGGCGATTGCAGAGCACAGAGCAGGAAAATCAACAAATTTCCCTGCCGATGCGGAGTAGGGCAGTCGGATCGTTTTGGAGCGGTTACAACCACCTTCCAAAGACGATTCAACTACGTGCACGCAAGCAGTATCAACTCTGGCTAGATGATCCGCAGCATCCGTCCCTAAGATTCAAGAAGGTTGGGGAATTTTGGTCTGCACGAGTGACAGGAGCATACCGCGCCGTCGGAATTAAAGATGGCGACACGATAGTCTGGTTCTTCATCGGCACTCACGCAGAATATGATCGTCTCCTTTCCTAATAATAAAGAAGCAGAACAAGGCGCAGATGGCGACGTGGAAGAAGCCGTCTGAACAATTTTGAGCTTCATCCCGGCACGCAATACCTTCAACTTTCTGCAAGAAAAAGAGCCATGCCCATACCATCTCCAACACAAAGCACTCCTGGAGGCTGCGTGATTGGGTTGCTAGCTGTAATTCCGGCGACGTTCTTCGGCCTCGGTATCTGGGGTTTGGTGAAGTGGTTACGTATTCCGACTGAGAGTCAGCTCATGAATACATATTTCTGGACTATGGTAGGAGTAATTGTCGCTGGAGGATTATGCACGGTATGCCTTGTTTGGGTGGCCTACAGATCGATTCGATCGGCTGACTTCCGAGGGTATGATTCGAGAGATCCTGACAACAAGAAAATGAAGTGGTAACAAGAAATCATAAGCCGAATAATTCAGAGATGGTGACGCCGAGGGAGCCGTATGATTGAACCACGAAAAGCACGAATCACACGAAAGGAAGAGGGATTGAGCGGGTGTTGATTGAGGATGCGGGGTTTCTGGCACGCCTTTCAGGGTGCTGTTTTTGGGTGGCGTGGGACCCGGGGTGGTCGTCGCTTTGCTCCTCGACCCCGGGCTACTTTCTGTAATCCCTCCGGGATATTTGTAGGGTTCCCATAACACTCGATGAAAAACATGGATCACACGTGCGGAGGAGTGATTTTTCAGATAATGGCTGGAAGCGCCTTCTCCATGATTTTTGTTTTCTGATGGGGTGGGAGTTGTATGTTGGTCGGATGAAGCATGGAATATTCAGGGTGATTTTTGTGGTGATTCTTTTGAGTGGGAATGGGTTTTGTGCGGAGGATACGCCGAATTTGGTGGTGATTATGACGGATGATCAGGGGTATGGGGATGTGGGGTTTAATGGTTGTAAGGATATACCGACGCCACATTTGGATTCGATTGCGGCGAACGGGGTGAGGTTTACGGATGGGTATGTATCTTATGCGGTGTGTGGACCGAGTCGGGCGGGATTTTTGACGGGTCGGTATCAGCAGCGGTTTGGTTTTGAGCGGAATCCGAAGTGGGCACCGAATGATGCGGGTATCGGCTTGCCGTTGAGTGAGAAGACGTTGGCGGATGTTTTAAGCGGAGGTGGGTATACTCGTGCGCATTATACGACGGGTTTGATTGGCAAGTGGCACTTGGGATGTCATCCGACGTTGCATCCTTTGAAGCGTGGGTTTCAGGAGTTTTATGGGCATTTGGGTGGGGGGCATCGGTATTTTCCGGACGAATTGGATTTGAAGAATACGAAGGAGGCGAAGAACGAGGGGGATTCCTATCGGTTGTGGATTATGCGGCAGAATGAGCCGGTGAGGACGGAAAAGTATTTAACGGATGAGTTTTCCGATGAGGCGGTTCGGTTTGTTGAGAGGCACAAGGATAAGCCGTTTTTCCTGATGTTGGCGTATAATGCGCCGCATTCGCCGATGCAGGCACCGGAGAAGTATTTGGCGCGTTTTCCGGATATAAAGGATGAGAAGCGTAGGACGTATGCGGCGATGGTGAGCGCGGTGGATGATGGGGTGGGGAGAGTGTTGGCGAAGTTGCGCGAGCACGGGCTTGAGGAGAATACCATGGTGGTTTTTTTGTCAGACAATGGCGGGCCTACGCCTGATAATGGATCTGACAACGGGCCGTTGCGGGGAACCAAGGGTCATCCGTGGGAGGGCGGGATACGTGTGCCGTTTGCGATGCAGTGGCCGAAGCGGATTCCGAAGGGGATGGTTTATCGTCAGCCGGTGATTTCGTTGGATGTGTTCGCCACGTTTACGGAGATGGTCGGGGTGATGGCGAATCCAGAGCGTCCGTTGGACGGAGTGAATTTGATTCCTTATCTAACAGGTGAGAAAAGCGGTGCGCCGCATGATGCGATCTATTTACGGATGTTTGATAAGGGGGCGTATGCGGTGCGGAGTGGGGACATGAAGCTGGTGATCGAAGGAAAGGGGAATGAGGCTGTGTTGCATAATTTGGCGAAGGATGTTGGAGAGAAGGATAATTTAGCCGGGTCGATGAAGGAGGAGTTGGAAGTATTGGAAAAGAAGCGGGTGAAGTGGGATGGGGAGTTGATGGATCCGATTTTTGAGGGGTTGAAGATGGAGAGGAAGAAAAGGGGGGATTGAGAGATGTAGCCCGGGCATTATCTGCATGTCCGACGAGAGGTTTTAAATTAGCCACCTAGTGCGCGAACCAGTTTGAGGTAGTCATTTAGGACACGCAGATGCATGAGTGAGCGGAGTGAAGAGACTTCTTGATAGCGTCTTCCTGCTTGAGTTTCTTCAAGGAAGGAAGCTGTTCCAGCCTTAGCCTTGGATTTCGTGTCGTTCCACGCCTTTAGCAGCGATACGGATTCTTTTTCCAGGGAATCGAGCTGCATGCGATGTCTGGAGAAGTCGATATAGGAACTTTCTATTTCTTCGACGGCAGTCAATGCGACTGCGCGATAGGATGAGGCAGATGAAGCGGCTTTGGCTTTAGAGCGACGGAGTTCGGCAAGGCGAGATGGGTCCCAGATTGGAATTTCGAGTCGAGGTCCTGCAGATAGTTCCCATGTTTTGATTTGGCCAGTAAGGGAACCTTTACCTACTGAACTGCCTGCACCGAGAGAGAGTGAAGGCAGAAGATCTAAGCGCGCAGAATCTTGAAGAGCAAATGCCGTCCTGACCTCTTGTTCGGCAGCGATCAAATCTGGTCGTGCGCTCCAGACATCGGCTGGGATGCGGGAGGGAACGGGAGGGATTGTAGGGAGCCTGCTTCCGGCCGTAGGTGCGGATTTGCCGCCTCGCAGGCGTGAGAGACGCAGCCGTGAATTGTCTCGGAGTCGCGTTAGTTCAGAGATTTCTCTCCGAAGACGTTCTAACTCGGAGATACGAGACGCGTGTTCAGCGGATGAAATTAGACCGCGTTCGAGTAGTTGGTTTGCGATTGCGAGAGATTTCTCTTCTTCTATGAGTTGGCGAGATTGGCGATCTATTTCTCCAGAGTGAATAGTATCTTCGAATCTTGCTGCAGCGATCTCGGTGGCGATGAGGAGACGGACACCTTGCCAGCGAGCAAAAGCAGCCGCTTCTCCCGCTTTAGCAGCGGCTGCTCGGGCTCCCAATTTTCCGGTTACATCGATTTCCCAAGATACTGTAGCTTCGCCTATCCAAGGTTCCAAATCATCGGGACGAAATCCAGTCATTCGGTTTTGTTCACGACCTATTTGGTAGCCGGCAGAAATTCCCGCTTTTGGGAAAAATGATGCCATGGTCTCAAAGCGATCCGCCTTAGCGACTTCGACATTGTGGAGTGCTATTTCGATGTCTGGATTTGAGCTCCATCCTTCCTTGATTAATGTTTCCAGTGAAGGATCACGAAAAGCCCGCCACCATTCCGATGAAAGGGGTTTTCCATTTTTTGGATTGTTAGCCCATGAGGGTGGTGGCGAATTCAGGTCGGGCATTGTTCCGACGCAGGAAACGACACAGAAAAAGATGAGCGCGACACACGCGTTGATGTGTATGGCCTTCATTTATTTATTCGTATTGCTTTGGCGTTGATTAAAAGCAGATCAGCAGAGGAGCCTTCGGCAACTGTTCCGGTCACTGTGACGTCAGCGAGTTTCGCGAGACCATTTACACCTTCGACTGATTCTTTAAGGACACGGCCATCAGCGTCGACAACTTGCACGGAAGCGGTGCCGCGTTTTCTCTCTTCTGGCAAGTCGCAGCAGTTGTCCCATGGGGTATCGCATTCGTCGCCTTCAACATCATTGCAGGCGGTGAGTATTTCTTTATCACCGAGAATAAAAATGGAGCGCCCTTCCACAAATGGATTTGCATTGCCCATGATTTTTCCGTTGATCGTGATTTCATCGCCGGGTTTGGCGGTGGTTCGAATCAAATGGATTGGAGTGGGATCTCCTTGCGGTGCTGTGTTCAGGATTTGCAAGAGGGCCGGGCTGGGGTTGTTGGCCGTGGCGGCCGGAGGTGTATTTGCGGTGGATTCTTCCTTTTTGCAGGACGCGAAAAGGGCGATGGCGGCGATGGCGAGACAGGTTGTTTTGTTTTTCATAGGTTGTTGTTTTCTTATAATTAAGACATGCGGAGAGCGGTAGGAAGAGGCGGTTTTAAGCAGCGATATGCTGGGGGAAGGGCGCCGAGCAAGCCGAGAAGAAGACCTGTCACGATACCAGTGATCGCTACGCTGGGTACTACCTCGAGAGTGAATGCGCCGATGGAAAAAGGAATGGTTCTGCCATCTAACAAAACGACGGCGATCACGGATGCCAATAGCGCGCCGGTGAGACAGGCTAATGTGCTTTCCTGAACGAGGCTCACTAAGAGCGCGCCTCGCCCGAAGCCGATGGATTGCAAGGTTGCCATCTCACGCACGCGGGAGGCAAAGGCAGCGTAGAGAGTATTCACGCCACCGAAAAGCGCGCCCGCCGCGATGAGACCGGCGGTGATCCAGGTCATGGCACGCAATGGTTTGAAAAAAGCGCTCAGACGATTGTAGTAATCACTTTCACGCAAGGCGCTTAATTCCAAATCAAGCCTCTGCTTGGCGAAGAGATCGGCTTCCGTGTAATCAGCGGGATCGATGAGACGAAGTACGACACATGACAATGTTTCTCGTTTGGAAAGGACGTGCAGGTCACCGAGGGTGGCCCAGATTTCCGATTCGAGAACCGTGCCCGGTGCTGCGAAAATGCCAGCGATGTTCATGACTTGTTGATCCAGAGTGATGGTGCCACCTACCTTGAGATCGATTTCATTGATTCCGAGTTTCCTCCACGCGAGGCGTCCGACCATTACTTCTCCCGCGTTGGGAAAATGGCCCTCGGTTAATCTGACTTCTGGATGCACTCGCAGAGCTTGGAGAGTGACCCCGCGAAGCATCCCTTGGCTCTTGCGACCGTCGGGTAGAGTAATGTAGTTCATGTAATGGATTTCGCTGGAAACAGCACGAACGCCGAGTGATTCCGAAATCCCCGCTATGGCCGCTTCCGCGATGCCCGCAGTCCGTTCGGGGACTTCGCTGCGTTGGATGCTTTCCTCGGAACCAGCGCCCACGAGAATCACGTTTCGATCCGAACCCGAAGCCGACAGCACCCGCTCCATGCCATGGTTAATCGCGACCGAAGCCATCACTAACAGAACTACTAGAGCACTGCCGCCAATGGTTTGGAGGAGTCGTGATTTGGAGCGGAAAAGGTTCCGCACGGCATAGGTAAAAGGGAGCATGGAATGATTAGCTACGAAGGTTTTTAACGATGGGTTGTGTCATTGCTTGAAACGCGGGCCATAGGGATGCGAAAACACCGAGAAACAGGGCAGCCAAGACACCAACGGCGACCACAGTGGCATCGGGCTGGATTGCGAGTGTTTGGCCTTCGTTGCCCATGGTAAAACTTTGCCATCGCAAGAATCCGGCAGCTAGGCCGACACCTACTACCCCACCCGCCAAGCCTAGCATTCCGCCTTCGCTCATGACGAGCAGGCCGATCGCACGACTGGGGAATCCGAGAGTTCGCAGTACGGCATTCTCTTTGACTCGTCCGCGCACAACGAGAAGCAGCGCGTTTGCTACGAGACCGCCGACAGCAAACACAGCGCCGACTCCGAGCCAACGAGTAAAGCCGATGAGCTCGATGAGTTCCGAAGCAGTTTCCGCGAAGAACGCTTTCTCAGGTCGAGTGTCGGTGGGTTCCTGACTGCTGCGAAATAATTCATCGATCGTGCTCGCAACGGGGTCGAGTAACTTGGATTCCGTGACTCTCACATTGAATTGTGTCACGACACCGAGGCCGGCGCGCGAGGCTTGTTGGAGGAAAGGTAATTTCACGTAGGCGACGTTGTTGTCTTGAGCGAAGGGCGAGCGAAGGATGCCGGATACCGTGACAGTCACTCCTGCGGCATCGAATCGATCACCGGGTTTCAATCCACGACGCTGCGCGAAGACTTCGCCGAGTAATGCGCCATCATCGCGCCGTTGCCATTCTTCCTCGCTGCCGTCAATGATCTCAATCTCTGGTGCGAACTTGCGGAGCAGCGTATCGGGCACACCGCGAAAAGTGATCACGTCCAGAGAAGCGCCACAGTTGTTGACTACGATTTGAACGGGGATCACTTCGCGAACGCCCTCGATTCTTCTGATTTCATCCGCATAGTGTTCCGGTAATCGGCTGGCAGAGGGGCAGAAACGATTTTCTCGATAGACGACGAGCGTGGTATCTGCCGCCGAGGCTTCGGTGGCTTTGGCGAGTGATCGCTGGAGAGTCTCGACGGCAGTGAATAGAAACATACCGGAAGCTACGCCGAAGATCGTCAGTAGCGAACGCACCCGATGCCGGATCAATTGGATCCAGGCGAGTTTGAGGAGATTGATTAGAGCGTTCATGGGTTTAAGAGTAGCTGGCCTTTTTCGAGATGCAGTATGCGGTCGGCTGCCGCTGCGGCTTTGGAATCGTGGGTTACCATGACGATGGTTTTGCCATGGTCTCTCGCCAGTTGGCGGATGAGGTCGAGGATGCGAGTCGCGGATTCACGGTCGAGATCGCCGGTGGGCTCATCGGCTACGAGAAGCGGGGGATCGGCCACCACCGCACGGGCAATGGCGACGCGTTGTTCTTGCCCACCGGATAATTCGGAGGGTGTGTGATGCATCCGGTCGGATAGGCCGACCAACGACAAGGCGGTCTCGACGCGGGCGTGACGCTCTTTTTTCGACATTGATGACAGCAATAAAGGCAGTTCCACATTTTCAAATGCGGTCAATACTGGCACGAGATGATACAGTTGAAAAATGTAGCCTACATGATTCGCGCGCCATTTTGTTAGATTGCGGCGGGAAAGTTTGGAGATTTCGGTTCCTGCAATCACGAGTGATCCGCTGGTCGGCGAGTCGATGCCCGAAAGAAGATTGAGAAGTGTCGTTTTCCCAGAACCCGAAGGTCCCATCAGGGCGAGAAATTCGCCCTTGGCGACATCGAGGTCGAGAGCTTCGAGTGGAGTCACTACGGTGCTGCCCTTGTGATAGCTTTTAGAGATGCCGCGGCATTGGATCATGGATTCGTTCATGGCTGTTTGAGTTTGGGATTTACGCGTTGGCCTTCGTTGAGATTTTGAGGGGACAGAACGACCCATTCTCCGGGACGGAGTCCTTCAGAGATGCGGATGAGGCCCTCTCGTTTTTCGGTAGTTACTTTGATCTCGCGCTTTGATACGCGTTCGGATTCCGGGTCACAGACCCATGCGGCTCCATCTTTGAGGGCAGCTTCGGGAATCCATGTCATAACGGTGCCAGAAGCGGCTGAAGAAGAAGAGTCGCCTGCGTTTGCCATCGCCAAGAACTCGACGCGGCTGAGCATTTCCGGACGCAGTTGATCGACAGGATTGGTGATGCTGACTTTCGCTTGTAAGGTATTTCTCTGGACGTCCGCCTCACCCGTAATGCGGGTCACCACGCCATCGAAAACCTTGTCCGGGAGTAAACTGCAGCGGATCTTTGTGGCTTGTCCGATTTGCAAACCAGCCGCATCGGCCAGGGGAACATCCACGCGCACTTGAAGTTTTACTGGATTGTAGAGGATCGCCACGGTCGAGCTTTCCATATCATTGTCCTGTAACATTTTTTTCTGTCCGGGAGCAGCGACAAGTCGAAGGACGCGTCCGTCGGTAGGAGCCTTGATCACCGTGCGAGAGAGCGCGAGTTCTGCCTTTTCCACTTCAATCGCAGCCGATTGGATTTCGTTTTGTTTGACGCGTGTTTCTATTTCAAGTCGTGCGATATCGGCTTTCGCTTCAGCGGCAGCGGCGGCAGCAACCAATTGTTGGGCTTCTTCCTGAACTACTCGAAACTTGACGGCGACGACTTCTTGCTCGGGCACGGCTCCAGAGGGAAGACCTTTGAACCTTGTAAGCATGTCAACTGCTTCGTCGCGCTGAGCTGCCGCCGCCGTGGCCATGGCTTCGAAGCCCTTGAGTTTTTCTTTCGCCGACGCGATGCCGGCTATATGAGCGTCGCGGGTTGAGATAAGGGTTTGGTGATTTTGTTCCGCAGTGGCGAGAGCGAGTTTGGCATCGTCGGCTATAAGGGTGGCAAGGATGTCATCCTTTTTCACATCCTGACCTTCCAACACCGAGACTGTGTCGATGACTCCATCGACCAGCGAGGTTGCTTTGATCGGAAGGGGGTCGGGTTCGATCCAGCCGCTGGCTTGGAATAGCATGGCACCTGACGCGGCTTTTTCGGGAGTTGCTGCGGGCACTGTGGAAGTAGAGTTCGTAGCCAGAACAATTGCAACTTCCACGTCCGGTGCCGGCAACAAGCGATCACGAAACAATGCGAAAAAGAGCAAGGCAAAGCCGATCGCGATGCCTAACGGAATCGTCCAAGCAGGGATGCGCCGAACGGGCTTTTGCCCAGATGTTGGGCGAGAAAGAGAATCGAGTGATGGAGATGGAATCATACAAATGGGAATCAAGAGGAAAGTAACCTTTACGAGGGTATACAAAGACCGCTCGGTAATGTGCGGCCCCTAACGACTTTAAGTCGTTTTCAGATTCTCCAGATTCCCAAGACAGCCCGGTAGGCGGCGGGAGATGTCGGGCCGCGTATAGGGTTCGTGATGGAAAATATTCGATGACGCGAATTTTGCGGGGTTAAAGTTACAGTGAGTTCCGGTGGCATTTCCACCAATAAAGCCGCTGGCAATCCGGTCGGAGATTCAGGAGCAGTAGCATCAGGGAGATCCTCGATGTCGATGCAGCATGAACTGGGTAGTTCGCCCTCGCGATCACAATCGGGACAGCATTTTGAATCTTCTGGGACTGAAATTAAACCAAGTTCGATCAAACAAATACGAGTCGGCGAAGCTGACGTGAGAGTCATTAGGCTCACGCAAAAGAGTAGCATTGTGGCTATTAGCTTACGCATATGGCACATGTACGCGCGCTAGTATAATTAGTCAACTATAACGCTCGTTCCTGTCGGCGACGGTTCAAAACCGGATTTGTTGCCTGTTCAAAACCGGACAGTTTGTTAGAGGCCGTAAGTCCCGAGGATTGGGGGCCAGACGTCCTTCGGAGGGTGAGACACCGTCACACATTCCGCTTCCGTCGCAGCCCGCCAAGGGCATAGCAGGTTTGCAGCTTCGTCGGTGCGCGTGAGGAGCGGGGATTGTCGCTCGCCGCCGTTTCTCCATCGGTCAGTTCACCCCGCATTCCGCTGCGCTGCATACGGGGCTACGTTCTGGACACTCCTCCGGAGTTGAATCCGCATGGTTTCCCTAGCTTGATCGCCCTGTCCGTAGTGAGGCATTGCCCGATGGGAATTTACTCTTTATCGCCACATGCGCAGCGCCATTCTGGTTGTTGGCAGGGTGCGCAGGTTTTGGTGTTGTAGTGGAGGCGTGCGGTGATGGTTTTGGAGTCGGGGGTTTCTTTGTATTGGATGATGATCCATTGGTCAGGTTCGGGTGCGGGGATTGTGAAGTCGGATTCGTTTTTGGTGACATCGACTTTTACGGGTTCTTCGCGGGTTCCGGCGGTGGCGGTGAGAGACTGGGCATCGATTTTTACGGGTTTCATGTCTTTATCGAGAAGTGCGATGATGAGTTTGCCGTCTTTTTCGGTGACTTCGCCGTGCATGGTTTCGTTGGTGCTGAATTCGAGGATGCGGCCTTTGTTGGGGCCGAGTTCGATGTCTCCGTGACCGAGGGCGAAGCCAGCGGTGAGTGCGATGATGATGGTGGTTAGTTTTGTTTTCATATTTTTGTTTTGTATTTTTTATTGGGTGGCTGGAGCTTCCAGCCTGAGAGATTTTTCCGCTGCTTTTCTGCCGATGAGGAAGAAGACGGCGGGGGTGACGACGAGGTCGAGGAGGGTGGAGGAGATGAGGCCG
>JBGSJM010000131.1:0-10362 GCA_041742015.1 Verrucomicrobiales bacterium | reverse complement strand
GAGGAAGGGGGCGAACTTCCGGTCATTCAGGTAAAAAACAAAAATGAAGTCATTCTAACACTGGTATCTAAAATTGATAAGTCGGGGTTACATTACATCTATTCCAATTCACCACTTGTTTCCACCGCCAGTGGGATAAATGTCGGGGACAGTTATGGTGAAGTCTTTGAGAAACTGGCCGAAGGTACCGTTGTCGAGGGACTTACCGGTGATGCGGTGGTCAAGGCCCCCGATTTGTCGAACGTAACCCTTCGTTTTTCGCCAAGCGACCCAAATACGGAAGCGGGAACGGTTCCGCCATTTGATCAGTTAAAACGATGGATCCTCCATACCATCGAATGGGTACCAGGAACCACAACTTTGGAGCCATGAAAAATTTTATGCTTTGTTTCTGGGCATTGATTCTTTTGGCAGGACTGCCTGCCAGCGGCCAACAACCTGATGCCAGTCAGATCACGAAAATTCTCAAAAAAGCCGTTACTTTTTATCGGGAAAAAGTAGCTCGAAATGGCGGTTATGTTTACTACACGGCGCCGGATTTTTCGTGGCGGCATGGAGAGGGACCGGCAGAGGAGAGTCAGATTTGGGTACAGCCGCCCGGCACTCCCACTGTGGGACTGGCTTACCTGGCCGCTTTTGAAGCGACAAGTGACGAGTACTATCTTTCCTCCGCGATTGAAACGGGACAAGCTTTGTGTTATGGCCAGTTGGAGTCGGGCGCGTGGACTAATTCGGTCTGTTTTGATCCTTCGAGTCCGCTCTGTGGCAAATATCGAAACGGAAAGGGTAAGGGTAAGAATTTCTCAACATTGGATGATGGGATTAGCCAATCGGCGATAGAATTTTTGATTGGTCTCGATGCCGCAACCGGTTTCAAAAAAACGAAACATCAGGAAGCGGTGAAAATCGCTTTGGAGGCCCTGCTAAAAGCTCAGTTTCCCAATGGCGCGTTCCCTCAGGGCTGGGATGAAACCCCGGCTGATACAGGCAATACCACTGCAAAGCGGGGGAATTTTCCGAAATACAACTGGAGGACCGAGGGCCGCGTCAAAGATTATTGGGACGCTTATACCCTGAACGACGATCTGGCGCTTAGCGTGACCAGAACGCTGCTAACGGCCCATCGTGTTTATCAGGACGATCGCTATCTTGCGGCCCTGAAGCGGTTCGGCGAATTTTTGATTCTCTCGCAAATGCCTGAACCCCAGGCAGGCTGGGCTCAGCAATACAACTATGAACTCCAACCAATTTGGGCCAGAAAGTTCGAGCCGCCCGCTATCTCGGGACGGGAGACGGAGGGTGTTGTTGCTGCTTTGATGCAGATCGCTGTAGCATCAAAGGACAAGAAGTATCTGGAGCCGATCCCCGCAGCGATTGCCTGGTTGAAGCGTTCTGCGCTGCCTGATGGAAAAATGGCCCGGTATTACGAACTGGAAACCAACCGCCCTCTCTATATGTCGCGCCAGGGAAAAGACTATTCGTTGACTTACGATGACTCAGATTTACCCGACCATTACGGTTGGAAAAATGTCTCAAAGGTAGCTCATCTCGAAGCTGGCATAAGAGCAATTTATGATCGCAAACCTTTGCCCGATCCAATCTTCGCCCTGGATCTTCCCGATCCCAAGATCGCCGTGATAATTGCCGATTTGTCGGCGGATGGGTCCTGGATTTCGACCTTTTCAAATGAGCAACTTGCGGGCCAACCCAAATTTCGAAGTGGTGACCGATATATCAATAGCGCGGTTTTTAGCCGAAACGTTGAGTTGTTGGCAAGCCACCTCAAGAATCTGAAATGACGGTGATTGCCGCCTAATCAAATTTGTAGATTGGGAAAACGACCATAAATTTTTGAAAAAACGGCTTGCAGCTAACGATTAATGAATGCTAACCATTCCCTTAACAACATGAAAACCAAATCAACAATCACAGCACTTATCACCACAATTCTGGCACTTGTTTTTACTCAGGCGATTTTTGCCGAAGACAAGAAGTTTGATCTCGATCTGTCAAACGTCACAATCATCGTTTCCTCGAATCAATATTCCGAAACCGACGAAGGTTTGATTGATCACCTCAAAATGATCATGAAGGATTACTTTGTGGTGTCAAAAGACGAATGGACCCACAACTACAAACACGATGCGCTCCACGATTCCACAGGCACTATTGAGTGGACAGAGGATAAATCCAAAGTCTGGGAGTGGATGGTTCGCCCCGGCGGGCTCGCCACTGTAACTGATGAAAACGGCATAACCACTTATCTGGCCAACGTGGTTGTTGCCAAGTAAATTTGATTTTTCTCCCCGACTTAAGGATCGGGGGATTATTCCACTTCTGAAAACAAACACAAAAAAGCGAAGCACCGAAGTGCTTCGCTTTTTAAGTTTAAGAAAAAGAGACGTTTAAAACCTTATTCCTTCTCTTTTCCGTCCCACTCCAGACCATCGTTTGGAGCTGGGTCAGCCGTCCAGGCACCGAAATCGGCACCCCCCTTGACCCACTTGGCAAAAAGCTCCTGATCCGCTTTGGTCCACTGAGGAGCTTTGTCTTTTGGCGGAAAATGCATCTCATCATCGATTGGCAACAAAGTTACCTGCAACATCCGGGATTTGTCAGGATCACCAGGTACCAGGACCAACTCTTCGTTTTCACCCTTTGCCGTCAGAATGCCTTCTTTGGTCGAGAAAATGATCCCTCCTTTTGGCTTCTTGGTCCGGGTACGACCGTCCTTGGTTTCATCATAGGCGGGGCGATGGCAGGTCACGCAACTGGCCTTGATTAAAGGATAAACTTGTTTTTCAAAATCAACCTTGTCCTCAGCCCGCAAAGCAGAGGAGAAAAGGAATCCCGATAGGAGTGTGGAAAAGAAGATTTTTCTCATGATTAAACAATATAATAATTATCGATCAAATTACGCATGATCAATGGTTCTGTTAGAAACTAAATCCATCAAAAAGGTGGGCTGCAAGTTATTTCTTCGGGTCTGGAACACCGGATACCTGACTTGGCTTGACAGCCAACGTCAACCAGCCAACCATGTAGGCAATGCCTCCCAGTGGCGTAGCAAGCACGACGGGAAGAGCTTTGGAGCCGGTCAAGCTCATCACGTAAAGGCTGCCGGAAAAGAGCAGAATCCCAATCAGCCACGCCCAAAAACAAACCGGGGCACGATCCCGCCTTCCAATCAGCGAAACCACAAACATCGCCGACGCATGGATCATGTGGTAAAGAACCGCAGTTTTCCACTCCTCAAGATGGCCGGTGGCTCCGAGCCGATCTTTCAGGAGATGAGCTCCCATGGCCCCCAGAGCCACAGCGACCAGCATAAGAGTTGATGCAATTCGAATTTTGTTTTTGGTATCCATGAAAAAATAGCAGGGTTTCTGTGCCAAATCTTATTTGGCCTTCACATCGTAAGCAGTCAGGGTGTGCTGATCTCGAATATAAAAACGACCATTGGCCACTACGGGATGAGCCCAACTCGGCCGACCTTGCGGTTTGATTTTGAACCGCCCGCGTTCCACATAGGCTGTTGGATTAGCCTCGACCAGTGCCACTTCGTGGGCCTCGCCCAGGCAGTAAAGCATACCATCAGCATAGATTAACGAACCCTTCTTCACGCTTGGGTCGGTCCATTTGATTTCTCCGGTTAAAAAGTGGATGCAAATCAAGCCACCGGTCCCAAAGCCGTAAACATGGTCCCCGACCTTGACGAGACCACCATGGTGATTGGCCAGCTTTTTCTCGAACCAAACTTCTTTTGACTGTTGGCCGCCACCTTCCACCGATATTTCCGCCAATCCCCCACCGATTCCGTAGGCACTGGAAGCAAGGACATAATTCCCGTCAATGACTGCGGTGGCGCAGTTTGCCGTGCCATTGGCCGCATTTTTGTAGCTCCACATTTGAGTTCCGCCATCTTCAGCCACTCCAAACATGCTTTCCCGGCCAAACTGAACCACTTGTTTTCGGCCCTGGATCGTCGCCAGGACTGGAGATGCATAGTGTGCGCCCTGAGTCACTGCCGTGCTGGTCCACACCGTCGCCCCACTGTCTTTGTTTAAGGCAACCAGAGTTCCCGAACTCCCACCAGGGGTCACAAAAACCAAGTCGCCATTCACCAATGGTGATTCCGAATACCCCCAGCCCGGCCTTTTCCCGCCAAAATCATCAACCAGGCTCTTATACCAAACCGTCTTGCCAGTTGTTGCGTCGAGACAGGCCACATCTCCATTGCCGCCCTCGGTGTAGAGCCGATCACCTACCACGGTTGGCGTTCCCCGTGGGCCATCACCCTGATCGTTGCGGAAACCACCCATCGAGCCTTTGACATCCGCAGGAGTGAGCCGTCCGTCTCTGCCCGGATGATTTTTCTCAAAATAGTTCGTTAATTCCTCCGTTGAAATCTTCCCGTCAAATCCAGTTTCCTTCCTAGCAAAATGGTTTTTTAATTCCTCTGCCGTTAGGATTTCGTCACCCCGTTTGCCGCCTGCCTCGGCGGGCTGATCGATATTGTTGGCCTCGCTGCGAAGGATCGTGGACTGGTATTCTTTTCGCTCGAGGGCACCACTCTTGTCCGTGTCGAGTTTTGCCACTACCGCAGCCACCCGCGCTTCCGCAATCGATCCGGCCTCCTTGCGACCTCCCGAAGGGCGGTCAATGGTCCGCATGGATCTGCCCAGGCCCGACGGTATTTCACTCACATCCAGAGCACCGTCTCCATCTTTGTCATAGTGCGCTATAAAAGCTGCGCTCCGTTTTGCAGCCGCGCTTGCCACATCAACCGTGGACTCGGCGCTTTCAAAATTCACCACCTGATAGTTGCCTTTTTCGAGGATTTCAAATTCATCCACCACCCCGTCTTGATTCGTGTCCATCTTGGCAAATTGACCTGCCACCTCCGCATCAATTTTTGCGGCCACCGGCTCTGGTTGGACTGCCCATAGTCTCTTTCCTGTCTTTTCGTCAAAGGCCAGAATATGCTCGACCCCGTTGAGATCACCCATCGTGAAAATCTTGCCATCTACCACCGACACGGCTGAATAACCTACCCCGGCATCTTCAATCGCCCAGACCACCGCAGGTCCGCCCTCCGGCCACTCTTTGAGGAGGCCAGTCTCCGCAGACTTGGCATCCCGATTTACACCCCGCCACTGCGGCCAGTCATCGGCTCTTGCTGTTTGAAAACCCACGAAAACCACCACGAGCGAAAGGATAGATCTGCATATCCTCCCTCCAATGGAGCCTTAAAGCCGAATTTCTCAACCCGTCTCTTTTCCACACTGACGGGCTTGAGGGCTAAAAAGACGCTTTCCGTCGGTTGACGCGGACCCGATTCGGTTATCACTTAGGTCGACTATGAAAAATCTTACCATTATCTCTTCGCTACTCTTGATCGCTCTCGGAATTTTTGGCTATTTTGGCTGGGAAACCATTGGAGCCACCACTCAATCAAAAACCGCCTTGATTCCCACCTACGTCGGGATCGCCATGTTGATCGGCGGCTTGATCGCCATCAAAAAACACGCCCTGGGTGCCCATATCTCGGTTACCTTTGCTGCGCTCGGAGCACTTGCCGCACTTGGCCGCCTCATTCCTCAAGGTTTGAAAAATGGCTTTTCCTTTCAGGGTGCCGGCCTCCTGCTGTGGATCATGGCTGCGATCTGTCTGTTTTACACGATCATGGCGGTTCGTTCCTTCATCGCCGCCCGGAGAGCCCGTAAATAAGATTCTGCTGAAGGCGGCCCATGTTTGATCGAGTCAAATCCAAAGCCATTCACAAGGGCCTGAATATGCTCCTCAACGGGCGATATGGGGAGGTTCAGGAACTTGATCTCGATACCCAGCGGCATTGTGTCTCTTTAAAAATCCTTCTGAAAGGAGAGCCCTCTCCGGTGGATGTCTCCATCGGTCGCTACGAAATCGACGTTCGGGATCCGAATCGTCCCGTCGTCGTCTTCCATGACCTTAAAGCATCCCGCCAGTGGATCCAGGAACTAGCCTCCGACAATTTTGAAGGTAAATCCGTGGATATTCCTCAAAAATTCGTGCCCCTTCTGAAGATGCTTTTGTAGAAGACCGCTCATCGTACCCTGTATGATGAGCCATTCAACAGGGTACAATCAGCGATGGTACAGGGTACAATCAGCTCATTACCTGGAAAAGTGGCGATAAGCCGCTTCTTTGAAGGCGGGGAGGATTTTTTTCCCACTGTCGTTCCGCCAGCCCGAGTGCTGGACCATAAATACCGTCACCAACCCTTTTACGGGATCGATGCTCATGTTCGTGGCGTGGGCACCGCCGTGGCCAAAGGCATCACCGGTCAGGGCAAAGCCGGAGCTGTAGGCCGCCAAACTTTCAGCTGTCTGCCGGGTGCGGATGGTTTGGAGGGCTGCCTCGCTAAGAAAGCGCTTCCCACCGAGTTGACCGCCGTTCAACAGCATCTGGCAAAATTTCGCCACATCCCCTGCCGTGCTGTAGAGACCGCCTGCGGGCATCGGCTGGCGGGCCCGGTCGTGCAGCGGGTAATGGAGCTGGACCACCGGGGTGGCCACCAGGCCGGATTTGTCGGCATTTGGTTTGTAGGAAAGGGCGAGGCTCTGCTGCTGCTCGGGTGTCGGCCAGAAAGTGGTGTCCACCATGCCCAGCGGGCCAAAGAGGCGCTGCTGCATAAAGTCTTCGTAAGCCATGCCCGAGACCACCTCAATAATGCGCCCTGCGGTATTGATCCCCGCATTGGAATATTGGTACTTAGTGTCCGGCTCGAACTCGAGCGGTTGCACGGCGTAGCTGTACACCACCGTGCGCAGCGGCAGCATGTCCAGGGTGGGCTGCTCCACTGCGGTCTTAAAGGGCAGGCCGCTGGTATGGCAAAGCACGTTTCGCACGGTGATGGGATGGCTTGGCTTTTTTAGCAGCACATGTTCCGCGTCTTTTTCGGCAATCACCATCTGGCCCCGGAACTCGGGCAGGTATTTTTCCACCGGATCATCCAAATTGACTTTTCCCTCGTCCACAAGCATGAGCAGAGCGGCTCCGGTGATGGGTTTGCTCATGGAGGCTATCCAAAAAAGGGAATCCGGAGCCATCGGCCTTTTTGCAGTGATATCCGCCCAGCCCACCGTGCTCACATCCAGGATGCGCTCGCGATCCGCCACTAGGGTGACCGCTCCGGCGAGAACCTGCTCATCAACAAAAGACTGCAAAACCGATCCCACCACACCACCCTGCGGTGTCTGCGCGGTCAGGTGGGTAGCCAAAAGAAGGCTCAAAACGAGCAGGCCGGGCAGAGAAAAGAGTTTCATAAATACCTGTCTGCGATCAGTTCACCGGCGAATAGTCCGTGGGTGTCATGAGAGTCGAGCCGATCCCGTCTTTGATTACGATGGGACCATTTTTCTCCGACTCCGCCTTGGCCGTTTTCCAGATTTCATCCCCGCCAAAGGATTTGAACGCAGCCTCCCGCGAAGCCGGGTCTTTGTGGGTGACAAAATAGACCAGCTTGGTGTCAGCCCCATCTTTCGCATCAACCGGCACAAGGTAGGCGAAATTCTTGATCCCATGTTTCTCAAACAAATCGCAGGTGTGATTCCGGAAGCGGGCGTGGAGATCCTCCAGCTTGCCCGGCTCGGTGGTGTAGATGCGTAATTCCCAGAGTTGATCCGCCCCACCTCTTTGGATCCCCTTCATCTTCCCATAATCCAGACCTTTTAAGAACATACTATCCACCCGAGCAAGGATCGGGCCGTCGGCGTGGGATGCTTTATAAGCAGCTATCCAGTCTGGATCGTGCTGGAAAGCCTTCCAACTCGCCTCCCTCGCCTCCTGATCCTTGTAGCCGAGCAAATAAATCAGGGTCTCCGGCTGATCACTCGGCACCCAATACCCGATGTTGGTCATCCCATGTTTGGCAAACAACTGGCAGGTATGATCCCGGAATCGCTTGTTAAGTGCCTCCAATTTTCCCGGATGGGTGTGGTAAGTGCGCAACTCAAACAACTGCAAATCACCTGTGGCAGGCTCCTGCGCCTGAGTCAAAGTGAAGGCCAAAGCCAACGCCGGGATAAGATGGATCAAAATACGTTTCATGGGCCTAGGAACGTTCTTAATCGGCAAAAAGCATCTACGCGATGGCGCTTTTCTAATCAACTAACTCTCTACTGCACCGGAGGAGAAACCGGAGGTTCGTCCTCCGGCGGAGCAGGCTTTCCGTCGCGGATGTAGTTCATATCGTAGAAATCCTCCACCCTGGTCGGCGTGTCTGAATACTTTTCCATGAGCCGACCCAGATTCTTATACATCATCTTTGCAGCGGCGAGGCGTTCGATCTCCATCAGGGACGCCTTGTTATCGACCGTTTGCTCGGCGATTTGCTGGGTATCGCGCAGGGTGGTCATTTCTGTGTGGTAGGCACCCACCGTCGCCGCCAGGGTGGTGAGCGCGGGCACGGCGGGAGTCACCCCCAGGAGGCGGACTTGCAGCGCCTCGACCTGCGCCAGGCGCAGGTCATAAGCCCCTTTTTGAAAAGGGCCGCGACCATTCGGCAGCAGCATGGTGTAGTCCCCGGTGCCCCTCAGGAAAACGCCCTGAATGGCGATGTCCCACTGCTTGATCCGCAGCGCGGAAAGATCCTTTATCTTCGCCTCCCACAGTTCCGTGCGCCCCTTGTAGGTGCCTTTGCTGCCAATCCAGGTGGTGTAGGCCGCATTCCAGGCCGTCTTCACCGGCGTCGTCCGCGTCAGCATCTCCGTAAAATCCGCATCCCCGGTGATCGCCGCCAGCCGGGAGACATGGTCCGAAAGGATGATGTTCATCAACTTGTAACTGGTGGCCGTCACCGACTGGAAGGTATTGCGAGCAAATTGCCAGGTTTCCATATTTTTTAGGTGGTATGTGGTTTTGTGGCCCGCAGGCAACCGCTGCCCGTGAGAACACGCTATTCCGTATCATCAAAACCCGTTCTCGTAAATGCGAAAAAGAAATGCCCGCCTTAACGCCGCCTCCGGTTTCGATGCCGGGGAATCCCCGGCCTTAACAACGCCTCCGGTTTCGATGCCGGGGAATCCCCGGCCTCGACGCCGCCTCCGGTTTCAACGCCGGGGAATCCCCGGCCCACCCCGCCAAACCGGTGCCTCGGCGTCTGTACAGGGTACAATCGCCGATCGTACAGGGTACAGTCGGCGACTGCACCCTGTACCATCGCGGGCGCAAAAAGTCATCATTGGTTGGGTCTTCCTGGTCTTCCGCCCCAAAAAAGGCCTCAAGTCGGGTTGGACAAGGTCGGCTGCGCCCGACGTAGCGGTGGCGTCCCGCCACCGTTTGGGCATTTGCCGTTTGCCAAAGCGGCGGCGAGACGCCACCGCTACGTCGCAGCATCGGAGGAATGGAAGCTATGGGAGGTAGGCTCGGGGAGAGGGATCTGGCCCCTGGCCGACTTTTTAATCTCCCCGGCCGTATGAAACGCCACTCGCTTGCGCTCGCCGCCAGATTTGTGCGAAAGCGGCCCGGACTGTTTATTTCTTTCTGAAAGTTTGGTGGAGATCCTGGTAGAGGTTCATAACTGGCTGATCAAAGGTCACGCCCCCAGAGATATACTTATGCAGCAGCTCGTAACACGCTTGGTTATGTTTTCGCATCAGCGCCTCATTACCGGTTCCTTGCCCAAATTGGCCAAGCTTGTAGTGGGAAATCACCACATCCAGCGCTGTCGCCGCACTTTCCGGGTTGGCGCGGAGGAGTTTTTCGCTAATCTCAAGGTCGCGCTGGTAATAGCCCAGGGCAGTCTCCGCGTCCCCGCTCAGGCCCCGGCGGGCCAGAAAGCCGCCGAGTTTGTTCAAGCTCACGGACACATCCCGCGCCGCCTCACCACTTTCCGGGTTGGCGCGGAGGAGCTTTTCGCGCACCTCCAGGCTGCGCTGGTAATGGCCCAGGGCCGTCTCCGCGTCCCCGCTCAGGCCCCGGCGGGCCAGAAAGTCGCCGAGTTTGTTCAAGCTCACGGACACATCCCGCGCCGCCTCACCACTCTCCGGGTTGGCGAGAAGGAGCTTTTCATACAACACCAGACTGCGCTGGTAATGGTCCTGGACTTTGGCGGCATCACCGTCCTGGCCGCGCTTGCGGAGGACATCACCCATTTGATTTTGGGTGGAGCTGAGGAGGCGCTGGGCGGTGGGGTTGGTCGGGTCGGCACTGTGCCAGCGGGTGGCCAGGGTGTGGGCTTCCTCCGCATCAGCCAGGGCGGCGAGGAGGGTGCCGTGGTTTTTGTTCTGGATGGTCTGGTCAAAGAGGAACCAGGCCGCGCTGTGCAGGGGGGCGGGCCAGGCCGGGTCGAGGGCGAGCAGCTCGCGGTAGGCGGCGCGG
>JBGSJM010000130.1:0-5463 GCA_041742015.1 Verrucomicrobiales bacterium | reverse complement strand
ATCCCAAAACCGATCGGCACCGCCATGAAGATGCTGGGCCAGTGCTCAATCCCGCTTTCGATCTTTATGGTGGGGGCCACCATGGGCGGATTTTTCAAAGCCGGTATCTTCGCTGATGCGTGGAGAGTTTCGATTTCCAGTATCCTAACCCGGATGGTGATATTAACGGCTATTATCCTGGCGGCAGCGAAATTTTTGCCGATGCCCGATGATTTGAAAACCCTTCTTGTCATCCAGGCGGCGATGCCAGCGGCGGTTTTTCCGATCATCCTCGCGAGGATGTATGGGGGCAGCCCACTGGTGGCGATCCAAGTCGTGCTGGCGACCTCGATCGTCAGTGTGATCTCATCGCCCTTTGTGATTTCCTTTGGCCTGAGATGGATCGGAACCACTCCATAAGCCTGATTGTTCACACCATTTGTCCTATGCTCATGAACAACCGTCGAAGGTGTATAAACAACCGTCGAATGAGTGTGAACAACCCTCGAAAAGGTATGAACAATCACCGAAAAGGTATGAACATTCGACGAATGTTCATACTCATTTGACGAATGTTTATATCCAAAAGCCCCGTGTTCACAACCAATCGTCGAAAGTTCATAACTGTAACCGGCTCATTTCGAATTATTTACCTGATCATACCCTGTTGAATGCCCGATTATACCCTGTTCAATCGCCCATGGTACCCTGTTTAATCGAGCCGGATTAGCGGGGGCGAGTCGTTCGATGCCTCGATGGCACGGATGGTTTCGCGGACGGAATTGGCTTTCTCGATCATGAGTTTAGCGGGGAAGTCTTTCTCTTCCTTCTCAAAGTAGTGGGCGATCTGGGTCAGCTCTGGAATGACCGCCCTGGCATGAGTCCCGTAGGTGAGGAGGATCTTCATGAGATCGGGCGTCCGTTTTTGGCTCGCCCAGGGATTCTGGTCGCGAGTGTATTTTACCAGAGCACTCATGCCTTCCTCGATGTGGTGCTTGGAGAGGAGGCGCAGGCCCTCCACCCGGATGCTATCCGCAAACATCTCCCCACTGGGCGCGGGAACGATAATCGCTTCGTGGATGGCAGGCAGCAGTGGTTTGATTTCTTCGAGGGAGAGATGGTTATATATCGAGCCGATGCTACCGCGAGCCCGACCATCCTGATTTTTTAGCCCGGCCCGGACGGCTTTGTAGAGTGCCTCGCGATCCACTCCATCCAGGGAGCGGCTGAGCATCCCGTTGCGCTCAAAGAGGGCGAAGGTCAGGTAGCGCTGCTGCATGCCACGCGGATCATTCTCGGTATCCACCTCGGCGAGCAGTTCGAGGAGTTGCGGAACCGTTTTCATGGCCGGGGCACCGATGTTGGCCAGCGCCTCGGCAGCTTTGATGCGGAGCCAGAGATCCTTGTCGGCGAGGGATTTTTGCAATGCTTCCACGGCAGGTGCGCTACGCCCACCCAGGGAGATTAAACCCTGGCAGGCGCCGTAACGGGCTTCGAGGCTCGGAGAATCGAGCTTTTCGATCAGGGCTGAAACGGGAGGCGAATCCTTGCGGCGGCCCAGGGCCATCGCGGCACGTTCCCGCACGATTGGTGACCAATTGGTGAGGCGCTCGAGGAGTTGTTCCACGCTCAGGGCGTCGTAAAAGCTGTGACGATCCTTGTTGTTCCACCCGTGGCCGTCTCGGACGATGGCTTGCGCCGCCACAGTATCTAGTTGCGGGACTCCTGCGGGCTTTTTGCCGGTGAGATGTATTTTTTTCAACGGCAGAGCATAGGCCAGCAGGTAAACACCAGTGCAGTCCCAGCTAGCGTAGCTGTCGTTGCGCGGCTCTGGTGGGCCCTGGTGGGGAAAGGTGCCGTCCCAGCGCCGGGCAAGATCGAAATACCAGCTTCCAAATTCCTGCATCCAAGCTCCTGTGGCTTGGGGACCGGACTGGGCTACTCCGGGTATTGCCCAAAGCATATTGAAAAAGTTGCCGGTGTGCCCGGTATCACGCTCCGGGCCATGGGAAGCGAGGCTCATGCGGGAAAAGAATTCCGCTCCTTTGGCCTCGCCAAGGAGGCTGAACAAGACCGCAGTCATGCCGCATTTGCCGTTGTCCTCGTGGTTCTCGATCCACGGATGATGATCACCATACGGGATGGCTCCCTTGCCAATGTAAAATCGCAGCAATCGGGCGCTGCGTTCGATCGCCAAATCCAATGCGGGTTCCTTGACGCCCGCCTCACGGGCCAACTCCAGGGCAATAGTCAGCGGCACCCCCGGCGAATTCATCATTCCGTAACCTCGGAGTCGGCCATCGGGTCTCGCAAAGCCATGTCCCCAAGAGCCGACCTCGCTCTGCCCATTGGCGGATTCCATGGCAAGTCGCTGCAGACCCGGCATGACCGACTGATCGCCCGTTGCGATCAGATATTCGGCCAGCATCATCATCACGTAGCCATAGCGCCACGGTTGCATACTATCTGCGGAGAACTCCGTTGCCCATGCCGCCTCTTTCTTGACCAGCGGCAGATAGGCAGGATCGCCGATCGCGAGAAGGGCTAGGGCATTGAGAGAGCGCACGATGGGCTCCTGTTTTTGGTAGCTTGGATCTGCCATGCGGGCAGCGAGCGCCTTGCAACCCTGTTCGAGGATGCGTTGTGACTTCGGGCAATTGAAGGGGGTTGTTGGCGAGTAGCTGCCAAACACCGGGAGTTTCAAGACGACTTCCTCCGTCTGTCCCGCCCGCCAGCGAGTGATGGCCAATTTTCCGCCGCCCGCCTCGGTCTCCGCAGCCGTGAGCGCTGTGCCCAGTTCCGTGCGCGGGTCAAAGGCAAATGCCTTCCCACCAATCCCGAGAATGACATCTCCGACCGCGAGGATGCCTTCAGCAGGTGAACCCGGATCGACCTTGGTGATCGAGATCTGCCGGGCATCACTCGTCACCAGTTTGTCGCAATAGATCCAGCCGCGTGCCCCGGTGGCACCGAGGTTCCAGTCGTGTTTGGCGTTTTCGGGAATGGCATCACCCTTGGTGAAGTCAGGCATTTTCACTGGGCCACCCGGATTTGCGGCATAAAGGAGTGATGCGGATAAAATCGCACTGATTAGAATGTTTTTCATTTGGTTGCCCTTCTTTTAAAGTATTTGTTTCAATTTTTCGCCCCCGCCTTTAATCCAATCATCGCTTCGGCAAAACCCTTGCCGATGCCGCCGAGGATTTTGGCAGAGCCGAGGTAGTGAAACTCGAAATTGGAGATCCCTTTTTCCATCACCAGTCGCTCGCGTTCGGTGAGGCCTTCGGTGCGGAGTTTGTCGAACAGAGCCTTTTCTTCAGCCAGCGGCATTTTGCCCTCCTGAGCGAGCTTTTTGGCCTGTTGCTTGATGGCGTTTTCCTTCGCTTTGGCGGACGTCAACTCGCGGTCCCAGTATTTTTCGGTTCGCACTGCTACGACGTTGCCCTGGAACTCCGCCAAGTCTGCAGGAGCTGCCATGGCGGCGCGGAAATTGTCATGAGTGCTTTTGTAGCGCTGCTGGTCGGGGCCATACTCGGTGGTCGGGCCACCCACGCCGAGCACACCGATGACGAAGGGAAGCTTTGGTGCGCCCAAATCCTGGCGTACATCACGAATGAAGTGGGCCATTACCGTGCTGTAGGCATCGTAGCCGCCGGGTTTGTCACGGTTCGGATAGGTGCCGTTATCCACCATGTCATTCCAGCCTTGAAACCACGCAAAACCAGCCAGTTCGTAGCCCTGACCCGCATCATAATCCGGAACCACCTTTTTGATGTCGGAAAGCACGCTTTTGACATGCTCGATCATCTGCCGGTAGTAAGCGCCCGTCTCTTTTTCCTTTTCCGCCTTTATGAGCGCGAGGTCTTTTCCCTGCTTCTGGAAATTGGCGATTTGGGTTTCATTAAGAACATACGGCCCGGCACTTGGTGGGCGGAAGTCCGTGTGCAGGCTCTTGCCACCCCAGGCGGTTTTGATGATCAAAATCGGCGCATCCGTCAACTTCTCCATGTAGAGGCCAAAGGTAAACTCCGGGCCGATCTTCGGCTCGCGACCTCCCGCACCGAATCCAGCGGTGAGTTTGCCGGTTTTCACCTCATCGGCGCTGCCGAGTGATGAGATCCAGACGCGCTGGCAGATCCGTGGCGTGCCATCGGCGGTCTGCATTTCCTCCAACATCGGCTTGGTGGTCGGGTCCATCCCGATATGTTCGAAGGTCGTCACTTTGGCGTGGCCCTGCATGTTGGACTGCCCGGCGAGGATAAAGACCTGCAGCGGTTTCTTCTCCGCAGCGAACGTATGGCCGCAAATCAGCCCGGCAGCGATCAAGGCGTGAGTACCAAGGAGTCGATAAAGATAGGATTTCATGAGCGCGCCAGTCTGGCATTGTTTTCAGCTCTTTGTCAATGATTTCGACCAGGCCGCTTCACGGGCGGAGTCACGTTTCTTCAATTCGACTGGCCAAAAAGATGAACAAAAACTAGACGTTTGTGACAAAATCGCCAAAAATAATTAGACAAAAAATAAACAAAAGAGAATCCTTTCTTCTACCTGCCGCGTTTACTGCTTGCTGACATCAGCAAAAACAAACATAAAACAAATCAATATCATGAAAAAACTGTTCATTATCGCACTCACCGCTACTGTGGCTTCTTTTGCCTCCACAAAGGCCGAACCAGCCACAAAAGACATCGTTGACACCGCTGTTGCCGCCGGAGGTTTTGAAACCCTAGTCGCTGCGGTCAAAGCTGCTGGTCTGGTCGAAGCCCTGAAGGGTGAAGGCCCGTTCACCGTTTTTGCTCCAACCGACGCAGCTTTCGCCAAGCTTCCCGAAGGCACCGTCGCTGACCTGCTCAAGCCAGAGAATAAGGCCAAACTCGCCGCGATTTTGACCTACCACGTCGTCCCTGGTAAAGTGATGGCTGCAGATGTCTCCACCATGAAGGCCAAAACTCTCAACGGAGCCGAAGCCTCAATCGTCGTCGCTGACGGAGTCAAAATTGACGCAGCCAACGTCGTCAAAACAGATATCGTTTGTTCCAACGGTGTAATCCACGTCATCGACGCAGTGATCCTTCCTGCTACCAAGTAAAGTAAGTTTGCTGGCTATTAATGCTAGTATGGTTAGAAGGCCGCCGGGGACAAAAACCCGGCGGCCTTTTTGTTTTTACCCCAGGCTGCGCGCGAAAAAAGCGTCCGCCCCAGGCTTTGGGGGCTTCCATGGAGCCAGCGGGGTCTTCCACGGGCGAAATGGGGTGTTCCATGGAGCCAGCGGGGTGTTCCATGGAGCCAGCGGGGTCTTCCATGGAGCCAGCGGGGTCTTCCATGGACGAAATGGGGTCTTCCATGGACGAAATGGGGTCTTCCATGGAGCCAGCGGGGTCTTCCATGGACGAAATGGGGTCTTCCATGGACGAAATGGGGTCTTCCATGGACGAAATGGGGGCGGCTTTTTTCGCCCGGCTGTCGAACCCAGCGCCGTGAAAA
>JBGSJM010000129.1:0-3303 GCA_041742015.1 Verrucomicrobiales bacterium | reverse complement strand
CTTTGAAAGCCATCAAATCATGAGCGTCAATTTGACTATCCCAGTTTATTCGGAACGAATTGTCCGGAAGGAAGGAGGGCATCTTTATCGGCTTCATCCGGCATTTCCTGCGATGCTTCCGAAGGAAATAGAGAGTTTTGTTGTGCAAAACCCAAGAGAGGATCGCGCCGTTGATGAGTTGACCCGTTTATTGCGAAAGGAATTAAATGACCAGGCTCTTTCAGTTCGTCATGATGCTTTAATCAGATGGAGCTTTCACCCGGATCTGACCGGGATTAAGGTGCCGATTCAAATTTTTCTAAAAAGACAGTCGTTAAGTGGTGAGGTTTTTGTGGTGACCTACCAGTCGATGGGGCGACGGGTTGTGGTATTGCCCAAAATTCCCCAGATTGCCTTTGATGTAGAAAGAGGACAGTTGCTTGAGGACCGCGCCAACGATGTTTTAACCAAGTACTTTCGGAAAGTGGAAAAACGGGTCGAGGGAAAGCTGGATATTGATCATTATCTCACACCCGGAACAGCCCGGCTTTTAACGATCGAAGTTGAAGTGCGAAATCGGCAAAAATTCAGGAAGCCCGAAGCCCGTGAGGTTGCCGTCATAGGAGGCGGGGACAAAATGTCCGGCGCTCAAGAATTAGAAAAAGTTGGTCGTTGCTTGAATCGACTCTATCCGAATAGGCTATACCGTGCCATCCTTCGTGACGACAAAGTTGACGCATTAAAGTATCATTTCCGCGAAAACCAAAAAGACATTGTGCCACTTGTCTTAATCGGGCTCAGTCAGGTAGGGAAAAGCGCCATCATACATGAGTTTCTTCATCGGATGGTGGCTGCTGAAGAAAAGCCTTTAAGAGAAGTATGGTTAATCTCTCCTTTAAGACTGATTTCCGGTATGTCATTTGTGGGGCAGTGGGAAGAAAGGGCTCACGCGATTTTTCAGGAGGTGCAAAGGCGTAAGCATATTCTTCTGATCGAAGATTTGCCCGGTTTGTTTCAAGCTGGTAAAACGAGGGATTCAGATCTTACCGTTGGACAGGTGTTGAAATCTTACTTTGAAGGCGGCGGCATTAAGCTTGTGGCAGAGGCAACGCCAGAAAGTTGGCAGAAGATTCGGGAAATTGATCGGGGTTTTGCAGATTATTTTCGAACTCTCCCAATCGAGCAGACTTCAAAGGGGGATACTTTGCGTATCATGATACGAACTGTCCAGGAGATTGAAAGCCGGGATAAAGGCACTCATTTTCATTCTGATTTAATTCCTACTATTTATGAGTTGCAGAATCGGTTTTCGCGTCTTCAGGCTTTTCCCGGCAAGGCTGTCGACATAATCCGCCAAATCTCTCAAAAATACACGGGGCAAAGCCTCGGGAGAGAAGATGTGTTTGAATTCTTTCAATCACGGACTGGCATTACGAGGCAATTTCTTAGGCAACAGAGTTCGTTGAGTCGATCAGAGATTCGAACCTTTTTTGAAGCACGGGTCAAGGGCCAGCAAGCTGTGGTGAATGCCATGACGGATTTGGTGGTAAATTGTATCGCCCAGATCAATGATCCGGCTTGTCCCATGGGATCTATGCTATTTATGGGCCAGACTGGAGTTGGTAAAACGGAATCAGCCAAAGCGATCGCCGAATACTTTTTTGGAACATCTGAACGACTACTTAGATTCGACATGAACGAGTTTGTAGGTCCTGATGCGATTGACAGGCTTATTGGCTCTGTCTATAGACCCAGAGGTCTTTTGACGGCGGCCATGAGGAGGCAACCTTACGCAGTCATTTTGTTGGATGAAATTGAGAAAGCGCACAGTCGGGTTTTCGATTTGTTGCTACAAGTGCTTGGAGAGGGACGGCTTACTGATGCCTCTGGTGAGACGGCAGATTTTTGCAATTGTATAATCATCATGACGTCAAATCTCGGATCACTCGAAGCCAAACGTTCACTTGGTTTTGGGCAAAGAGTGTCGAAAAGCTCAAATGTTTATCGCGAGGCGGCTGAGAGATTTTTTCGGCCGGAATTGTTCAATCGAATTGGGCAGATTATTCCATTTGGAGAATTGTCGCCGCAGGATATTGAATCGCTGGTTGGAGGGATGACAGAGAAAGCACTCTCTAGGGTTGGTTTAATGGAGACCCAGCTCAGCATTAAAATTCAGCCTGATGTGTTTTCGAAACTTGCGGAACTGGGTTTCCAGCCGGAATTCGGAGCCCGGGCACTAAGGCGGACGGTGGAGGATTTTTTGATTGAACCGATTGCTTTGAACCTGGCACGTTTACCTAAAAATCAGCCTGCCATTGTCACGTGTGCCTGCGATTCTTCGGGGAAAATTAATTTTGAGTTGGTGAATCTGATAGCTGGTTCCCTCCATGGTTTCATTCTTAAACCTTTTCGATTGGCTTTCAGCACCACGTTTGTAGAGCAAATTAATAGGTTTCTGCACCGAATAGAAGATGATCTTGAAGACTGGCGTGAGGAGTCGGATGGAGTGATCGATCCTTCAGACCCTTTGCAAATCAGATACTTTTCGCTCCGTGAGGATATTATGGCTATTCGGAGGATGAGGGATCACTTCGAAGTAGCTGTGGAGGAAGAATTACAATATCGGAAAAACCATCCAGGGAAGCCTTCCCTGCATTCGGTTCTCGGCAATGATCGATTTTTGGAGGGGTATGATCCCAAGAGCTTTCTGGTCGAGATTTACCAAACAACCGATGCGGAACGCTTTTTGAGGAAAGTGATCGACTCGTCCGAGCCATTCGATCATATTCGGCAATTGTCGGCAAATATTGTAAATCGCGCAAATTCTGTGGATTTGATTGTAAACTCGCCTGATGAAGGTGAAGGCCGTTGTTTGATTGAATGTTTTGGCCCTGATTGTTGGGAGATGTTTGATTTTTGGAGGAGGAGTTTGAAAAATTGGTCGGGTGCTTCTGAGAGACACACGGTTAGTGAATATTTTCTGGAATTCGACGGAACTATTTCCCGGTCTATTTTTTCGTTTGATAAGCCGTCAAAAAAGCACGGTTTTGTAATCGCAGAAGGTCCGGGGATATTAGAATTTGTAAAATCACTTAGTGGCACTCATCTTTTGATTAAAAAATCCGGAAAAGTTGCTTTTGCAACTCTAAGAGTTACTCCGCTGGTGTCGGACCAGCAGCCTTCGGAGTGTTTAGACATAATCAATTCACTTCCAGCACCGGATCATTTCTTTGTGAATTTGATTCTTGGGGAGGCTGCTTCTCAGATTCTCGATCTTACATCGGGATCGATCACAGCGAATTTCGAGAAGGGGATTTGGAAGCT
>JBGSJM010000128.1:0-19216 GCA_041742015.1 Verrucomicrobiales bacterium | reverse complement strand
GCGATTTTGTCCTCTGGATTTGTCCTCGCCTCAAGAAGTATCCACCCCTTGTATTGGATCTTCAAAAACAGCTTCATCAATTCCGCATACGGATAATTCCCGATATTCAACTCCCGCACATGAACGGTCGCTCCGAAACGGTCTTTGAGGAGATTGAAATTGGCTTCGAGGCCAGGGCCGTTCAGGTCTTCATCATTTGAGTTCCAGCAAATTGCGGCATTTTTGTGATCCGCCACCTCAAAAATCGCTTTGATCACATCGATCTCCTGAGTCCCCTTTCCGTGGACCTCCACCCGGATTTGTTGACCGTAGTCAGCTCCATATGCCGCAACGATGTTTAGAGACTTCCCGATTTGTTCGATGGTCTTTTCGCGAGGGACATCGTTGGGAAAGCCATCCGGTTTTACCTTCACACCAGTAGCCCCGCAGTCATGCATCAGGTGGATATAGGATTTGGTCAGCTCAATATTGGCGGCTACTTTGGCCGGGTCCGCATCGTGAAACGCGGCGTTTGATCCGTATCCCAATAGAGTAACCGGGCTGTCAGCAAAGCGTTTTTTGACCTCCTCCCGCTGGGCTTTCGACAATCCTGGTTCGATGCCATGGGCGTGTTGAGTCCGGGTTTCCACTCCCAGGACACCAGATTTTTCACAGGCATTGAGCAGCGTCGGCAAATCCATATCTTTTCCCCAGAGGTAAGTGACCAGACCGAGCTGCATCCCCTTTGCTTCAGCTCCGATGCCAACCCGGGAAAACAGCGGATTAAAACCCAGGGCAGACATTCCCCCGGCGGTTAGTGCAGCGTGATTGAGAAAAGATCGGCGTGTGAATTGTTTCATGAAATTTCGACTTTCAGAAATTCCAACAAACCAGGGAAATAGGCAAGACCGCAAATCGGCCGCATTCCAGACTTCTTACTTCCGAAATGGTCGATCCAAAATCAGGATGGGATCTCCCAGCCCCGATTCGTTTGAATATTCGACCACCTGCTTTTTTCGGAGCAAACTTTGCAGGGTACCATTTGGTGTCGAACCAGGATCAAATGCCCCGGCACTGTCTTTCAGATAAGGTGCCAGCTTCGGCAAATCTTTCATCGCCGGGACCGGACAGCCCGTTGTGCAGGGAAACTTTCCGATCATCTTCTTGGTGTGGCGTTCCTTCAACATCTGCGATGCCCTGGGATTAAATCCGTGAATCACCACATTATTTGGCACCCGTCCGCGCAGAGATGGATTCGGGTGACTCGGTGGATAAAGAATTTCCGCGTAGAGCCCACTGACTCCCTGCCGCGAATCACCCGTTTGGATGTAGGCGCTGGCACCTTTGGCGATTCGCACCCCACCCATCGTAAAAAAACCAATCGGAGTCTGCGCGCCACCAAAACCAAGTCCATTTTTTCCCGTGCCCACCGGGATCGTCAGCATCGGAGTCAGCGATTCCAGATGATACACTTTCATTTCCTGAGTGGAGGGATCCACCACATAGGCCGTTTTGGGATTGTAGTCAGTGACACCAGCCTGTCGCTGCGCTTCGATCCCCTCTTTGAGCAAAAGGGCGACCTCCCGGTCCATCTTGTGATTTCCGGCAAACCTAGACGTCGCCGGTTTGATGGTTTCATAGTGAACCGAACTTTTCACCCCATGAGCCACAGCACCAGTCCCAAGCGAAGCCTTTTCTGGAACCGAGCAACTGGTGGTTGCAAATAAAACAACCAGTGTGACAAAGACTCCGACGAGACTCGATTTCAAATTCCGGGGCATAATCCTTCAACGAATCGGAAGCAGTCTCCTTTGAACACCCTTAAAAAATTTCCCACCAAACGACCCAACAGGGTACAATCGCCGACTGTACCCTGTTGTATCACGAATATGAACCGATTCCTCCAGTGGACTTTGTGGGGAAGGTGCGCTATGTCAAGCCGCCGCCCCATAGGCTTTTTTCACGATGAATTGTTCTTTTTTGATGATTTTAACCCTATTCGCAGGTTTATGCTTGTCCTGCGCCGAACCGATTTACGCTCAGTCCATGTTACCTCAGCTTAAGCAATCAGATTATCCAGAGTCCCTGCGGGGGAACGTTGTTGATCACTTCTTTGATGTGGATGTTCCCGATCCCTACCGATGGTTGGAGGATCTGGGCAGCGAGCCGACCAAAAAATGGGTCGATACCCAGGCCGCTTTTACTACCAACTACCTCTCGAAACTGCCGGGTAGAGAAACTTTCCGGAAACGACTCGAAGTGATGTGGGATTTTGATAAATTCGGCATCCCGGAAAAAGTAGTGGGCGGAAAACTCATCTATTCCCGCAAGACCGGCCTCCAAAACCAGAGTGTTCTCTACTGGCGCGAAGACCGACCGGATGCGGAGGAGCACATCCTCCTTGATCCCAATACCTTTTCGGAGGACGGAACCATCGCCCTGTCCGGCACGGAAGTCAGCCACAACGGAAAATTAATCGCTTATGGCATTTCCAAATCTGGATCGGACTGGCAGGAATGGAAAGTCCGGGATATCGAAACCGGGGTGGATCAACCCGATCATCTCAAATGGATCAAATTTTCGGGTTGTTCCTGGGCTCCGGATGACAGACCAGTTCTTTATAGTCGCTACGACCAGCCGGATGGTGGTGACGAGCTAAAGGCCGAGAACTACTACCAGAAAGTTTATCGCCACGTCCTCGGAACCAATCAAAGTGAGGATGTCATTATCTACCAGCGACCCGATCAGAAAACCTGGGGCTTTGGCTCCTACTACACAGACGATGGAGCCTATCTGATTTTTAACGTCTGGAACGGAGCGGGTTCAAAAAACGCCCTGTTTTATCGGGACCTCAGCCAAGGCGATGATGGGTCGGTCATCGAGCTGGTCAATGAGTTTGATGCCAAATACAGCATGGTCGGGAACGAAAAAAATACCTTCTTTCTCTGGACCAATCGCAACGCACCCAATGGCCGCCTCGTGGCGGTTGATCTACGTGATCCGGCACCGGAAAAATGGACCACCCTCATCGCCGAGAACAGCCGTAAAAACCTGCGCGGGGTCAGCTACCTCGGTGGCAAATTCATCGGTGAATACCTCGTCGATGTCCGCGAGGAGGTCGATGTGTTTGATCGCTCGGGGAAAAGCCTCGGCCCAGTTGGGGTGCCAAATTTCGGTACGGTGCATGGATTTGGTGGAAAACAGAGTGACCACGAAACTTTCTACATGGTTTCGGGCTTTGATACTCCTGGTACGATCTATCGCTACGATGTAGAAAGCGGCCAGAGCACAAAATACCTGGAACCAAAGCTGGCCTTTGCTACGGATGACTTTGTGACGGAACAGGTCTTTTACCCATCAAAAGACGGCACACGGATTCCGATGTATCTAACCTATCGAAAAGGCCTCAAGAAAGATGGCCAAAATCCCACGATTCTTTACGGCTATGGAGGATTTAATATATCACTGGGACCTGGCTTTTCCATCTCCCGTACTGCGTGGATGGAGCTTGGCGGGGTCTTTGCCCAGGTCAATCTCCGTGGCGGCGGCGAATATGGCGAGACCTGGCATGAGGCCGGGATGGGACTAAAAAAACAAAATGTCTTCGATGATTTTATTGGTGCTGCCGAGTATTTGATCGCTGAAAAATATACATCCACCCCGAAACTGGCGATTTCCGGCGGGAGTAACGGTGGGCTGCTCGTCGCCGCCTGCCTCAACCAGCGGCCCGATCTATTTGGAGCCGCGCTTCCCTCGGTCGGGGTACATGACATGCTGCGATTTCAAAAATTCACAATCGGCTGGGCCTGGCAGAAGGAATTTGGTTTCCCGGAGGAAAACGAGGTGGATTTCAAAAATCTCCTGAGCTACTCGCCGATTCACAACACCAAAAAAGGGACCCGATTTCCGCCCGTGCTGGTGCAGACTGCGGATCACGACGACCGGGTTTTTCCGGCTCACAGCTTCAAATACGCGGCCCAACTACAGTATGCCCAGGCTGGCAGTGAACCGGTCCTGATCCGCATCGAAACCAAGGCCGGGCATGGTGCCGGAAAACCCACCGCAAAAATCATCGAGGAGCTTGCCGATTCCCACGCTTTCCTATTCAGTGCCCTGGGCATGGATGTAAATTGATCCGATGCCCTCACCGCTTCTTTGACATGGTTTGGGAAGGCGTCTCGCGGAAAAGCTTTCGATAGCTTTCCGAAAACCGTCCCAAATGTTCGAAGCCGACCTCCATTGCCAGTTCTGCAATCGTGCGAGGTTGAGAGCCTTTCCGAAGGATTTCCGATCTTACACGATTGAGAGCGAGGCAGGCGAACCATTGTTTTGGAGGTATCCCAAGCAATTCTTTGAAATGCAATTGGAGAGCGCGTTCAGAAACCCCCAGCGTTTCACAAAGGCAGCGGCTGGAATATTTGTCGCCGAGCGATTGGCGAATGATCTTGTCAGCCTGGCTTACGAGTTCTAATCGATGCTGGTTTCGCCTCCTGACTCCGTCAATCGCGCTCCCTTCTCCCTCTGAGATCGCGGACACATAGGCCTCCAAAATTTGCTCCTTCAGGTCCACCCCGCGAAATTCGGCGGATACGATTGATTTCGGTGATAGTCCGTTAAGAAGCCGAACCACTCTGTTCGCCGACTCCAAAGGAATCGCGACCGTCTTCACCCCTGTCGCGGGAAGATCAAGTTCGCGTCCAGTCAACTCAATTGAAACACTCTGAAGGCGCTCGCGCGTAATCGTTAAAGCGTACCAAGTGGCTGACTTGTCAGCTCGATAGAGAATTTCATCATTTTCCGCGTGGATGTGGATTGAAGCGTCCTCAAGGTATGCTCCGTTAACCCAAGTTGGCTTCCCTCCGGCCCTACTCAGACCCAGGCAAATCTTCCCTCGTCCGAATTGGCCACGAACGAGGACTGAAAAGGAGTAGTGTCCAATATCGATGGAAAAAGAATCACTCCGTATATGTCGAACGTCGGCTGAAAACGAATCGCCAGACAAAATCGTATGGTCCATTTCAGATCCGTCAATGGCATCAAGTAATTGTTCTGGGGATAGGCCCTCCGCCCGCCTATGGAAGAATCGTAATGGCTCCATCACGTTCAATCTGAATCACTGGCCTGCAACCTTCAACTGGAAAAACATTTGGCCTGAGATTTTTACTTTTTCGGAAAGCGGATAGACGACGGAAGCAATTTGAGATAATTCTGGTCCACTAAGGGTGGTCACCATCCATGCCTCAGTGTTACCAAATTTGCAAAGAATTTACTCTATATGAAATCAACTGTCTGGTTTGTTGCTTCTCTTTTTCCTGTGATAGCTCTCACAATCTCATCTCCGCTAGTGCGTGGCGGAGAGGTGATTTGCGAGGACAAGGCACCTACCGTTCTGGACTGTAGTCCCTCACCGTGGAAATTTGAAATCTCGCTTCCAGCCTGGGCTGCATGGACGGAAGGAACCATTTCTTCTGACGATGTATCAGCGAGCGGCTCATACGGGTTCGACGAAGCGATTGACGACTTGGATTACGCTCCTGTTGCGTTGGCCATGGCTGTGAAACATTGCCGGGTTGGTTACCGCTTCGAATTTTCTAAAATGTCCGTTTCTCCCGGCAGAACTTTCGAAGACCGCCGGTTTCTTGATTCAGTCGTCGTGGAAACTGAGCAGACCCGGGTAAATCAACATATCCTCTTTGACGTTATCCAAAACGACTGCCTCACCGTTTCACTCGGAGGAGGAATTCGCTATTTTGGCATGGATTCGACACTCAGGGTTGTCAGTGCTGGAGGAAGATTTGGATTTGTAAGATCGTCGGAAGTTGATCTGTGGGATGCTGTTTTTGCAGGGGAAGCTCGTTATTGCCTTTCTGACAAAGCCTTCCTTAGGGTATTGGGCGATTACGGCGGCACCGATTCCGATTCCACCTGGCAGGTTATCGCCGGGGGCGGTTATTATATAAACCCCTGCGTTTATCTTTCTTTGGATTATCGCCAACTGGAACAGCAATTCTCCGGCCCCCGTGCGACCGTGGACCTCATCTACAAAGGGCCTCAGATGGGGTTAAATATGGTCTTTTAGTTGCCCCTGCTTTGAGGGTCTTTAATCATCTAATCACAAAATCACACGAATCAATGAAACAACGAATCAATACACTCCTCTTTATGGGAATGACGCCGCTACTGGCGATGCTGGTACTACCGTTTGGAATTTGCCACGGTAAGGACTCCAAAAAACGACCTAACATTCTGCTGGTCGTAGTGGACGACATGGGCTACTCCGATATCGGCCCTTTCGGAGGTGAGATCGATACACCGAATCTGGACGCATTGGCGAAATCTGGGATGAGGTTTACGGATTTTCACACTTCGGCATCGTGCTCGCCCACCCGCTCTATGCTGTTTAGCGGTACGGACAACCACCTCGCCGGCTTGGGTTCGATGGGAGAGGCGATTACACCCAACCAGAAAGGCCAGCCGGGCTACGAGGGTTACTTTACAGATCGCGTTGTGAGCATCGCCAACCTTCTGCAGGATGCGGGTTATTACACCGCAATGAGCGGGAAGTGGCATCTCGGCGAAGAGGTCGAGCAGGATCCTTCCCGGCTCGGCTTCAAGAAGTCCTACACCATGCTCAACGGTGGAACGAGCCATTTCGACGATGAATGGATGATGTATGCCAACTACACCCCCACCTACCGCGAGAATGGAGTTCGAGTGCATGTGCCCGATGGGTTCTATTCATCGGAGTTCTATACGGATAAACTGATGAAGTATCTTGATGACTGTCCGGGTGCGGCTCCGTTTTTCGGGTATCTCGCCTTTACCGCACCACATGATCCACTCCATGCCCCGGATGATTGGGTTGACAAATACAAGGGCAAGTACAAAGAGGGTTACGACGCCCTTCGTGAAAAGCGTCTCAAGCGTTTGAAGGAACTCGGTTACATTGGGGCAGATGCCAAGGCATTTCCTAGGCTGCCGACAATCCCCGCCTGGGATCAACTCTCAGAAGAGGACAAAAAGATCGAAGCTCGAAAGATGGAGGTCTACGCAGCCATGATTGCAAATATTGATTATCAACTGGGACGGATGATTCGATACCTCAAACGGACCAAGGAATGGGATGACACCCTGGTTATTTTCTTTTCGGACAACGGGGCCAACGGCCTCAACATGGACCAGTATCCCGGTACCGACAAGGAATGGGTGGAGCGCAATTCAGATAACCGGCTCGAAAACCTGGGTCGCCAGTATTCCCGAGTCGCCGCCGGGCCTGCGTGGGCTCAAGTCAGCATGACACCTTTTCGCATGTTCAAAACCATGGTCGCTGAAGGGGGAATCCGCTCGCCGATGATCATCAGCGGTCCCGGCGTGAAGAAATCCGGTGGTCGCAGCGATTCCTATGCACACGTTATGGATATTGCAGCCACCATCCTGGAGGCTTCTGGAACAACTCATCCCGGAGAATCTTACAAAGGGCGCACAGTCGAGAAGATGCGCGGCAAGTCAATCCTGCCCGTGGTCCGGGGAGAAGCCGAAATGGTTCACAAAGATGATACCGCTGCGAGTTGGGAACTGTTTGGTACGCGCGGTGTCAGGAAAGGTGATTATAAATTGCTTTGGTTAACCGAACCGTTTGGTCCGAACAATTGGCAACTTTATGATCTGGCAAAAGATCCCGGTGAAATGATTGACTTGTCCACAAAGGAGCCCAAACTTCGTGATGAAATGATCGAAATTTGGAATCAATACGCAAAGAAAACAGGAGTCATTCTCCCTGATAGAAACATGTTTGCCCCTTAAAAGAAATGGTATGCGCTGCCGAATGAGTTGACACCACTCCTCTCTGATGAGTGATGCCAACCATGACACAGCGTGTTGCAGGACGTTAACTTTAAAAGCCACCTTCGACCCGTTGGGCGAAGGTGGCTTTTTTTTCCTTCGTCTGGAATTGATTGTGGAACTTGCCAACTCCCTCACTTTCCTGTTCAGTGCCCTGAGCAGGGATTCAGAGATCCGGTGCCCGATATGAAGCATCCCGAACAAAATGCGGTCAAGGAACTCTACAAACGCCTGCGAACCCTGACGCCCCAGCAACTTTGGGAGGAGGTTACACTTTTCGACTGCTCCCCGGCGAAGCAACGGGTCGCCCAGGTCGGGCTGATCAGGGCGGTGGGGACAGTGTTTTCCCGGTTCGGGTCGGAACTGGAAAAACAACAGGGCAAAACCTGGCTGTTCAAGCTGCTGGGTGATCCAGAGGAAAAGATCCGCCGCTATGCCATCACCGCCCTGCCGCAATTGGATTCCGGCAGCGACGTGGAAGCGGCGCTTTTAGACCTCCTCCAAACCACGAAAAATGAGCGGGAAAAGAAATATCTTGAGGAGGCCCTAAATAAAATCGGAGGACAGGCCACCTTGGAGGTCATCGAGGCCAGAACTGATCTATCATCCCAAACCGAGAGCAAAGTCAAAGCGAGCATCGCCCGCAGTCAGCAACCCAGCCGCATCCTGCTGGATGCCCCGTTTTCGGGGCGGGTGCGAATGAGGATTCATCTGCGCTGCCGATCCGGTTTGGAGACGATCGTGAAAAACGAGGTTGAATCGCGCTTCCGGCGATCTGGAAAATTCCGATTTCTCGATGTTCACAAGGGGCTGGTCGCCATCGCCCCGATGAAGCCTTTCACCCTCCGTGATCTCTACGAATTGCGGTGCTGTACCTCGGTCAGTTTTGTGCTTGGCACCGTGGAACCGGTCGCGGAGTCGGCTGCGGTTGATGAGTGGGCGACGCTCATTGCCTCGCCCTTTTCCAGGAGTCTGCTCAGCACCTTCACCGAGGGTTCGCTACGTTACCGACTGGATTTTTGCGACAAAGGTGCGCGGCGCAGCCTGGTGAAGGCGGTGGCGACGCGGGCATTTGCGATGTGTCCGGAGATATTAAATGATGCCAGAGAGGCTCCCTGGGCGGTCGAGATTCACCCAATCAAAAAAGGCACTTCGGTGGAGTTGCGACCCAGAATATCACCTGATCCCCGTTGGTTTTACCGGGTCGACGATGTCCCGGCAGCCTCGCACCCGCCTCTCGCGGCGTGTCTGGCCAGCCTGGCGCGAACCTGTGATGAGGAGATAGTCTGGGATCCTTTTTGCGGATCGGGCTTGGAGCTGATCGAGCGGGCGCTGCTCGGTGGCGTGAGGAAACTATACGGAACCGATCTCAGCGAGGAGGCTGTCTCCATAGCCACGCGGAATATAGCAGTGGCTGGTCTTCAGGGCGTGGAGAGCAGCGTGGTCTGCTGTGATTTCCGGGATTTCGCAAGGATCGATGGCTTGGGGCCGGCTTCAGTCACTCTGGTAATCAGCAATCCGCCCCTGGGTCGACGGGTGAGGATCACGGGGCTTCGCGATTTGTTTAAGTCCCTGTTCCGGGCGGCAGCCACGGTGCTTAAGCCAGGCGGCAAGCTCGTTTTTGTCAATCCATTCCAAATGGAGTGCCCGGTGCAGACCCTGGAGCTGGAATCCCGACAGACCGTTGATCTGGGCGGGTTTAATTGTCATCTGGAAGTGTATCGCAAGAAAAAATAAAACCCGAACCTTTCGGTTCGGGTCTTTTTTTAGTGAGAAACGATTGTAAAAATTGGACTACTCGGCTGAAGTGATCGCAGCAACACCACGGTCACCGGTGCGAATCCGGACAGCGTCTTCGATGTTGGAAACAAACACTTTGCCATCACCAATCTTGTTGGTGGAAGCTGCTTTGACGATGGTGTTTACCACATTGGCAGCTTCAGCGTCGTCAACCACGATCTCGATTTTTACCTTGGGCAGGAAGTCCACGACATACTCCGATCCCCGATAAATTTCAGTGTGGCCCTTTTGGCGCCCAAATCCTTTTACCTCACTCACGGTCATCCCGTGGATCCCGGCATCGGTCAGGGCTTCTTTTACTTCTTCAAGTTTAAATGGCTTAATAATGGCTTCGATTTTTTTCATACACCAATATTATTTAGCAACTTCTATGCCAACCCTAAAATTGCTGGGTTTCCACGGTCTTAAGCGGGTTCCGGCGGTTCGAGAAATGGTTGGCTGGTAAAAAATTTACCAATTGCTGAAAAGTTATTGGCCACTTGTGTCGATTTTGGCTACTTTTGTTTCTAATCCAGAATTTTTTCAGGTACTACCGGGACCTTTCCAAAGGAGAAGAGCATCAAAATCAATCCGACCAGTGCCAGGGTCGCTGCGGTGAAGAATGCGGCACCCGGAATAAATGGTGATGCATCAGCAGCGGCAAATTTTCCCCATATCCCGGTCATCAAAATCGGTCCGAACACTCCTGCGACACATTGCAGACTGGTCAGAGAGCCCTGGATGGCACCCTGTTCATCATCTCCCACGGTGCGGGAGATAAGCCCCTGGATCGCAGGGGTCGCGATACCTCCGATCGCTCCCAGAAAAATGATGACGTAAATCACCCATCCCTGGGTCGACAATCCATATGCGAGATAACTGATGATACTTATGCCAGTCCCGAGGAGGGCTGCTTTCCGCTCCCCCAACATCGGGATTAGTTCTCGTGCCACCCCACCCTGGATAACAATGGCCATAATCCCTACAAAAGCGAGGGAGGAACCAATTTGGTGGGAATCCCAACCGAATCTTTTTTCCGTAAACAGTGCCCAGATGGCCGGATAAACCTGGTGCCCCAGCCCAAGAATCAAATAAGTGATCGCCAAACCAAAGACCAGTGGGTAGCGACGCAGATTTATCAACGAGGTGAAGGGGTTGGACTGGGCGAGTCGGAATTCCCGCCGATTCGCAGGATTGAGCGATTCTGGGAGCACAAAAAAGCCATACAGCCAGTTAATCAAAGTTAAAACCGCTGCGACGATGAAGGGCAGCCGAATGCCGATTTCGCCAAAATGATCGACCCCCAATTTTCCCAACCAGCCGCCGAGAGCTGGACCGACTGCAAATCCGAGGCCAAAAGCCGCCCCGATCATCCCGAAATTGGCAGCCCGCTTTTCCGGCGGGCTGATGTCCGCGATATAGGCGGATGCCGCCGAAACACTCGCCCCGGTGATGCCGGAAAAGATCCTGCCGAGAAAGAACCAGGGTAGAGTGGGAGCCCAGGCCATCAAAAAATAATCCAATCCCGAGCCAAAAAGTGAAAGAAGAATCACCTTGCGCCGCCCAAATTGATCCGATAATGCACCCAGAATGGGGGCGAATAAAAACTGCATCAACGCATAGACTCCGAGCACGCCGCCATAAGTATAGGCCCCAACAGCGGCATCCCCACCGCGCAACTGGCCGACCAGTTTGGGCAAAATGGGAACGATCACGCCGACTCCCAGAATATCAAGGACCAGCGTGATGAAAATAAAGACCATGGCTGGTTGCCTCGATTTCATTGCGAATCATTCATAACACAAGCTTGTCCGTGTGTCACGAGTTCTGGGGCTTGTAAATTGGCCCATCCAAACGCAAATTGTGGTTTGAAAAAGATGGCAATGACAGAGGGGTACACCCAGCGATTTTCCGGTTTGGGCCGGCTTTATGGAAAAAAAGGGTTGGAGCGACTTTGCAGTGCCCATATTGCGGTTGTCGGAATCGGCGGAGTCGGCTCCTGGACGGTCGAAGCGCTGGCCCGCTCTGGGGTGGGGGAAATCACTCTGGTTGATCTCGATTCCATCTGTGTGACCAATACCAACCGCCAGATTCATGCCTTGGAAGGCCAGATCGGGCGGGAAAAAGCCCGGGCCATGGCAGAGCGGGCCAGACTAATCAATCCCGAAGTCATCGTGCACTCGGAAGTGGAATTTTTCACCGATAAAACCGCCAACCAACTCCTTTCAAACCAGTTCGATTGTGTGGTGGATGCGATTGATTCGATCACTCATAAATGCGCGCTGATTGGAAATTGTCGGGCCCGAAACATCCCCATCGTGGTGTGCGGGGGAGCGGGGGGGAAAATGGATCCAACGGCGGTGAGCCGGGACGATCTTGCATTCGCCACCAATGACAAGCTTCTCAAAATCCTGCGAAAACACCTCCGTGCCACTTATGGTTTCCCCCTTGAGCCAACCCGCGAACCGTTTCATATACCTGCGGTTTACAGCAAAGAAAAATCCAGATTTCCCTGGTCGGATGGCTCCGTTTGCAATATCCCCGAACCCGGAAGTGGCCTAAGGCTGGACTGTTCCAGTGGCCTGGGAACAGCCGCCCATGTCACCGGAACCTTTGGCTTTGCGGCCGCTGCTGAAGCGATCCGACTGGTTCTGGCCAAACCATATTAAGCGGGAACACTCGGAGGAAACCACTGGTAGATCATAAAATAGACTATCACCCCGGTAACCGAAACAAAGAGCCAAATCGGCAGGGTGAATTTGGCAAACCTGCGGTGTTTTTCGAAATTCCCCCGAACTGCCGCCATGACCGTGACAATGATTAGCGGCACATTTAAAACCGCCAGCACCACATGGGGAAATAGAATCCCAAGATATACCATCCGTGCCACGGGATACTCTTTCGGAAAGGTAGTATGCCCCGATGTATAGTGATAGTAGATATAACAAATCAAGAACAGGGTCGAAGCAATCAGTGCCCCGGTCATCGACTTTTTGTGAGCTTCTTTTTTTCCGTTTTTGATGAACCAGAAACCGGCAACCAAAAACACGGTACTGATGGCGTTCAACGAAGCGTTGAGCGGTGGAAAAAACGAGGTCGCAAGTATGGGGTCAGTCATAAGTAAAATCTATTTTGGTGCGATCACCGGGAATTCGATCACCGGGTAATCGGAAAGTTTTTTTTCAGGATGAAGGATCATATCCAGATCCCGCTTTAAGAGCTTCTCAGCGGTGGGCCCGCCCACGTTATCCATCACTCCGTAGTAACCACGAATATTGGCATCCCCATCAATAATCACCAATCGTTGATCGTGAGCCCATTTACCCTGAGTTGCAATCACCGTGGGATCAGTATTTTCCTGGGTTGGATAAAATTTCAAATAACGTGCCACATACTTCCGAATCTTTTCGGCATCACCGGTAAGGAACCACCAGTTCGGGGCATCCACCCCTCTTTCCTTAACCCAGGCATTCATTTTCTCCGGGGTATCACCCTCGGGATTAACACTAAAGGAAACGAGATGAAACCGGGGATCATTTTTATAGGTATCGTGCAATTCCTTCATGACGGCGGCCATACCAAGACATCCCCCGGGGCAATCGGTATATTGATACCCGAGGACATATATCTTACCGCGCAACTCACTGAGCGATACTTCACGACCGTCCCGGTTAATCGCCTTAAGATCCTCTTCCAATCGCCCAATTTTCCCGGGACGCCAGTTGATCCTTTTTTCCCGAGTGTCTTTCAAGTAGGCCCTGGTGATAAAGAAAGAACCACTCAATATGATGGCACAGAGCCCGGCGATGGTACCATACCAGGCGATCAAATTGATTTCCCGCGAGTTTGCCGGGTTTTCGCTTGAAACATTTTTAGACTTCATTTTTTGTGATCCAACCAAAATAACCAATGCTCATTACGATGGGGAGGTAAACAAGGGTATAGAAAAAGAGTTTTCGCGCATCGACCCGCAGCGAAGACATCAAAAAGACAAACGACAGATAACACATAACACCACCCGCCAGGCTAATGCCTACGGCAGCCCACCAGGCGATCACACCGGCAACGCCACTATAGACACCCACCAGGAGCAGACATATCGAAAAGAAGAGAGCAAGTCGCCCGGTAATTTTCCCGTTGGTATCTTGATTCGACCACATCACAAAACCGCCCTTGATGTATTCCTCCCGATACATCCAATTGATGGCAGCAAAATGGGGCAACTGCCAGAAAAAGAGCAGTGCAAAAAGAAAGATGGCCCCACGCCCCGCCCAATCCCCGCCCCCGGCCGCCCATCCGATCAATGGTGGCAGCGCCCCAGCAACCGCCCCGATGATAGTGTTAAACGAGGAATACCGCTTCATGGGAGTGTAGATAAAAAGATAAACAAAAAGCGTCCCCGCAGCAAAGGCACCTGCGGAAAAATTCATCATCGATGAAAGATGGACGATCCCAAAGGCACTCAACAGGAATCCAATCACGAATGCCAGGCCTCGGGGAATCCGGTTGCCAGGTAGCGGGCGCTCCGCCGTCCGCTTCATTTTTGAATCAGCATCCACCTCCATGATTTGGTTAAAAACTGCCGCCCCCAGTGCGGCCAGCAGCGTTCCAAACGTGGTGTGAAACAATCCACTGATGGAGAAAGTTTCGGTCATCTTGGTTGCGACCAGATAGCCAAACATCCCGGTAATCACCACCAGAACGCTAAGTCGCGCTTTGGTTAGGTCGATCAGGTCATCCCAGACTGCCTTGAGCGAAATTCCGGTGTTGCTTGGTGCCTCCATTTCTCGCGAAACTACCCCTCTTCCCCGCCAGATGCCAGTAAATCCCTCCGTACTTTGCCCCGCATTGATCGAATCACAAAAACAAAGATCAGCGCAAAGAGGCCCAACCCGTTGAGCACATGGAAATTGGTGATCCAAAAGTGTTTCCCTCCTACAATCACAAAGATGCCGAGGCCAATTTGAAGCCCCAGCAGAGCTAAAATATAAAGCAAATGCCGGGTCGGTTTCTGCATTCCAAAGGGGCGCAGTGATGCCCAGCCAAACAGCCCGACCACGGAAATCAATATCAAAAATGCGGTCAGTTTATGCAAAAACAAAAAGGTGATGATCGGTTCCTCGAACGATGGGATCCAGGCACCTGCGGTCTTCAAGATGCCGTGATCTGCCAGGCCGCTGCGATGGAAATGCCTCATCGACGCACCAAACACCAATTGCATAATGACCAGCGTGAGGATCATAAGCCCACCGAACTGAAGCACCCGTTTTTCCCCGAACGTGGTGACGAAAGGAAGTTCGCCCCACTTTCTGGAACTCAGGAGAACAATAAATATCAGCAGACAGAAGAAGAACTGAGCCAGACAACCGTGGATCACAGCAAATCCGTTCGAGATCTCCGTCACCCTAAGTCCGCCTAGAATCGCCTGGATCGTGACCAACAACAAAGCCAGAGCCGTGACTTTTTCTATCAACCGCCAATTCCGACCCATACAACTCCATATCCACCACCCAATTGGGATCAAGCCGAGGAGAAAGCCCGACCGCATCAGCGCCACTTTTTCTGCTGCTGATTCCCGTTCAGCACCTGCCCGGATAAAGGTTCCAAAGACCAGTGCAAGAACCAAGACCAACCCTACGATCTCAAGAGCCCGTTTCCAATTGTGAGTCCCGCCCGACAAATAAGCCCAGGAAAACAGACCTAGCACCAACAATCCGACCAAGGTGGCCAGCAGTCGATGACTGTGTTCCAGAAAAGGAACCATATTTTTCAACCATCCATCTGGATTGATCGACCCAAAACTCAGCGGCCAGTCAGCAAAGGCCATTCCCGCCTGCTTTGTCGTTGTCGCGGCCCCCCACCAAATCAGTAGGATCGCCATCACCAGGACCACCCTGGCATAGCGATAAAAACCAATCGTCAGTGGTGAATGTTTTCCCATGGCAACCTCAGCTTCCGCTGTTTGTAAATTATTACGCCGGAGTGAACAAATTGGGAGCTGATTGGTTTTGTCCTCAAAAAGAAGCACCCCAAAAGTAGGGAGCTTCAAAGACATGCTAGAACCGGACTGATTTTCAGGGAATCACCCGGAACATGCTCAAGATAAAACTATTGCTGAGGCAAAAGCGGTTTTTGCTCAGCGAGCCATTCATCAAAATCCTTTTGCGACTTTACCTCGATGGTTGCAGTCATCTGCGCATGGCTTGCCCCGCACAACTGGGCACAGACGATGTCCCAAGTCCCGATTTTCTGAGGGATAAACCACAAGGGAATTTCCTGTCCCGGAATTGCATCCTGCTGGACAAACATGGAAACCAGAGCCAGTCCATGAATCACGTCCTTTGAAGTCACTTGGATAACCACAGGACGGTCCTTGGGCACGATCAGTTCACGAGTCGAGACAAAATCATCTTTTGAGTTGGGATCTTCCTTCACCAGTCCCACCGGATTATCACCACTGATCCGATCATACGAGGTGATGCCCATGGATTTGTCAGTGCCGGCATAGTGGAAATTCCACCGATATTGCTCTCCCACAGCCCGGATATTGATCACATCACCACCGGTTGGGCGGCGCGCAATATCAGCCTGGCGGGCCCATAATGGAAATGCAAAGCCCATCAAAAGCACCACTTCCACAATCACAACTCCTATCTCGAGGTGAGAAGGAAAATGAGATGTCATCCCTTGATAACTCGCCTTGGGATTTTTCCTGGCCCGAAACTTCCAAAGCACCACGACCAGAAACCCTGACCAAAAAAGAAAAAGAAAAAGCATAAACCAATGCACAATTGCCAGCATATGGTTTCCAATCAGCCCGTGTTTGGAGCCGATATCATGCATAAAAATAACATCGTTAATCCACTCGATATTCATAATAAAGTCTCAATTCAACAGGGTACAATGACCGATTCAACAGGGTACAGTCTCATGGTCGCACATTTTAAACAAGATCCTCCGCCGCAACATCCATGGCTCTTTTCCGGAGATAGAAAATGAATCCGCCAAATGAACCCAACAAAAACAATAGGACCACCAACAACAAACCAATAGCGTAATTCGCCGCCGAAGCCAACTCACCAGTGGCCCCTCCGAGGCACATCGCGCAGGCTTGATAAAAAGTTGATGTTGCTACGAATTCCAATTTTCAGATAATGATTGATTTTGATTTTTTCAGGAAACGAACCCCATACCAGCAAAGCACCCCGCCCAGAAAAAGACTAAACCAGCCCATCGCTTTAAACCCGCTGGGAAGTCCCTGTACATTTAGCGCCCAAACCCCAAAACCAACGGTGGTGATGATGGATAAAGCGATAAAGATAAGATGGAAGTATTTAAGAGACATCAATGATTCAAGTTCAGGATACCTTTTAGAGTCGTAAGGGTATCATACGATTCCTTGATTGGATCAGCCAGGGCAAAAAGAGTCAGCGCCATCAGACTCACGAAAAAAAGGAAGGTGAAAAGAAGGGTTTTATAGATCAATGGCTTCTCATGATTCAAGTGCATGAAAACTAATGCCACCAAGGACGCTTTAATGACGGAAACACCTATACCTGCAACAAAATCCTCCCAAGTCGTACCTGGTGGCCCAAAATCAAATACTGGCACTACACCAAGAGTTAGTGCCACACAGGAAAACACAATTAGCCACACTCCAACAGCGGTGTAGAGCTTCTTGTGCTTTGCAATTTCTTCAGGTGAGTCAGCCATCGAATCAGAATGAATTTAAAATTAGATAAGATACATCAAAGGGAACAGGAAAATCCAAATCAAGTCCACAAAGTGCCAGAAGAGCCCTCCCACCTCTACTCGGTTGGCCAGATGCTCAGGGTTCTTCAAATAAAGCTTTTTACCGAAGACAACGAAATATAGCAAAACCAAGGCCCCACCAACCACGTGGAGACCGTGCAGAGCGGTCATCGTGAAATAGATCGCATAGTAATTACCGTTCCGAGGGCCATGGCTGTTAAGAAACTTGATCTTGTCCCTTGGAATAAGGATGGTGTGATGCTCATCTCCGTGCCCAGCATGCTTACCGTCCGCAGTTTCCGCCTTGTGATCATCATGCTTCTCATGCTTACCACCGCCAATACCAACACCAGCAAGAAACTCTTCAGCGAACTCCTTAAAGAACGGTTTGGCATGTGTTTTATCGTGGATACTTTGAATATTAATAAAATACTCCCGTAACATGCTTTCGGGAATCTCCTTATTTCGCGGCGCATAATAGTGCTCCATCTCTTTGTAAGATGCATCGCGGTTTTGAAACCAAGCATCCTTAAGATGAGAATCTCCCAAAACATCCCACACCATGGACTCCTTCTGCTTGTGGAGGGGCACCAACTGCATGTCAACTACGTGAGGCTCGAACTTTACCCGATCATCTCCCGCTTTACCAGAAACCACACATCCGTCGATATAGGTAAGGGTATCATGATCATTGTGCTTTTGAATGGGACGTACCTGCCTGCGACGGGAATGGAGCTGAAAAGGAGTCTCAGCCGTAATTTTTACATTTTGATTCACCTGTGGACCCGTAGGAGTTATCGCTTCAACTTTCTTGTAAAGTGCTGCAGTTCTGGTATCGATCTCATCTCGATATCTCTTCCGTTCTTTAACCAAATCCGCAGTTGCCTTAGCCCGAGCCCGGACAAACCAGTCTTTAAACTCAGAAACGGAATTCAACTGAGCTGTTTTATCAACCACCTTCCACTTTCCTTCGATCTCAGCATATTCCTTCCACTCGGCTTTGAACTTCGGAAAACTCCCCTGGATGTCTTTGACAAAGCCAGGGCTGCTTCCAGCAAGCTTGAATTCAACAGATTTCCCTTCAAAAGGAATATCAAACGTCCGATCAAGGATCTTTCCCTCCATCAATGAATTATCCAATAATTTGATGTCATGGTGCTGAGTCAACTTGGAACGATATTCGACCGTTTTCAGGGCCATGAAGATGGCAGCACAGGCTACCGTCAAATACATAAAAACCTGAAACTTCGCCCACTTTCGCTCCTTCAGGGCAATCCAACCAAAAACCACAAACACCGAAGAGATAATGAGTACCAATGTGTTGACGAATCCCAATACCACAAAAGTTTTATGAACATTAAGCCCACAAGGCCACGGCACATCAACGCCTTCGATCACTCCAACCCGGAGAAAGACATAAGCCGAGAACAGCCCACCAAACAACATGACCTCTGACGCTAGGAAGAGCCAGATTCCGAGTTTTGAATTAAACAACCCCGTATCTCTCCGGGGACTCACTTCGTAAGGAATTTCCATACTGAAAAATCGAGTAAACTAAATAACTGAGCGGTTCAGGTTTGGCCTATTTTGAGTCACTGGAACTCACACTGTGATCGCGACTGGCTTTCTCGCCCTTCACAACCTTGGGATCGTCTTCAAACTGTGGTGTAAAATCGCGGTCAGCTCCGGGAACAGAATACTCATAGGGGCCACGGTAAGCTACTGGTTCCCGGTCGAAATTTCCATGTGGTGGTGGGGTTGGGGTTGCCCACTCCAAAGTGGTTGCGTCCCAGGGATTGTCACTGGTAACCTTTTTACCATAATAAACACTCCCAAAAAGATTAATGATAAACGGAACCTGAGC